>JAGXGL010000091.1 GCA_024636755.1 Guyparkeria sp. | reverse complement strand
GGCGGCGAGCCGCCGGCCCGCAAGGCCGAGCTTGCTACACTCTGCGCTCGTCTCGAGGCGGCGCTGGCCGAGCGCGACTACTTCCCCGGCGCCGACGCGGCGGAGACGGAGCGCCACGCCCGGCGGTTGATGCAGCGCCTGCGCGTGATGCTCAACCGGGCCGAGCCACGGCGCGATGAGTTGCAGATCCTGCAGGGCATGCTGACCGCGCTTTCCCGAAAGGGGCGCGGCGGGGCGGATTGATCGATAGATTGCGGAGCAAGTGCATGGGTTGGTGGAAAACGATTCTTGATGACGTCGACAGCGTGTTCGACCGCGACCCGGCGGCGCGTAGCCGCTGGGAGATCGCGCTGACCTATCCGGGTCTGCACGCCGTCTGGTGGCACCGCGTCGCCCATGCCTTGTGGCGGCGCAACTGGCGCTTGCTGGCCCGGCTGATCTCCAACGTCAGCCGCTGGCTGACCGGTATCGAGATCCACCCCGGTGCCGAGATCGGACACCGTTTTTTCATCGATCACGGCATGGGCGTGGTGATCGGCGAGACCGCCGAGATCGGCGATGACTGCACCCTCTATCACGGCGTCACGCTGGGCGGCACCACCTGGCGCGAGGGCAAGCGCCACCCCACCCTGGGCGCCGGCGTGGTGGTCGGGGCCGGGGCGAAGATCCTCGGTCCGATCACACTCGGCGAAGGCGTGCGGGTCGGCTCGAACGCCGTGGTGCTCAAGGACGCGCCGGACGGGGCGACCCTGGTCGGCATCCCCGCGCGCATGGTCGAGCAGCGCGCCGAGCAGAACGAGACCAAACGACGCGTCGCCCAACGGCTGGGTTTCGATGCCTACGGGGTGGCCCGCGACATGCCTGATCCGGTGGCGACCGTGGTCGATCGCCTGCTGGATCACGTCCAGACAGTCGACGGTCAGCTCGACGAGATGGCCGATGCCCTGCGCTCGCTGGGGGTGGACGTCTCCCGACCGAGTCGTCCCAGCCTGGATGGCTGCCATCTCGACGAGGAAGATGGCCCGGTCAATTGCGGTCGCGACCAGGCAGTCGACGAGGCCTCGGTCCGGCGCGACTGACCCGACAGGCGGCCACCCATATACAGCGCCCTGTCGCCGGACTATGATGGGGCGACTATCCCCGAGAGTCCCGCTCGGGATTGACCCGTTTTGGCGGCCCCGAGAGGGGCTGCCCGGAGGTTTGCAATGAGGCTGACGACCAAGGGCCGCTACGCCGTCACGGCCATGCTCGACCTGGCCATCCATGACCACGGCCAGCCGACGGCACTAGCCGACATCGCCGAACGACAGTCGTTGTCGCTTTCCTACCTCGAGCAGCTGTTCGCCCAGTTGCGCCGCGGGCAACTGGTCGGCAGCGTGCGTGGCCCGGGTGGCGGTTACCAGCTGGCCCGGGAGCCGGCGCGGATCAACGTCGCCGAGATCGTCCACGCGGTCGACGAGGTGGTCGACGTCACCCGGTGCGGGGGACGCGGCAACTGCCAGGACGGCGGCCAGTGTCTTGCCCACGACCTCTGGATGGGGCTGTCGGCGCAGATCCAGGGGTTCCTCGAGTCCATTTCCCTGGCCGACCTGGTGGAGCAGCCCGACGTGCTCGGCGTCTCCGCCCGCCAGGACAATCAGCTGCAGCAGACGCGTGACGAGCGATCCGAGGCCGTCGCTGCCGGCATGCGGGGTATCGGCCCCTGATCCACCGGTTCGGCGCGGCTGTCGCTCCGGCTGCCGCCGATCGGTTCGCATGGATTGTTTTCCGGTGAATCGTCAAGGAACCTCTGCGCGAATAGCCAACGCCTCTGCGGGTCGCCAGGCGCCCAGATGCAAGGCGTAGCGCGCCGCCCAATGGCCGTAGTCATTGGCAAGCGCTGCAACGCCGCAGGTGGGTGCCTGGCGACCCGCCCTCCGGGGCTTGCCGGCTTGCTCGCCCTCGGTGTTGCCGATTCTCGGCGGGCAACGAGCCCGACTTCGAATCGGCGCCTTGATGGCGAACAAGCCGGTAAGCCAGAGGCATTGGCTATTCGTGCAGAGGTTCCTTAAACTATCGCGCTTTGCTGTCGCTCACCCTCGGTGAGCGACAGCTTCCTGTTTCCGTTTTCTTTTTCACGTTTCACCGGGGCGGTCCGATCCCGCCCGACCAGGAGATAATTTCATGGCCGTAGAACGCACCCTTTCGATCATCAAGCCAGATGCCGTTGCCAAGAACGTGGTTGGTCAGATCATCTCGCGCTTCGAGGATGCCGGCCTGTCGGTGGTCGGTGCGCGCATGCTGCAACTCACCCGCGAGCAGGCCGAAGGCTTTTACGCGGTCCACAAGGAGCGCCCGTTCTTCGGCGAACTGGTCGGCTTCATGATCTCCGGCCCGGTGTTCGTCCAGGTGCTCGAGGGCGAAAACGCCGTCGCCAAGAACCGTGACCTGATGGGCGCGACCAACCCGAAGGATGCCGAGCCGGGCACCATCCGCGCCGACTTCGCCGAGTCGATCGACGCCAACGCGGTCCACGGTTCGGACAGTGCCGAGAACGCGCGCACCGAGATCGACTTCTTCTTCAAGCCCGACGAGTTGACCAGCCGCTAAGATCGCTGGCACCTTCTCGGGTCATGACACGGGTGGCCTGAATGACTTCGACCGACGAACGCATCAACCTGCTGGGCCTGGCGCCTAGCCGCCTGCGTGCCTGGTTCGCGGAGATGGGCGAGAAGCCCTTCCGTGCCAACCAGGTGCTCAAGTGGGTGCACCAGCGTCGGGTCGAAGACTTCGACGCGATGACCGATCTGGCCAAGAGCCTCCGTGAGAAGCTCAAGGAGATCGCCTGCATCCAGGCCCCCGAGATCCTGCTCGACCAGGAATCGAAGGACGGGACGCGCAAGTTTCTCGTCGATACGGGCGGCGGCAACTCCGTGGAGATGGTCTACATCCCCGAGGACGACCGCGCGACCCTCTGTATTTCCTCGCAGGTGGGCTGTTCGCTCACCTGCACCTTCTGCTCGACCGGCCGACAGGGCTTCAATCGCAACCTGTCGACCGCGGAGATCGTTGGTCAGCTCTGGCTGGCCGAACGATTGATCGAACGTCGCTTGCCGACCGGCAAGGCGATTAGCAACGTGGTCTTCATGGGCATGGGCGAGCCGCTGCTCAACGAGCAGGCGGTGGTGGACGCCGCCGAGCTGATGCTTGATGACCACGCGTACGGCCTGTCCAAGCGGCGGGTGACCATCTCGACCTCCGGCATCGTCCCGGCGATCGATCGGTTGGGCCAGCGGCTGCCGATTTCGCTTGCGATTTCGCTGCATGCGTCCAACGATGTGTTGCGTAACGAGCTGGTGCCGATCAACGAGAAGTACCCGCTCGACCAGTTAATGGCCGCCTGCGACCGCTACGCTGAGGTGGTGCCGCACGGCGCGATCATCTACGAGTACGTGATGATCCAGGGGGTCAATGATACCCCCGAGCATGCCGACGAACTGATTGCCCTGCTCGGCCCGCGCAAGGAGGCGGTCAAGATCAATCTGATCCCGTTCAACCCTTTCGAGGGTTCCGGCTACGAGCGCTCCTCGCGCAACCGCATCGAGCGGTTCCGGGCGCAACTCAAGGCGGTGGGGATCAACACCGTGCCGCGCAAGACGCGCGGTGACGATATCGATGCCGCCTGCGGCCAGCTGGCGGGCAAGGTCGCCGATCGCTCGCGGCGGTCGGATCGGCTGGCGCAGATGGGGCTGGGCCAGGGCGTCGTGGAGGTGACTCGATGAGCCACCGCCTGTTGAGCGTGTGCGTGGTGGTGCTCGGCTTGACCGGCTGCGCGACGACCGGCGGCCTGGAGGGCGATCGTGGCTCGGTCGAGCGCCACGTCGGCGAAAATCGTCAGGCCGCCGAGATCAATACCGAGCTGGCCGCGGGCTACATGCGCGAGGGCGAGCTCAAGATTTCCATGGAGAAGGTCCGGCGGGCGATCCGGTTCGACAGCGGCTACGCCCCGGCCCACCACGTCCATGCCCTGCTGCTCCAGCGCCTGGGTGAGGACGACAAGGCCGCCAAGGCCTTCGCCCGGGCCGTTCGTCTCGATGGCGATAATTCGGACATGGCGAACAACTACGGCGGTTTTCTCTGCTCGCAGGGCGATTACGAGCGCGCTCAGGCGATGTTTGGTCGGGCCTATGGCGACCCGTTGTACGAGACCCCGGAATACGCCCTGGTCAACTCCGGCCGCTGCTACCAGCAGGCCGGCGACCAAGCCCAGGCGCTGGCCCAGTTCCGTCGTGCCGTGGCCGAGGGCGCACGCCAGCCGGCGGCCCTGCTGGGTGTGGCGCAGGCCTTGCTGGAAACCGGCGAGGCGGCCGAGGCGGCCGAGGTGATGCGGCAATACGAATCACGCCATCGGCACACCCCGCGGTCGCTGACCGTCGCGATCGCGATCGATCGCATGGTGGGTGACGAGCAGGCATTGAAGAACCACCGCTTGATCCTGCGCGGCCGATTCCCGGATTCGCCGGAGGCCCAGGCACTGGAACAGGGAGGCAGTCGATGAGCGAGCAGGAGCGGCGTGAGCCCGCGGTTGGAGCAACGGTCCATGAGCCGGACGAGGCGATCACCCTTGGGCAGGACGTCACCGGCCCCAGTGTCGGCGAACGCATCCGGCATGGCCGCGAAGCCGTCGGTCTGAGCACCGCCGATCTGGCCCAGCCACTCAACCTCGATCTGAAGGTGATCGAGCGCATTGAACGCGACGAGCTCGACGCCGTGCCGGGTCGTCCGTACATCCTTGCCTACCTGCGGACCTGGGCCGGGCAACTGGGCCTCGACGGCGACGAACTGATCGCCCAATACAATGCCCAGCGTGCCCCGGACAATAACGGGGTGGTGCAGGGAGGCATCCACCCGACACTGGATGTCATGGAGCCCCGCGGTGGTCGCCTTGGCCGTCGCTTGCTGGCATGGCTCGGCATCCTGATCGTCATCGCGATCGTGGTAGTGGCCCTCTCGCGCCTGGATGCCGATCGTGTGCAGGCCTGGTGGGCTGACTTGAGTGGCGAGACGGCCGAGTCCTCGACCAACGCCGATTCGGCTCCCGTTGACGGCGAGGGCTCGGGCGACGAGCGTCCGGCCATCGAAGGTGCCCTCGACGAGCCCCCCGCACCGCCGACCGAGGCCCCTGCGCCGACCGAGACGGCCGCCGGGCCGGTCGAGGGTGTCTCGCTGGCGCTGCCCGGCGAGCGCCTGGCCGCGATCGGTGCGTTGGGGGAAGGTCGTGACCAGCCCGCGGAGGGCGAGTCCGGCCCATCCGCCGATGCCGCCGACAGCGAGCCAAACGCCGATGCAACGGTTGCCTCGGCCGAGCCGGCCGCCGACAGGCCGCCGGCCCTGCTGCTGCGCGCCACCCGCGCCGACAGCTGGGTCGAGGTGCGTGACGGCAATGGCGAGCGGTTGATGTACGACGTGCTGGCCGCCGGCGAGGAGCGCGCGTTTGCCGAGGCCGCCGGGCCGTTCTCGCTGGTGCTGGGGCATCCCGAGGGGTTCGAGGTTGAATACCAGGGCGAACCGGTTGAGCTGGGCGAGGCCAGCGATAACACCGGCGTGCTGCGAACGACCGTGGGGAATTCATGAGTTTTCAACCGATTCCGGTGACGCGTCGCTTGTCCCGTCGGATCCAGGTCGGATCCGTGGGCGTGGGTGGCGATGCGCCGATCTCCGTCCAGTCGATGACCAACGCCGATACCTGCGATGTCGAGGCGACGGTTGCGCAGATCGAGCGTCTGATGGCCGCCGGCGCGGACCTGGTGCGGGTCTCCGTGCCCAACATGGAGGCCGCCGAGGCCTTCGGCAAGATCAAGCAGCGGGTCTCGATCCCGCTGATCACCGACATCCACTTCGACTACCGCATCGCCCTGCGCGTGGCGGAGCTCGGTGCCGATTGCCTGCGCATCAACCCGGGCAATATCGGCCGCGAGGACCGGGTGCGC
>JAGXGL010000090.1 GCA_024636755.1 Guyparkeria sp. | reverse complement strand
TGGGTGCTGTTCTGGCTGTTTGCCGTCCTGGCGCTGGCCGACCCGCGCGTGGCGCAGGATCGCGAATCGCAGGAGGAGGTCCGGGCCCCGTTGCTGTTCGTGGTCGATGGCACCGCCGCGATGACCGGCCGGGATGTCGACCCCAACCGCATCGACCGGGCAGTGATGCTGATCGAGTTGCTGGCCGAGTCGCAGTCGGGGCGGCCCATGGGCCTGTTGCGCTCGGTGGACACCGCCGGGGTGATGCTGCCGCCGGGACCGGATGCCAACCTGCTTGAGTTTTACGCCGGACACCTGCCCGGTCTGATGGGGGATCGTCTGGTCGCCCGCCCGGATCAGGCCTTTTCCCTGGCCGCCGAGATGCGGGCGCTGGAAGGCGGGGCGGTGATCTGGCTGACCTCGGCCGATGGCCGCCAATTCGCCGGAGAAGCGGGCAGCCGTGTCCTGGCGGCCGCCGAGCGGCTCGCCGAGCGGGATATTCCGATCTTCGCGGTGAGCATGGCGCGCGAGCGCACGCCGTTGTTCAAGGGGGGGCAGCCGCGTCGCAATGACGACAACGAGGTGATCGTCTCCGAACCGGCTTTCGAGCGCGTCGCCGAATTGGCCGAGCTTGCCGGCGGCGAGGCGCGGCGGACCGGGGTGTTGCAAGACGACGTCGCCTTCCTGCGCGAGCGTATTGACGCCCTGCCCGCACCTGCCCGCTCGACCGAGACCACCGAGGGCTCCCGCTCGCTGGCCGTGCTGGCCCTGTGGGTGGCGATGGTCGCGCTGATCATCCACCTAGTGCTCGAGTGGGGCGCGACAACCGGGCAGGGGCGCGGCTGGCGGTTCGGTCTGGTGGTGCTGTTCGCCGTGGTCACCCCGGTGGTGTTTACGGTCGCGGGGGCATCACCGCTGGTCGACGAGTCGGAGCAGAAAGCGCATCTCGAGCAGGCCTGGCAGGCCTTCGAGGCCGGCGAGTTCGCCCGGGCGCAGAGCGCGTTCGATCGCGTGGCGGGATTCAACGCCCGTTTGGGCAGCGGGCTGGCGGCATTTCGTCGCGCCGATTACCCGCACGCCGTCGAACGCCTGCAGGCGGCGTCCTGGTTGGCCGAAACCGATCAGCAGCGGCTTCTGGCGCTGTTCAATCTGGGCAACGCCCTGACGCTCGCCCGTCGTTATGGCGGCGCGGTGGATGCCTTCGAGGCCGCGCTGACGATCGATCCGGAACACGACGATGCCCGTAGCAACCGGGACCTGGTCGAGGCGTTGCGCGGCGGGGCGCAGGAGGAATCCCTCGAGCCGACGCCGGAATTCCAGGGTTACGAATCGACCCTGCGCCGCGAGCTCGCCGAGGACGACGGGGCGGAAATGGCCGAGGCAATGCTGGAAGCCGAAGGCAGTGGCCAGGGCGGGGCAGTGGCCGATCAGGCACCCGGTGACGGCGAGGCGTTTGCACTCGACGAGGGGTTGCTTGGCGGCGCGCGCAAGAAGCTCGAGCGCATCGAGGATCGTCCCGTCCCGCCGATCGACGGCCTGCTCCGCCAGCAGCCCTACAAGTCGGTGGTTCGTCAGGGACTGGCCGGCGACGAGACGGAGGCAGGGCAATGAACGTCACGCGAGTCGCACGCCGATGCTCGGCACCGTTGCTGGTGGCCTTGCTCGGCGTGGGTGGGGCGCTGCCGGCCATCGCGGATATCCCGCTACCCGATCGCGATCGAGAGGAGAGCGGCTTTGCCGAACGGGTCGAGTTGGGGCCGATCGATCCGCTGCCGGCTGTTTCGGAGCGGCTCAGCCAGGACGGTGCCGGGCGCCCGCCGCGCGGGGTGATCGTCGAGACCGAGGTGGCCGCGATCGATCCGGTGCAGCGCCAGACCTTCCTGGTCACGCAAACGATTCTCGACCCCTCACGACAATTGCGCGGCGTGGAGGTGCACCGCCCGGAGGGTCAGGGCATCGACACCCAGGTGCTGGGAGCGACGCAGGACACCGTCGAGATCGACGGGCGTCGCGTGGTGCGGCGGACCTATCGCTGGGCCGTGCAGGCGTTGCGCGGCGGCGGGGTGACGCTCGAGTTCCAGCGCATCGATTTCGACGTGGTCGGTCGCGCGCAGAGCCAATTTGCCTGGGTACCGGTCGCGCGGCGGCTGGCGGTCGAGCCGCTGCCCGCCCATCTGCCCGAATACCTGCCGGTCGCCCCGGACCTGGCACTACGGGATATGCAGAGCGGTGAACTGGTCGCGGGTGAGCCGGGCGAGTGGCGTTTCCTGGTGGTCGGCGAGGGGCTATCGGAGAAGGCGCTCGAGCAACTGTTGCAAGCGCAGCTGATCGCCCCGGTGGGCCTGCGCATCGACGAGCCGTCGATTCGACATGCCCCGGACCAGGCGCGGGCGGAGGCGATGGGGCCATTGGTCGATGCCTGGGAGGTGCGATTCTCACTTCTGCCGGCGGTCACGGGCGGGAGTGATGGCACCCGCGAAGCTCGCCTGCCCGCGCTCAAGCTGCCTTACATCGACCCGACGGCCGCCAAGCCGGGATGGGCGATCGATTACGCCCGCAGTGAGGCGCAACCGGTCCGTTGGCAGGCCGAACCGGCCGAGCGGCGGCTTGCCGCCATCCGTGCTGCCTTGCCCTGGCTGCTCGCCGGTCTGGTCGGCCTCTTGCTGCTGGCCTGGCTCGCTCGAGCGGGGTGGCATTGGTGGCGTGTCCGTCGCGACTGGCGTCGTGCCCAGCAGGCATTGCGGTCGGCCGCGGATCCGCAGGCCTTGCGTGAGCGGTTGAATCGCGTGCTCATCGCCTTGCCGCAGCCGATGGTAAGCCCGGTGCGCTCGGCGTTGCTGGCGTGCGGGGCGCCGGCGGACTGGCTGGAGGCGCGTTCGACCCTTGAGCGCCTGTGCTTTGCCGGCGACGAGGCCGACGAGGCCTACGAGGAGGCATTCCGGGCATCGCGCGAGACCTTGGCCCGGTCGCTTCCCCCTGGGTGGTTCCGCTAGGGCACCTAGTCGCCTACCAGGCCTTGGTGTAAGGTTGGCGGCGGCCCGCCGGGCATCCCCCTATCGAGCGAACGAGCGAGACGATGAGCATGCAGTTGAACGAGATCCGCGCATTGATGGCCGATGATATGCGGGCCGTCGACCGCGTGATCATGCATCGGCTCGGCTCGGATGTCGCCCTGATCAACCAGCTGGGCAGCTACATCGTCCATTCCGGCGGCAAGCGCTTCCGACCGTTGCTGCACATGCTCGCCAGTCGGTCGCTGCGCGGCGAGGGGGCGGAACTGCCGGGGTCGGCGCAGATGGCCGCCGTGGTGGAGTTTATTCACACCGCGACCCTGCTGCACGACGACGTGGTCGACGAATCCACCCTGCGCCGTGGCCACGATACCGCCAATGCGCGGTTCGGCAACGCCGCCTCGGTGCTCACCGGGGATTTCCTCTACTCGCGCGCCTTCCAGATGATGGTCGAGGTCGAGCGACCGCGCGTGATGAGTATCCTTGCCGACGCCACCAACCGCATCGCGGAGGGCGAGGTGATGCAGCTGATGAACATCGGCGACGCGACGGTCTCCGAGGCGCTCTATATGGACGTGATTGGGCGCAAGACGGCCACCCTGTTCGAGGCCGCCTGTCGTCTCGCCGCCGTGCTCGATGATCGCGACGAGGCCACCGAGCGCGCGCTGGGCGACTATGGCTATCGACTGGGCGTGGCCTTCCAGCTGATCGACGATGTGCTCGACTATCGCGGCGACGAGGCGCAGACCGGCAAACACGTCGGTGACGATCTCGCCGAGGGCAAGCCGACCCTGCCCCTGATCATCGCCATGGCGCGGGCGGATGCGGCCAGTGCCGAGCTGGTGCGCGAGGCGATCGAGTCGCAGTCGGCCGACCGGATCGACGAGGTGCTCGAAGTAGTTGAACGGACCGACGCACTCTCGTATACTTCGGCGCTCGCTGAACGTGAGGCCGATGCGGCCAAGCAGGCACTGGGGGTTCTGCCCGACAGTGTCCATTCCCGAGCGATGGCCGCCCTGGCGGACATCAGCGTTCAGCGTGACCACTGACGCCGAGGCGTCGACGGTTTTACGGAGTGTAGCTCAGCTTGGTAGAGCACTACGTTCGGGACGTAGGGGTCGTAGGTTCGAATCCTGCCACTCCGACCAAATTCCCCGGCCGGGACCTCGTTTACGGGGTCCCGGCCTTTTTGGTTTTGGGGTTCTATTTGTTCCCTGGGGCTCAGGGTGGCTGGAGTCGGGCGGCGGGAGTTGGTTCGCCCGCCTGTTGGCGCGGGGTTGTTCTTCCCTGCCCTGCCGAAGGGCGGGCGAGCGTCTTTTCTTGCTTGCCCAAGCCAAGTTATGGCTGCGGAGGCGAAAAGAAGGGCACCCTGCGCCTTGGCCCTTCGGGCCCGGGTGTCTCGATGCCGAGACCCCCGGCCTCGCAAGCGTCCGGTGGCTGATCGGGGCCGGTTCGACGTCCTTGTCGCTCCGCCCCGGCCACCGGACGCTCGCGAGGTAAGGCACAAGGGAACCTGCCCTCCGTTGCAATGCCGGGGCGCTTGAAGGGTTTCAGTCTCTCGGCGCCCCTTGCCACGCTCATTTGCGGCGCCGCCAACCTTTACGGCGTCGATTCCGATTGGAGACCACATGATCCAGTTGAAGTCCGTCTCCCTTCGTCGCGGCACGCAGTTGCTGCTCGAGGATGCCGATCTCACCTTGCTACCGGGCCAGCGCCTGGGCCTGGTGGGCAAGAACGGCACCGGCAAGTCCAGCTTGCTGGCGATGTTCGAGGGCGAGATCGCGCCGGATGCGGGTGATATCGAATGGGCCGGTGGTCAGCGCATGGCGACGGTGGAGCAGGAAACCCCGGCGCTGGATGCCTCGGCGGTCGATTACGTCCTCGATGGCGACCGTGACTACGCGCGCCTGAATGCCGCCCTGCTGGAGGCCGAGGCCGAGAACGACGGCATGCGGATGGCGGAGATCTACCCCGAGTTTGAGACGATCGGCGGATTCAGTGCGCGGGCGCGGGCGGCACGTCTGCTCGACGGCCTGGGTTTTGCCCCCGCGTCGATCGACAACCCGGTCTCGAGCTTCTCGGGTGGCTGGCGCATGCGGTTGAACCTGGCGCGGGCGCTGATCGCGCCCTCCGACATCCTGTTGCTCGACGAGCCGACCAACCACCTCGACCTCGACGCGGTGTTCTGGCTGGCCGATTGGCTGGTGAGCTACCCGGGCACGCTGATCGTGGTCTCGCACGATCGCGATTTTCTCGACCACGTCTGCACCCATATCGCCCACATCGAGAACCAGTCGCTCAATCTCTACACCGGTCATTACAGCTCCTTCGAGGAGATGCGTGCCGAGCGGCTGATGCAGAACCAGGCCCTGGCGGCGAAAATGGCCAAGGAACGCGAGCGCCTGCAGGGCTTCATCGACCGGTTCCGTGCCCAGGCCACCAAGGCGCGTGCCGCGCAGAGCCGGGTCAAGGCCCTCGAGCGCCTGCCGGTGATTGCCGCGAGCCACGCCGACCGCGACGATTTTTCCTTCTACTTTCCTAGCCCGAAGCGCGCCCCGGACCCGATGGTTACCCTCGAGGGCGTCTCGATCGGTTACGACGGCACGCCACTGATCGAGGACGTCTCGCTGCAGATCCGGGCCGGTGATCGCATCGGCGTGCTCGGCGCCAACGGCGCGGGCAAGACCACCCTGATCCGCGTCATTGCCGACGGCGGCGAGACCTGGCTGTCGGGTGATCGCTTCGTCGCCCCGGGCGTGCAGGTGGGCTACTACACCCAGCACCAGCTCGATCAGCTCGACCCGCGCGACACGCCGCTGATCGCCCTCGAGCGGGTGGCCGGCAAGACGGCCTCCACCCAGAAGCTGCGCGACTTCCTCGGCCGTTTCGGTTTCGTCGGCGATCGCATCTTCGAGCCGATCGAACCGTTTTCCGGCGGCGAGAAGGCCCGCCTGGCGCTGGCGCTGCTGGTCTGGAAGGCACCCAACCTGCTGATCCTTGACGAGCCGACCAACCACCTGGATCTCGCCATGCGCGAGGCATTGGCCGAGGCGTTGCAGACCTTCGAGGGGGCGATCCTGGTGGTCTCGCACGACAAGAGCCTGATCGAGCTGGTCTGCGACCGCTTCTGGTGGGTGCGTGGCGGCGCCGCGCTGCCGTTCGACGGCGACCTGGACGACTACCGCGAGGCGGTCACCGAGCGCCGACGTGCCCACAATCGCGAGCAGGCGGCCGACAAGCCCGGCCAGAAGGCTGCCCAGAAATCCGACAAGAAAGCCGGCAAGAAGGCCCCGGCCGCGCCGGCCAACGCGTCCTCCGATTGGGGCAAGCCGCGCGACAAGGCGTCCCGTGCCCAGGCCAAGGAGCGGCAAAAGCGCCTTGATCGCCTCGAGGCAGAGGTCCAGCGTCTGGGTGAGCAGTTGGCCGAGATCGACACCGCCTTGGCCGACCCGGCCTTGTACGAGGGGCAGCGCGAGGATGAGGTCGTGCGTCTGCAGGGCGAGCGTGGCGAGATCGGCGTCCGGCTCGAGGCGGCCGAAACCGCATGGCTCGAGGCCCAGGAAGACGGCTGAATCGGGTAGCCGGCAGGGCTATACTGCCCGACGATGAGTTGAGACGATCTCGATCGTGACCGGCGGCGGGATGCCGAGTGGGCCACGGATTGGGCAACGGAGCAGGCGAACCAGGAGCGCTCGCAGACATGGACAGGGACGGTGAGTTCGACATTCGCGAGGCCCCGGGCATGGCCTGTGGGCGCGCCCGGGGTGGCCGCCCCTCGCAGCAGGACGACCTGATTTGCCTGGACGACGCCCGCGAGTCGACCTCGCTGATGGTGCTGGCCGACGGCATGGGCGGTGACGGCGCCGGCGAGCTCGCCTCGGGCGGGGTGATCCACGCCGCCCGGGAATTGTGGGATGAGCGGGCCTGGCGCGAGCAGCCCGGCGCCCTGTTCCTGGAAACCCTCTGCCAGGCCGCGCACACGGAGATCCGTCGGCGCAACGCCTGGGTGGCGGCCGAACCGCATTCCACCATCGTCGCGCTGCTGCTGCGTGACGGGCAGGCCTACTGGGCCCACGTCGGCGACAGTCGGCTCTACCATTTCCGCGGCCGGCGCTGCCTGAGCGTCACCCGCGACCATAGCCTGGCCCGCCTCAAGCTCGATCGCGGCGAGATCCGCGAGGCCGACCTGGCCCGTGACCCCGACCAGCACGTGCTGCTGCGGGGCCTGGGCGGCAGCGAGCCGCCCGAGGTCGAGCATGGCTACGCCGTCCTGCGGCCCGGGGATGGCTTCGCGCTGTGCAGTGACGGCATCTGGGAGAGCCTGAGTCGCTCGGAACTCGCCGGCCTGCTGCGCGAGCCCGACCTGTTTGCCGCCCTGCACGGCGGCCTTGCCCTCGGGGCCGAGCGCGGCGGCGAGTTGGGCGACAATCTCGGGCTGATCCTCGCTCGCTCACAGCGGCCCACGTCCTGGTTGGGTCGGCTGGCAGAACGCCTGTCGATTACCTGAACCCATTTCCTCGAATCACGGCAGCCGATCCATGATGACTTTCGGTAGACGCTCGCGCACCTCGGCTCGCATCTGGCAAGTCGCAACCCTGCTTCTGACCGCGGTGGTCCTGTCTGGTTGCGCCCAGTTGGGTGAGCTCGATGCGCGCCTCCAGGGCCAGGCCGACGCTGAGGGCGAGAAGGCCGGAGCCGATCCGGTGAACGAAGCGGATGTGGCCCCACCCGCCGACCGGCGCTCATTGGACGGCATCCTCGATGGGCTGCAGCGAGGGGGGTTCGCGCGCGGTCGCCGCGATCTCGCCCGTTACCTGGAACGGCATCCCGACGACATGGTGGCCCGGGCGGTGATGCGCCAGCTGACCGCCAACCCCGAGGAGGTGCTCGGCCGGCAGTCGCACAAGTACGTGGTGCGTCCCGGCGATTCCTTCAGCGCCCTGGCCTCCCGCCATCTGGGCGATGCCGGGCTGTTCCTGATCCTCGCCCGCTACAACGACTCGGAGAACCCGTCCGACCTGCGCGTCGGGGAGACCTTGCGCCTGCCCGGGGAGCCGAGATCGAACGATGCCGAGCCGAAAGACACGGCGAAGGACGGGCAGCCGGCGCGCCGGCAGGTCGACCGGGCGCCGATTCCTTCGTGGCAGACGGCAGCGGCACTGGCCTTGCCGGATGCGCCGTTGCCGTCGTACCGGCCCAAGACCAGCGGGGGCGACGAGTCGCGTAATGAAGCGTCCGCCCCGAAGGCGGCGCCCAGCCGAGCCGAGCGGTTGCAGAGCGAGGCCATGACATTGCTGGACGATGATCGGCCCGAGGCGGCCCTGGAACGTTTCGAGGCCGCTCTGGCCGAGGACGAGGGCATCGAGCCCGCGGCCAGCCGGGCGCCGGCGTTACGCGAACGGCTGGTGGGTGAATATCACCAGCGGGCGATCCTGCGCTATCGCAATCAGGAACTCGACGAGGCGATTGCCCTGTGGGATCGCGTGCTGGCGATCGATCCGAGTTTCGAGCCCGCCCGCAGCTACCGGGCGCGTGCCCGCGAACTGCAGCGTCGCGTCGACGCGCTCTGACGCGTCACCGTTGATCTATCGCGTCGGCCCTTCCGGTGGGTCGACCGGTTCGATCACGCGCGTCGGCTCGCTGTCGGTCGGTTGGCTCGGCCGGACGGCCGGCGGGCTGGCCTCACGCCCGGAGAGCGATTCGCTCATTAGGTTGAAGGCCGTGAACAGGCGGCCGAACTCGTCACGACGCACCAGCCGGATGCGGTGGCCGGTCTCGCCCCGCGCGATGCGCATCAATGCATCGCGCAGCACGTCGAGCGGGGCGAGCAGGCGGCGGAACAGCCACCAGGCCGCGCTCAGTACCACCACGAGCGTCGCCAGCAGCGCGGTGAGCATCGCCATCAACGTGGTCCGGTTTGCCGCGGCCAACGGTTCGCTCTCGACCCCGAGGCGCAGGGTGCCGATCGGGTGCGACTGGTAGCGGATGGGCACGTCGAACAGCAGCAGGGGTTCGTTCGTGTCCGTCTCGGGCAGCGCGCCGTGATGGCTGACGATGCCGTCGTCGAGGTCACGTCGTTGGGTTTCGGGCAGGGCCGACAGTGCCGTGCCTATTTCCTCGTCGCGGGCGCTGGCGATCACCTGGCGTTCGCGGTTGGCGACGGCCAGATAGCGGATCTGGTCATTGCGGCGCATGTCCTTGACCAGGGCCCGCACGGCGACCTCGTCGTTGAGCAGCAGGTCCTCGGCGGTTTCATGCGCGATGGTGCGACCCAGCGACGCGCCGAAATCCAGGGCCAGGCCGGTGAGTGCCTGGTCCTGCTTGACGTAGACCGAGGCCAGCCCGGTCAGCAGGGTGACGGTGAGGATCATCCCCAGGATCGCGGCCCAGCGCACCCGCATCGGCAGGATGCGCATGGCGATCGGATCCGCCCGCAGCCGTTCGAGCTCCCGTCGCGCGTGGCGCAGGTCGTCGATCACCTCGTGGCCGTGCTGGTAGCGTTGGTCGGGATCGGATTGCAGCAGGCTGCGGGTGATCTCCAGCAGCACCTGGGGCGTGGCCGGGTCGTGCGGGACCAGTGGTGGCTGAGGGGTGTCGTGACGCTCGGCCATCAGCCGGTCGATCGCCGACTCGCGCCATGGCTTCTCCCCGGTCAAAAGCCAGAACAGCATCACGCCCAGCGAGAACAGGTCGCTGCGGCCGTCGGTCGCTGCGCCGCGCAACTGTTCCGGTGCCATGTAGGCGGGGGTGCCGGCAACGGTGCCGTCGTGCACCTCTTCGCTGTCGGCGACCCGCGCCACGCCGAAGTCGTTGACCTTGGCGTGGGTCCAACCCTCGACCAGGATGATGTTTTCCGGCTTGATGTCGTGATGGACGACGCCGTGCCGGTGGGCGAAGTCGAGTGCCGCGGCGATCTGGCCGACTAGGTCCATGATCACGGCGACCGACGGAAAGCCCTCGCGGGTGACCCGCTCGGCGAGTGTGTCGCCACGCAGGCGCTCCATCGCGATATAGGGCCGTCCGTCGGCCTCGCCGACGTCATAGATGGTGACGATGTTGGGGTGCGTCAGGGTGCCGGCCGCGCGTGCCTCGGTGAGAAAGCGGCGCCGGTAGGCGGCGTCGCGGGCCACCTCGTCGCGCAGGCACTTGATCGCCAGGTGGCGATTGATGCTGGGGTCGAAGCCGGCATAGATGATCGACATCGCCCCCTCGCCGAGGACGCCCTCGATGCGATAGCGGCCGATGGTCGTCGGCGTCTCGGGGGCCGTCACGGCCGGCTCAGTTCCAGATCAGGGTGAAGGCCAGCGCCATGGCCGCGAGCAGCAGCGCGCCCACCAGCCAGTGGCGCGGCCCCACACGTCCCTCGCCGGCCTCGCGGGTGAGAAAGACGAATTCCGCCTGCCCCAGACGGACGCGGTCGCCATGCTTGAGCGTCGCCTCGTGGACGCGCTTGTCGTTCACGAAGGTGCCGTTGGTCGACAGCATGTTCATGATCACGTGCTGGCCCTGCTGATTGAGGATCCAGGCGTGCGAGGATGAGACGCTGGGTTCGTCGAGGACGATATTGTTGTCCTGGCGCCGGCCAATGGTCTGTCGGCCCGCCCGCAGGGTGAACCGTCGGCCCTCGATGCCACTGCTCGTGCCCTCGAGGATCGGCTCGGCGACCGAGGCGCGCTCGTTGCCCTGCGGCTCGGCGGCCTCGGCCTGTCGCCGCATTTCGTCGGCTTGAAAGAGCATCGTGCCTTGCGGTCCGGCCGAGCGATGCGGACGGTTAGTGGCGTTGTCGGGGTGGGCATCCTGCGAATCACGGCCTTCCATGTCGTCTCCTCGCGATGTGACGGTGGTTAGGGAAGGTTGGCTCGAATCCGATACCGCTTCGCGTGCTCAAGGCGCGCGAAGCGGTCCCGGCGAGTGGCGTTGCGTCGTCTTGATCACGAACGACTCGCCGGGCCAGAGCGGCATCGCATTCGTGCAACCCTTCCCGAGATCGACATCATAGCCCAGGGCGCCGTCGTTACCAGATGCGCTCGGCCTGTGAACCAACCGAGCACGTCGTGGTCCATCTTCCTCATCGGGAAGGCCTGCGCGAATGCGATGCCGCCCTGCGCGCCTCGCGACGCCGCAGACATCCGGCTCAAGGCGCGCCCTTCGAGGCCAGAGTGGCAATGCATTCGTGCAAAGCTTTTCCTGGTCACATTGTCACAATCCGGTAGCTTGGTGGGTTCAGGATGCCGCCTGAACCTAGGGAAGTTCCTACGTGAATCGGCTGGGGCGATTCACGTAGGGGTTCCCGACGAGCCACGCCGCTTCACGGCCCGCGAGACCCATCATGGACCTGTTGATCATCCGACACGCCGCCGCGCAGGACCGCGAGGACTTTGCCCGCGAGGGACGGCCCGACACCGAGCGTCCCCTGACCAAGCGGGGCATCGAGCGCATGCAGATGGCGGCTCGCGGCCTGACCACCATGGCGTTGCCCATTGAGCGACTGGTGACCAGTCCGTCGGCGCGCGCCGTGCAGACGGCCGAAATCGTCGCGCCCGGTATCGAGCAGCGCCGGGTCGAGCAGGAGGGGGTGTTCGCCCCCGACGCCCCCATCGGTGCGGCGGTGGAATGGCTGCGCAAACAGCCCCGTGTCGATGGCATGGCCGTGGTCGGGCACGAACCGGGCCTCGGGCAGTTGGCCGAGTGCCTGCTCGGCGGGCGTCCGTCCGGCAACATGCCCATGAAAAAGGGCGGCATGATCCTGATCCGCTTCGATAACGCCGTCGGCTACGGTAATGGCAAGCTCGTCTGGTCGCTGCCGCCGGCCGTGTTGCGGGCATTGGCGGATTGAACCCGGCAATCCGATGTATGCGATGAGAGGTCAGAAGGTGATCCTGATCTGATCCCTGTCGTCTTTTATTCGACGCCCCACTTCTGTAACCGGTAGCGCAACTGGCGAAGGGTCATGCCCAGTCGACGGGCGGCCTCGCTGCGATTCCAGCGGGTCTGCTGCAGGGCAGTCAGCACGTCGTGCTGCTCGTCGGTCTCCGGGATGAAGCCGGGGCCGGCGCCCAGTGCCGAGCCGGGTTCCTCCTCGCCGGTCATCATCGGGTGCGGTGCGACGGCCTGGTCGGTGATCCGCTCGCCATCGGTCAGGGCCATGGCGCGTTCCAGCAGGTTCTCCAGTTCGCGGACGTTGCCCGGGAAGGGCTGAGTGGCCAGGGTCTGCAGCACGGCGGGATCGATGCTGGGCACCGGTCGATGGTCGCGTGCGGCCAGCCGGGCGACGATCGCCGAGGCGAGCGCGGGCAGGTCGTCGAGGCGTTCGCGCAGCGGCGGCACGCGCAGGCCGATCACGTTCAGACGGAAGAACAGGTCCTGACGGAACCGGCCGTCGGTGACTGCCTGGTTGAGGTCCTGGTGCGAGGCCGAGACGATCCGCACGTCCACCGGCACCTCCTCGGTGGCGCCCACCGGGCGCACGCGGCGTTCCTGTAGCACCCGCAGCAGGCTGACCTGCAGGGGCAGCGGCAACTCGGCGATCTCGTCGAGAAACAGCGTGCCGCCCTCGGCGGCCCGGAACAGGCCCGGCTTGTCGCGGATCGCGCCGGTGAACGAGCCCTTGTGGTGGCCGAACAGCTCGGATTCGATCAGCTCGCCGGGGATCGCCCCGCAGTTGACCGGCACGAACGGTCCGCCCGCGCGGCTGCTGTGGGCGTGGATTTCGCGGGCGACCAATTCCTTGCCGGTGCCGGACTCGCCCTGGATGAAGATGGGCGCCTGCGAGCGCGCCAGGCGGCCGATCATCTCGCGCAACTGGCGCATGGCGCGCGACTGGCCGATCAGGGGCGAGTCGCTGGCATCCGTCTCGGCGGGGGCGTTTGCCATCGGTCGGCTGGGTTGCAGGTTGCGTGCATCGCGCAGTAGGCGTCGCAGGGTGTCCTGCTCGATCGGCTTGTTGATGAAGTCGAAGGCGCCCGCCTTCAGTGCCCGCACGGCGGCCTCCACCTGGCCGTGCGCGGTGATCACCGCCACCGGCAGATCGGGGCGCTGGGCGCGGATCTCGTCGACCAGGTCCAGCCCGTTACCGTCGGGCAGGCGCATGTCGGCCAGGCAGAGGTCGATCTCCTCGCCGTGATGGTCGAGCCGGTCGCGCGCCTCGGCCAGGTTGGCGGCCTCCAGCGTGGGCACGCCTTCGCGTTTCATGAACAGGGCGACCAGCGTGCGGATGTCCGGCTCGTCGTCCACGATCAGGCAGTACGCCATGCTCTCATTCCCTTGCTTGTGTCGTTGTCGGCCCGGTCGCCCCGTCCGCCCCCGCCCCCTCAGCCATGGGTAGGCACAGCGCGAAGCAGTTGCCCGGCGCGTCGGTGGCGGCGGGCTCGATCAGCGTCAGTTCACCCCGGTTGGCCAGCGCCAATTCGCGCGAGACAAACAGACCCAGCCCGGTTCCCTGCGAGTGGGTGGTGTAGAACGGCTCGAACAGGGCGTCGCGCTCCGATGTCGGGATGCGCGGGCCGTTGTCGCAGAGCTGGACCTGCCAGCGCTGACCGGCCGCCGCGGTCACCCGCAGCCGGATCGCCAGTCGCCCGTCCGCGGGGCGTCCGTGGCGTTCGGCATTGTCACAGAGATTGTCCATCACCTGCCAGAGATGGGTCGTGTCGACCCGGGCCGTGGCGTGCTCGACATCCGTGTCCAGCCGAATCGTGAACGGCTCGCTGGCGGCTTGCCACGCCGCGCGACGCCGGTCGGCAAACCGGCCCAGCCAGTCGATCAGGTCGACCTGCTGGGCATGCACCGTCGGGGCGCGGGCGGCACCGAGCACGTCCTCGACCAGTCGATTGATGCGATCGCTATGGCGCGTGATGATCTCGGTCAGTTGTTCGCGTTCGGCCGGGGTGTCGGACTCCGGCAGGAGCTCGGCGGCCTGGCGGATCGAGGACAGCGGGTTCCTGACCTCGTGGGCGATCGAGGCGATCAACCGGCCCAGCGCGGCGAGCTTGTCGCGCCGGACCCGCTCGTCCTCGGCCGACAGGTCCAGCAGCACGATCAGGGCCCGCGGGCCCAGGGCGGTCTCGATGCGGTGAAACTGCGCGCGCAGGCGGCGCGGCTGATCGAAGTCGCGTTGCTGGTCGGCATGGCCCGCGTACCAGGCCCGTAGCGCGTCGCACATGCCGGGGTGCAGGTCAGGAAGGCGGTGATCGTCCGTTTCGGTGATCGCTTGGTCCTCGCCGAGCATCTGGCGGGCCGCGGCGTTGATGTATTCGATCCGGCCATCGGGCTCGGAGACGATGATGCCGTTGTCGGTCTGCTCGATGACCCGCAAGGCCAGTTCCGAGAGATAGCGCACCTCGCGTTCGCGTGCCTGGCTCTGGTGTTCCCAGAGGGCCGCGCGCCGCTCGAAGGCGATCACCAGCACGGTGATCAGCAGCAGGGCCGCACCGAGAAAACCGGAGTTGGCTAGATGATCGGCGTCCGTCTGCGTCCACGAGGCATAGATCGCCTCGCCCAGCACCAGTAGCACGCCGATTGCGGCATAGCCGATGGCCGCGCCACCGGCATGCAGTACCGCCGCGATGCCCACGGCGATCACGAGCGCCAGCGCGATCGGCCCTTCCGGCCCGCCTGAGGCGTGGGCGATCAGCATCAGGCAGGCCAGGTCGCCTGCGGTGTGCAGGTGGACCTGCGGGTGGAACGGCAGGATGCGCAGTTCCAGCAGCCACTCGAAGGCCATCGCCAGGAACAGGTAGGTCCAGGCGGTGAGCATGAACAGCGAGGCATCGGCCTGGCCGAAGACCGCCGGGCCGCGATCGGTCAGTGCCGCGGCGGTCAGGGCGAGGGCCAGCAGCAGGCGGTAGGCGTTGGCGAGGCGCAGCCCGCGCCAGTTCTCCGTGCCGGCCGGTTGGATCATTCCTGCTCCCGGTGCCGCGCGTCGGCCGAGGCCTGGGCCTGGGCCCAAGCGTCGGCGTGTTCCCAGCTGCAGAAATCCTGCCCGTCGCGGCGCACCGCCTTGTCCTCGGGCACGAACACCCCGCACTGGGTGCAGCGCACGGATTC
>JAGXGL010000089.1 GCA_024636755.1 Guyparkeria sp. | reverse complement strand
GGAGGTTCGCCCCGAGGATAAGCACCTGGCCGGGTTGCGCGCCTTCCCCGGTGGCAAGCGCCGGGACGGCGAGACCCTGCGGGCCGCACTCGCACGCGAGCTCTACGAGGAGGTTGGGATTCGGGTGCAGCGCGCCCGCCGCGTGATCACGCTCAACTGGGATTATCCCGATCGCCGTCTGCGCTTGATCGGCTTCGAGGTCACGGCGTGGGAAGGCAGGCCGCGCTCGGTCGAGGGGCAGCGGCTCGCGGCCGAGCCGCTTGACCGCGATGGCCGGGGCGGTTGGCTGGCCGCGATGCCGCCCGCCAACCGCGGGCTGGTCAATGCGCTGGTCCTGCCGCGTTGCCTGGCGATCACGCCGCCAATCGGTGCCGAGGGTGTGACCGCCTGGCAGGCACGCATCGAGTCGCGCTTGCACCGGCTGCCCGCACCGATGTTGGTCAATTTGCGCCCCGGCCCGGAGTCCACGCGGTTGGAGATGCCGTGGCCGACGCTCGCCCGATCGGTGCTGGCGGCCGGTCACTGGCCGGTGGTCAATCCACCCGGCGACCAATCGTTGCCCGAAGGGCTCGATCCCCGAGTCGGTCTGCATCTCAATCATGCCCGGCTCATGTCGATCTCTGCCGGGCAGGTGCGGGATTGGCAGGCCGCCGGTCATCTGGTTTCCGCGGCCGTTCACGATCAGGCGTCTCTCGATCGTGCCGCCGAGTTGGCCATCGACCTGGTGAGCGTGTCGCCGGTTCGAGTGACCGCGACCCATTCGGGCGTCCGCGGCATTGGCTGGGCGGCGTTCGCCCAGCTGGCCGGGGCCGCCTCCATGCCGGTCTATGCGCTTGGTGGTGTGGGCGTCGATGACTTGCCGCGCATCTGGCGTCGTGGCGGATTCGGTGTCGCCTCGATTTCGGCGTTCTGGTGAGCCGTGCCCCGTGCCGTGAGGAGAAAAGAATGAGCATGAAACAGGCGAAATGGATGGTGGCCACGCTCCTGATCCTGGGCGTGCTGACCTATCTCTGGGGGCGGGCGCCGGACAAGCTGATCATCGACACGCCGGCGACCGGCCCGCTGACCCAGGTGCCGGCACCGACCGACTGCCCGCTCAAGGGCGAGGGCTGCGAGATCGCGATCGACGGGGTGGGCTCGTTCCTGGTCAGCATGCCCGAAACGGTGGTGCCGCTGGAAAAGATGGTTTTCCGGGTCGTGCCACGGGGCGAGGCGGCAAAAGCCATCGGCCAGATCCGGGTGGACTTCGAGATGATCGGCATGGACATGGGCATCAACGCCTACCGGCTGGATCGGCTGGCCGACGGCACGTACCGCGAAGAGGTGATCCTGCCGGTCTGCACCACCGATCGCAGCGACTGGCGCGCCAATCTGAGCATTCACAGCACGGCGGGCGCGTATCTGGTGCGTCTGCCGTTCAGCGTCGATCGATCGCGCTAGGGAATCTCTGCACGAATCGATAGTGCCTCTGGCTCGCGGGTTTGTTCGCAATCGAGGCGCCGGGCCGAAGGCGGGCTTATTGCCCGTCGAGGGCCGGCAACGACGAGTGCGGGCAAACCCGCGAGCCCCGCACGGGCGGGCCGCCAAGGGTCCATCTGCGGCGTTGCGGCGCTTGCGAATGGCGACGGCCATTCACGGCGCACCGCGCCTTGCATCTAGACCCTTGGCGGTCCCGCAGAGACACTATCGATTCGTGCAGAGATTCCCTAGGGAGCCTCAGTCGCCCGGGCTTAGGCGCCGCAGCAGGACATAGAGTGCGCCGGTGCCGCCGTCATGCGGCGGGGCCGAGCAGAAGGCGACCACGTCGTCACGCTGCGGCAGCCAGCGATTGAGCAGGGTCTTGAGCACCGGTTGGCCGTCTGCGGATCGATAACCCTTGCCGTGGACGATGCGCACGCAACGGCGCATCTCGCCGCGTTCGCTGCGGATGAAGGCGGCGACCTCGTTACGGGCGCGGTCGACGGTCAGGCCGTGCAGGTCGAGTGACGCCGAGACGCTGTAGCCGCCGCGCTTGAGCTTGCGCAGGATGGTCTTCTGCACCCCGGGGCGCAGGTACTGCACCTGATCGCCCTGCTCGGGGGCGTCGGCGAGATCGCTGACGGCGAACGCGTCGACCATCTCATCGAAACCCGGCTCCTGGCGCGGGCGGGCACTGACGCGCGGCCGCTCGGGCTCAACGCGCTCGTCCTCGACGCGTTCGATTGGGCCGATGGCGTCGAGAAACAGCGCGCGATCTTCAGGGTCGATGCTTGACTCGTCACTCATGGGCGCATCATAGCCTCCCGTCAGCCCGTGGCCATGGTTGGCTGCTGAATTGACGACCGGCAGAGGGTATCCTTGGGAGCCTCTGCGTGATTCGATCGTGTCTCTGCGGGACCGCCAAGGGTCCAGATGCCAGGCGCAGGCCGCTGCGAATGTCCATCCGCCTTCGCCGCCCCTTCGCAAGGGGGCGCAACGTCGCAGATGGGCCTTTGGCGGCCCGCTCGCGGGGCCTGGAGGCAAACCCGCAACCCAGCGGCGCTATCGAATCGTGCAGAGCGTCCTATCCGGCCCTGCAAATTTGAAACGAGCAATCGATGCATATCCTTCTGAGCAACGACGACGGTTACCTCTCCCCCGGCCTGAATGTGCTGGCCGAGCGACTGGCCCGCTTTGCCACCGTGACCATCGTCGCCCCGGACCGCGACCGCAGCGGGGCGTCCAACAGCCTGACGCTCTCCCGTCCCTTGCGTCCGCGCCAGCTCGAAGAGCGGCTCTGGGTGATCGACGGTACCCCCTCGGATTGCGTGCACCTCGGCATCAAGGGGCTGCTGCCCGAAATGCCCGACCTGGTGGTCTCCGGTATCAATCACGGTGCCAACCTCGGTGATGACGTGCTGTATTCCGGTACGGTTGCCGCGGCCAGCGAGGGGCGGGCGCTGGGCCTGCCCGCCATCGCGATCTCCTGCCAGTCGTTCGCTCCCAAGTACCTCGATTCCGCTGCCCACTGGGTCGAGTGGCTGATCGGTCGGCTCGGCAATCACCCGTTGCCGGCCTATACCTTGCTCAACGTCAATGTGCCGGACGCGCCACTCGATCAGATTGGCGGGGTGCGCGCCACGCGCCTGGGGCGGCGGCATCCCTCTGGCCAGTTGGTCAGGGAGAACGATCCGCGGGGACGCGAGATCGTCTGGATCGGGGCGGCCGGCGAGGCCGAGGACGCCGTCGAGGGCACCGACTTTCACGCCTTGTCGGCCGGTTGGGTTTCGGTCACGCCGATCCATTTCGACATGACCCGCCACGAGGCGATGCCGGCGCTTGAACAATGGCTGACCTGAGGACCGGTCGGTGATTCGGCGCAACTACCAGTGGGCGCGCCAGACCATGCTCGAGCGGCTGGTTTCGCAGGGCATCCGTGCCCAGCCGGTGCTCGACGCGGTGGCCGCCGTTCCGCGCGAGGCCTTTGTCGACGAGGTGCAGGGCGTGCGGGCCTACGAGGACTGTTCGCTGCCGATCGGGCAGGGGCAGACCCTGTCGCAACCCTATATCGTCGCCCGGATGACCGAACTGGTCATGGCCGGAGAATCCCGGCTGACGCGGGTGCTCGAGGTCGGGACGGGTTCGGGTTACCAAGCGGCGGTGCTGGCGCAGTTGTGCCAGTCTGTGTTCACTGTCGAGCGCATCGGCGCGTTTCTCGATCAAGCCAAGGCCCGGCATCGTGCGCTGGGGTTGCTCAATATCCGCTACATGCATCGGGACGGTTTCAGGGGCTGGCCATCGCAGGCGCCGTTCGAGGCCATCGTGGTGACCGCGGCCCCGGATGCCGTGCCCCCGGAACTCAAGGAGCAACTCGCCATCGGCGGGCGGCTCGTGATTCCGGTCGGTGCGCAGGGCGGCGGGCAGAAGCTGACCGTCATCACGCGATTGGCCGACAACGAGTACCAGACGCGCTGGTACGATCTGGTTTCGTTCGTTCCACTCTTGCCGGGATCCCTTGCGTGAGCTTGCGTGAGGATCCCTGGCATGGACCTGTCGGCATGAGGTGCCCATGAGGCTGTTCGGCCCGTTGTATGACCGTGTCCTGGGCTGGTCGGCCCATCGTCGTGCTCCGGCTGTGCTCGGGGCGTTGAGCTTCGCCGAGTCCTCGTTCTTTCCGGTGCCTCCGGACGTCATGCTCATGCCCATGGCGCTCGCTCGGCCACGCTGTTGGTGGGTATTCGCGTTGATCGCGACCCTCGGCAGTGTGCTCGGCGGGGTGCTGGGCTACCTGATCGGGTTCTGGGCGATCGAGGCGATCGAGCCCTGGCTGGCCGAATCGCATTACGCCGCGGGCTTCGATCGAGCGCGGGCCTGGTTCGCCGACTGGGGCTTCTGGGCGATTCTGGTTGCCGGCTTCTCGCCGATTCCCTACAAGGTGTTCACCATTGCCGCCGGGGCGTTGACGATGAATCCGTTCGGCTTCGTGGTCGCCTCGTTCGTCGGACGCGGCGCGCGCTTCTTTCTCGTGTCAGGGTTGGTCGCCTGGGCAGGGCCTCGTGTCGCGCCGACGCTGCGCCGCTATATCGAATGGCTGGGCTGGCTGTTCGTCGCCCTGCTGCTGATTGCCATCGCTGTCTGGCAGCTAATCTAACCCATGCGTACCCGGCCGCTCGTTCTCATCTCGTCTCGTTTGCGCCGGCTGGTAGCGGTCGGCCTGCTGTCCGGGCTGTTCATGCTGGGCGGTTGCGCCACCCCCACCGATTACCGCAGCTGGGAGCGTGGCCAGCCGGTGTATTACGTCAAGGGCGGTGACACCCTCTACTCGATCGCCGTGGCCAACGATCTGGATTGGCAGCGGCTGGCTCGCTGGAACGGCATTTCCGATCCGCGTCACCTGAAGATCGGTCAGCGTCTTCGTCTCAGTTCGTCCGGTGGGGGGGCGAGCCCACAGCGATCAGCCAAGACGTCCCCGACAAGTACGCCGGTCAAAGCGGCGTCGAGTGACTCCAGATCCAGTCGCCCCGCGCCGGCTGCCTCGCCGGTGGGTTGGAAATGGCCACTGGACGGCCAACGGCGGGCGCTTCACCGGTTCCCCGAGGGCGCGCCCGCCCAGAAAGGCGTAATCCTCGCCGCGCCAATCGACACCCCGGTGCGTGCGGCTGCCGCCGGCAAGGTGGTCTACTCCGGTGACGGGTTGCCGGGGTACGGTAACCTCGTGATTCTGAAGCACAACGCCGAATGGCTCTCTGCCTATGCCTACAACAAGAGTCTTTCCGTGTCAGAGGGAGACTGGGTGCGCAGCGGGCAGGCCATCGCTCGCGTCGGCCCGCGTGACCATCGCAAGCCGAGCGATGGAGGGCATCTGCTGTTCCAGATTCGCCGCCAGGGCAAGCCGGTCGACCCGGAGCGCTTCCTGCCCTGAGCCGGCCCTTCCAGTTTCATTGCCTTGGCTCTCTCTTCGGCGATCTCTCTCCCCCGCCTGAGCCGCTGTGTCTGTCGCGTGAAGTCGTGAGCCGCTTTCCGACCGGTTTGCCATGCGGATCCGCGCGTACGACGTCACGCATGCTTTTCCCTTCTGTATTCCCGTCCACCGCGCGAGCTGTCTTTCCGGTGGCGTCGATTGCGCGTTCGAGAACTTCGCCGCGCTTCCCATGTCGCACTAACCACGGACAGTGATTGATCATCGCGAGATGGGCGTACATGTCTTGTACATGTATGCGGTGGTGGACTGAGGCCTGAGCGCTTGCGATTTGCTTCTGCAAGTGCTTCCCCGGCATCGTTATCATCATATCGAAGCTTATGTGTTGTTTTATTCGATTCCACAGGGATTGATCACGCCAATTCATTGTGCAAAGGTTGTACACAGATTAACGCAACAACAATCGCGACCAAGCGAGGGATACGACATGGCACAGGCAATCGTTCAAGACAACATGACCCGGGTCGGCTCCGCCAGGGTGGACGATCTGGCCGCCGCTCCGGCCGAAACCGTCCCCCGCCCTCGCGTGGCCCGCAAAGCGGGCGCCCCCGAGTCGACGGGATTCGTGCGCAACTTCGGTGTGGCCGATTCCGGGGCCCCCGATCCGGTTCGCCTGTACCTCAAGGATGTCGAAACGGAGCGTCTGCTGACCCCCGCCGAGGAAATCGATTTTTCCCGCCGAGCGCAGGCCGGTGAGGAGTGGGCCCGTCAGAAGATGATCGTCTGCAACCTGCGGCTGGTGATCAAGCTGGCCCGTCGATACATCAATCGCGGCCTCGATCTGCTCGACCTGATCGAGGAAGGCAATCTGGGTTTGATGCGAGCAGTCGAGAAGTTTGACCCCGAGCGCGGTTTCCGCTTTTCGACCTATGCCACTTGGTGGATTCGCCAGACGATCGAACGGGCGCTGATGAATCAGGCCCGCACGGTTCGCCTGCCGGTGCATGTGGTCAAGGAAGTGCATTCCTACAACCGCGCGGCCCGCAAGATTTCGCAGGGCCAGAACGGCGATGTTCGTCCCGAACAGATTGCAGAACACCTGGACAAGCCGTTGAAGGACGTACTCAAGGTAATGTCCTACAACGAGCGGGAATCCTCGTTCGACAGCCCGCTCAAGGGCGACGGCGAGTTCTCCCTGCTCGACATGGTGCCCGACGAGAACAGCCAGCTGCCGGAAGACGAACTGCAGGACAACGGCGTCATGCAGTTGCTTGACCGGTTGATCGACAAGCTCGAGGGCAAGCAGCGCGAGGTGCTGATGCGCCGCTATGGTCTGCGGGGCCACGAGCCGGCGACCCTCGAGCAGGTGGGCGGCCTGCTGGGTTGTACTCGCGAGCGTGTGCGCCAGATTCAACTCGAGGCGGTGCGCCGCCTCAAACAGTTTGCCGCCAACGAAGGCGTGACGTCAGACGTGATTTTTAGCGAGTGACACCGTCTCTCGCCCGATGTCGGTGAGTCTAGTGTCTCGGGGCCGTCCCTGCCTTTTGGCAGCGGGCGGTCTTTTTGTATCGGCGCGGAATGATGTGTTCGCTGGCTAATAGTTGGAGGTCGTCAGCGGGGCTGGCAAAATGTGGATTACAGCCGGTCCAACGAGATCGGCGAGGCAACCAAGGGGCCCTGCATGACCGATACGAAAACGGAATTCGACATCTGTGCCGAGGATCGCGTGCCGGTGTTGTTGCACCGCGTCGATCAGCTCTGGCGCCAGTTGCTTGATCATGAGCTTGCCCATCACGGCCTGAGCCAGGCCAAGTGGCGCACCATGGCCATCCTGTCGTTGTATCCCGAGGGGCTGATCCAGTCGGAGCTGGCCGAGGAACTGGGTATAGAAGGGCCGTCGCTGGTCGCGATGATCGATCGATTGTCGCGTGACGAGTGGGTTGAACGGGTCCAGTGCGGTACGGATCGTCGCTGCAAGATCATCCGTCTGACCGAGCGCTCGTTGCCATTGATTGACGAGATTCGCGCCAGTGCCGAGAAGCTTTATGCCCGCACCTTTGCCGAGATTGATGTGCCGGGCGTGAGCATCCCAGATGTGGAGCGATTTTTTATCGCCCTGCGTGATCGCCTGTTCGACAACCTGCCGGAGAAAAAGCGCCAGCAACGACGCCGGAACCTGGCCCGGGCCGCGTCCGAGGGCTGATCAATCCGGTGCCGCTCTGCCGGCCGGATGTTAAAGCAGAGCGCGCGGGCCGTCGGTTGGCAGAAAAACGCCCCCGTGCATGGGATGAACCATGCCGGGGGCGTTTTGCGTATAAGGATTAGCGTCCGAGGCTCAGGTTGTGCCGCCGTCGTTGTCTTCCTGTCGCTGGCGGGCCCGTTGCATCAGGAATTCCGCCAGCAGCGGGACCGGCCGGCCGGTCGCGCCCTTGGCGTCGCCGGTCTTCCAGGCCGTGCCTGCGATGTCGAGGTGGGCCCAGTGATGCTCCTTGACGAAGCGGGAGAGGAACGCGGCAGCGGTGATGCTGCCGCCTTCCCGCCCACCGATGTTGGCCATGTCGGCGAAATTGCTCTTGAGCAGGTCCTGGTATTCGTCCCACAACGGCAGCTGCCACGCGCGGTCGTTGGTCGTTTCACCTGCCTGGATCAGTTCCTTGACCAGCGGATTGTGGTTGCCCAGAACAGCGCTCGGTTCCCGACCCAGCGCGATGATGCAGGCCCCGGTCAGGGTAGCCAGGTCGACGATCGCTGCCGGCTTGTAACGGGCGGCGTAGGTGAGCGCATCGCAGAGGATCAGCCGGCCTTCGGCGTCGGTGTTGAGCACCTCGATGGTCTGACCCGACATGCTGCGGATCACGTCACCCGGCTTGAGCGCCGCACCGTCGGGCATGTTCTCCACCGTGGGAATGATGGCGACCACGTTGATTGGCAGCTGCATCTCGGCCACGGCGGACATCACGCCGATGGTGGCCGCCGCCCCGCCCATGTCGAACTTCATCTGGTCCATGTCTGGTCCGGGCTTGAGCGATATCCCACCCGTGTCGAAGGTAACGCCCTTGCCGACCAGCACGATCGGCGGGGTGTCGGCGTCCGCCCCCATGTGTTCCATCACGATCAGCTTGGGCGGTTCGCTGCTGCCCTTGGCCACGGCCAGCAGGGCGTGCATCCCCAACGACTCCATGCGCGAGGCGTCGAGCACCTCGACCGACAGCTGTAGATGGGTCTCCGTCATCTTGCGGGCGTGCTCGGCCATGGTGGTGGGGGTGAGCAGGTTGGCGGGCATGTTGGCGAGGTTCTTGGCCATGCGCATGCCGTTGCTGATCGCGGTGGCTTCGCGCACGTGGCGTTCGGCCTCCATCAGCTCCCGGCGGGTCGGCAGGATGAAGGTCACCTTGCGCAGCGGGCGGCGTGGGCCCAGTTCGCGGTCCGTCTTGAGTTCGTCGAAGCGATACAGGGCATCGTCAATGGCCACGATGCTCTGGCGCAGCACCTGTTCCATGCTGCTGCCGCGCACGTCGATCTCGGAGAGGTGACTGACGCATTCGGCCGTGCCGCGGTGATGCAATGCCTCGACGGCGGCACGGGTGGCCTTGACCAGCCCACGGGTATCGAGCTCGCGTTCCTTTCCCAAGCCGACGAGCATGACGCGATCGGCCTGGACATTCGGCACGCCGTGGAGCAGCAAGGTGTCGCCGAGCTCGCCGTCCATGTCGCCGCGCCGGGTGATGGCCGTGATAAAGCCGTCACTAACCTGGTCGATGGTCTCCGCCGCTGCCGTCAGCCGACGGGATTCAAAGACACCGACGATCAGGCAGGCGGTGCGCTGCTTTTCCGGGGCGCCACTCTTTACGGAGAATTCGAGCACGGTGTTCTTCCTCGTGTCTGATGTGCGGTTAACGGGAGACCGGGTTTGTCCCGGCCGTTTGGGTACCCGTTCGTCCGGCCCAATCGGGCAATATGACTGGGCAGTCTAGCAAAAAGCCCGTTGTGGCCCGCCGGCGTTCGGTGCATCGGTCCGCGCCTGCTAGGATTTCCATGTCCAGAGGAGGCCCTGCGCGCATTGCCAACGCCTCCGCGTGGAAATCCCATAACGCTGCACCAGGGTGTCACGATGATCGATCCTTCCGAGAAGAAACCCACCGACCACCCGGACGACGAGTTCGAGCCGGGCATTGGTGATCCCTATCGTTTCGAGGCGCCCTCGCGTCAGCCCGGCTTCGCCCGGGTGTCGAAGGTCATGTTGGTGATCGGCGCGATCCTCTCGGCGGTGGGCGTGGTCGGGGGGCTCGGCCCGATCGTCTTCACCAGCGGGGAGGACAAGCTTCAGTTCATGAATCTGTTGATGCTCGCGCCGGTGGGCGTGATCCTCATGTTTGCCGGGATTACCGGTTGGGTGATTGCCGGCGGGCGCTGACCTTCCTCACTCACGTCACGAATCGAGTAGACACAAAAAAACCCCGGGCCTCGCCCGGGGTTTTGTTCTTTCGGACCGGCGAGTGCCGGTCAGGTGGTCAGCTGGCCCGCGGGACGCGGACGTCCTCGACCAGTTCCTGGATCTCATGCGGCGGCGGGGTGGTGATCTTCGCGACGAGGATCGCCACGATGAAGTTGATTGCCGCGCCGATGGCACCGAACGAGGTCGGGTTGATACCGAACAGCCAGTTGTCTGCGTTATCCGGCAGCATGTTGGTGTCCGGAATGAAGAACCAGCCCTTGTACCAGAAGATGTACAGCAGGGTGATCGACAGGCCGGTCAGCATGCCCGCGATGGCGCCTTCCTTGTTCATGCGCTTGGAGAAGATCCCCATCATCAGCGCCGGGAACAGGGAGCTTGCTGCCAGGCCGAAGGCCAGTGCCACCACCTGGGCGGCAAAGCCCGGCGGGTTGAGGCCCAGGTAACCGGCGACGATGATCGCGACGGTCATCGAGATCCGACCGGCCATCAGCTCGTTCTTCTCGGAAATGTTCGGCATGAACACGCCCTTGAGCAGATCGTGCGAGATGGCGGACGAGATCGCCAGCAGCAGGCCAGCGGCGGTCGACAGGGCGGCTGCGATACCACCAGCGGCGATCAGCGCGATGACCCAGTTCGGCAGGTTGGCGATTTCCGGGTTGGCCAGCACCATGATGTCGCGGTCAACGTAAAGCTCGTTGCCGTTCCAGCCGTACTCTTCCTCGGCCATGGCCGCGAAGTCTTCGTTGTCGTCGTTGTAGTACTGGATGCGGCCATCGCCGTTTTTGTCCTCGAACTGCAGCAGGCCGGTGAGTTCCCAGCTCCTCATCCAGTCCGGACGCTCGGCGTAGAGCAGGTTGCCCTCGGGTGCGCCGATTTCGTCGGTGTCCTGCACGGTCTTGAGGGTGTTCCACATCGCCATGGCGCCGACGGCCGGGGCCGTGGTGTACAGGATCGCGATGAACAGCAGGGTCCAGCCGGCGGACTTCCGGGCATCACGGACACGCGGCACGGTGAAGAAGCGCACCAGCACGTGCGGCAGACCGGCGGTACCGATCATCAGTGCCAGGGTCAGCAGGAAGGTGTTCATCAGGTCCGGCGTGCCGGTGTACTCGGCAAAGCCGAGATCGACCAGGACCAGGTCCAGCTTCTGCAGCAGGTACTGGTTCGAGCCGTCGGTCAGCATGGCACCGGTGCCGGTCTGCGGCAGGAAGTGGCCGGTCAGCTGCAGGGAGATGAAGATCGCCGGAACGGTGTAGGCGAAGATCATGATCACGTACTGCGCAATCTGCGTGTAGGTGATCCCCTTCATGCCACCGAGTACCGCGTAGACGAACACGATGCCCATGCCCGCGAACAGGCCAACCTCGACCGAGGTCTCGAGGAAGCGCGAGAATGCGACGCCCACGCCTTTCATCTGGCCGATGACGTAGGTCAGGGAGATGACCAGCAGGGCAATGACGGCGATGACGCGCGCGGTGTTCGAGTAGAAGCGGTCACCGATGAACTCGGGCACCGTGAACTTGCCGAACTTGCGCAGGTACGGCGCGAGCAGCATCGCCAGCAGGACGTAACCGCCGGTCCAGCCCATCAGGTAGGCGGAGGCCGAGTAGCCGTTGAAGGCGATCAGGCCAGCCATCGAGATGAACGAGGCGGCGGACATCCAGTCGGCGGCGGTGGCCATGCCGTTGAGGATGGGGTTGATTCCCTTGCCGGCAACGTAGAACTCGCTGGTGGTGCCCGCTCGGGCGACGATCGCGAGGACGAAGTAAAGCAAGAAGGTGGCGCCAACCACCAGGTAAATCAGTGTCTGAAGATCCATGTGTCTTGGGCTCCTGCGTTATCAGTCTTCGGCGACGCCGAATTTCTTGTCGATGGCGTTCATGCGCCAGGCGTAGAAGAAGATCAGCACCACGAAGGTGAAGATCGAGCCTTGCTGCGCGAACCAGAAGCCCAGCGGATAACCGCCCAGCATGATCTGGTTGAGCGTATCGACCAGCAGAATGCCGAATACGTAGGACACCAGGAACCAGACGGCCAGGCAGCCGAACAGTACCTTCAGGTTGGCACGCCAGTAATTAGCGCGATTGGAACGTTGCTCCATAAGTGGCTCCTCGAGTTTCGGTTGAGTCCGAACGTTTTTATGTCTTCCTTCTCCTAGCCGAGACCGGGGGCCTGGCGGGCATCACGCACCCACCACGCCCCGGCCCCGGCGCAGCGTAAGCCTACTGGAACCGTGGGGGGAAAGGGAACCTCCGATTATTGACCGCCCATCATCAGAGTTGATAGGCGATGGCCAGATGCTGCTGGAGCTTGCGGGCGATGCGAAAGGACTCCTTGAGCAAGCGCTGGGTGAGCCCGTCGAGCCGGTCCGGATCGACCAGGTTGTCCGGCGATTCGCCACGCTGGATCTGCGCGTACTGGTGGCGCAATCGCAGTCGCTGAATGAAGTCGTAGGCCGCGGTCAGATCCTCGGCCGGCAGGGCGCGTTCCGGGACGAGCGCCAGTCGCTGGTCGGTGCGTGTGGCCGCCGAGCCCTGGGCCAGCGCCTCGATGCGGGCGGCATCGACGAACGGCGTCGCGCCGTCGAGCTTGATGTCGATACCGCGCTGACCGCCACGGGAACGGGTGCGAAAGCCGCCGAACAGGGTTAGTGGCGGCTGATTGCGCAGGGCATTGGCCGCAAGCTGGCGTCGGAAGCGGCTGTTCTTCTTTGCCGGTTCGCGCCAGGCGCTTGCCCATCGCTCGAACAACGATTCGCTACCGGCCAGTCCGCGGGCGTCGAAGAAGATGCTGGCCTTGAGCAGGTGCTCGGGCGTGCCCTGGTCGATCCAGTCACGAAAGCGTTTGTTCCATTCATCGACCGATAGGCACAGGTCCGGATTGCCGGCCATGATGTTGCCCGGGCACAGCGGGTAGCCCAGTTGATCGAGGGCCTCGTTGACCCGGCGGGCCAACGGCAACAGGTGATCGCGGGCCGCCTGCGGATCGATCGATCCGCCGAAGACCAGGCCGTTGTCCTGGTCGGTGGCCAGGGTTTGTTCCGAGCGCGCCTCGCTGCCGAAGGTGAGCCAGCACCACTCCAGCTCGGCGGGCAGGGGGGCATCCTCGAACGTTAGACCGATAACGCGTCGGGTGATCGCATCGTTGATGCCGCTGACGATCCGGCTGATCGGGGCGAACCCCGAGCCGGATTCGAGCAGGGCGCCGACGATGCCGGGTACCTCGTGGCGAATGCCGGCCAGCGTCTCGATGTCTCTTGCGCGGCCGATGCGCTGGTGTAGCAGGCCCGGCGTCATCGCATTGACGCGATAGAGGGCGCCCTCGTCCAGCACGCCCAGCGGTTCATCGCGGCCCCGCTCGGTGACCAGCAGGTGATGAAAGCCGTGCTCGGCCAGCGCCACGGCCGCCTCGAGCAGCGAGGTGTCGGCATCGATGCCGACCGGGTTGCGCGTGGCGATTTCGGTGAGCGTGGTGTCGGCCGGCCGGGTCAATCCACGGAAGGCCAGATCCCGGAGCGTGGCGATGCCAAAGCCGTCGGAGAGTTGCACCAGGATGGCCTCGCCGCCATGGGCTTCCAGCTCGCGGGCCGCCTGGGCGAGGTTGGTGTCCCCGTCGAGGATCAGCGTGCGCGACTCCATTCGGGCGCGAATCGGCGTGGCCGGGTCAAGCAGCGCGCCGGAAGGGCCGGTCCCATCGTCGATTTCCTCGGCCACCGGGCCGCGGGTGAGCAGGTGGCCGATGCGGCGGGTGCAGAAGTCGTCAAAGGCCTCGCTCTCGCGGCGCAGTTGCTCGAAGGCGTCGGCCGGCAGCGTGACCGCCTTGCCCGGTTCGGCCACCTGTTGGCGGGTGCTCACCGGGCGGCGTTCCATCAGGGCGCCCAGCGGGAAGCTGTCGCCCCGGCCCAGCGACCAGACCGGGTGGCCGTCGGAGCCGTTGACCAGGCCATCGACCCGGCCGGAAAGCAGTACGAAGAATGTCTCGGGTGGCCCCATGCGGGGTTCCAGCACTACCTCGCCATGCTCGAGCCGTCGAATGCGTGCCTCGCGCATCGATTGGGCCAGGATGTCGGGGTCGATACGGTCGAATGGCGCGATCTCGCGCAGGGCGAGAAGGGCCTCGCGGGCGTCTTCTGGGAGGTTGGTCGGATCGAGATCGTCCATGGTCACTCCGAGTTTGCGCTGGACGGCTATGCTGGGGCAGCGGTTTTGTTCACCACCATAGCGGAGGTTTTGCCATGAAGGGAGTGTCCATTGGTCGAGTGTTGATGCCGGTCCTGCTGCTGGCTGCTGCCTGCGTTCAGGCCGAGGAGCATGCCGATGGGGCGGGTGACGTGGTCACGAGCGACCGGATCGGCATGGGGCTGGCGGCGGATATCACCGAGGAGGCGGTCGCCGCCTGTACCCGACGGGGCTACGCGGTCACCGCGGTGGTGGTCGATCCATCCGGTGATCCGCAGGTGATGATGCGCGCGACCCATGCGCCGCGCTTTACCCGCCAGATCGCGACCGACAAGGCCCGCGCGGTGATCCTGGCGGGCATC
>JAGXGL010000088.1 GCA_024636755.1 Guyparkeria sp. | reverse complement strand
TCCGGTTCGGTGATCAGGGCGCGCGCGATCAAGACACGCTGCCGCTGACCACCGGATAGCGAACCGAAGGGACGCTGTGCCAGTTCCAGGATGCCGGTGCGTTCCAGCGCCTGCCGGGCGCAGTCCCGTTCGTCGGCGTGGAAACCGGGTCCGTGGCGGCGGCCGTGCGGCAGCCCCATCAGCACCACCTGTTCCACGGTGGCGGGAAAGCCTGGCGCGAGGTTGCCGTGCTGGGGCACGTAGCCGATGCGCTCGGGGTGCCGGCCCGGTTGGTCGCCAAAAACGTGCACCGAACCGGCGTTCGGCTGGTAAAGCCCGAGGATCAGGTGGAGCAGGGTCGTCTTGCCGCCGCCGTTGGGGCCCACAATCACGGTGAACGCCCCGTGCGGAATCACGAGATTGATTTTTTCGAGAATGGGCTCACGTTCAAAGCGGAAACTCACGTTTTCCAGGACGATCGCGGCGGAATCGGGATCGGATGCCGTCATGGGGAGGATCAGTGCTCGTCTTCGTGGTTGGTATCGGTCGCCGGCGTTGACGGTTCGAGTGCCTCGGCCAGCGTCGCGGCAATTGCCCGCATGCCCGCGGGCCAGTCGCGTGCCAGGGGGTCGAGGGTCAGCACCTCGCCGTCAATCTCCCGCGCAATGGTACGGGCCGCCCCCTGGGCGAACTGGGGTTCGATGAAGATTACCCGTATATGGTGGCTGCGCGCCTGCTCGATGATACGGGCCAGTTCCCGCGGGCCGGGTTCCTTGCCTTCGACCTCGATCGGCATCTGCTCGAGTCCGTAACTCGCGCCGAAATAGCCGAAGGCCGGATGGAACACCAGGAACCGGCGCGCGGTGGGATCGATGCCGGTCAGGGCATCGAGAATGGCCTGATCGAGGGTGTTGATCTGCTCGGCAAGTCGGCGAAAACCCCGGTGGAAGTCGGCAGCCCGCTCGGGTGCGGCCTCGATTAATGCATCGCGAATCGTCTCGGCTTGAAGACGCACCAGTGGCGGGGACAGCCAGACGTGGGGATCGCGGACGCTGTCATCTGGGACCACGTGCTGATCGGGTTCGCCATGATCGTGTCCCGTGTGGGCAATCATCGCCCGTCGCTGGATGGTTGCCACGGTGTCGATGACCTTCATTTCGGTGTTGACCGAGCGAAAGCGCGGCAGCCAGCCCTTCTCGAAAGGCACATCGATGGAGAAGTACAGGTCGGCACGTGACAGCGCCGCCATCTGTCGGGGCGTCGGCTCGTAGGTGACCGGTTCGGCGTTGGCCGGGACCATGACCTGCACGTCGACATGCTCACCGCCGATGGTCTCGACGAAATACGCCTGCGGCGGGATCGAGACGGCCACGTTCAGCGGGGCCGCGTGGGCGTTAAGGGCCAGGCCCGTGCCCATGAGGGCGAGACCGATGACGACGAGTCGCGGCGCAAACAGGCGAGGAAGCGGCGAACGGTCGAGTTTCATGGAGTGGCTCTCCCAGGGGAATCGGTGCCAGTGCAAAACGTTATTGTATAACACTAAGGCTGGCAACGGTGCCAGTCCTAGTGCTTGCCGACCGGGTTTCATGGCCGCCGCAGCGGCCATCGACCGCGCCAGAACAGTCGCCGATGCAGGTTTTCCAGTCGCGTCGTCAACAGAGCGGACTGGCGTCGACTCGGGGAACGCGCGTAACGGGTCGCTTCCAGCAACTGACCGACCCGACGCAGATCCTCGCCAGCGAAGGGCAGGGCGGTGGCCGCCCGACGTAGCAGCGCGCGCTCGGATTCTGGGTTGTCGCGGTGAATGCCCAGTCGCGCCAGGTCATCCTGGAGTCGCATCCAGAGGTATTCGGCCTCGCTGCCTGCCTGCCGTCGACGTTCACGCCGGGCGAAAAGTACAAGCAGTCCCCACCACACCAGCACCGCGACGGCCAGTGCCCACAGCGCCCCCCAGACGGGATGACTCATCGCCAGGCCCAGTCTGCCGAGCCATTCGTGCTGTATGCGCCCGTCATAGCCGAGGACGTACTGGTTCCAGCGGTTGTCCATCTGTTCGGCCAGCAATCGCATCTGTCGTCCGAACGATCCCTCCGCCCGTCGAACGGTGGCCGGCAGGTTGGCATCGTCGGCCATCGAGTGGGCAATGCCCTCCTCGATGCGTTCGGGCGCGACCGCCGCGGTGGGATCGACACGCCGCCAGCCGTCGGCGGCGGTCCACACCTCGGCCCAGGCATGCGCATCGGATTGGCGAACCACCAGGTAATCGCCGTTGAGTTCACCGCCCTGATAGCCCGTGACCACCCGCGCCGGCACACCGGCGGCGCGCATCAGGCGGACGAACGCGTCGGCGTAGTCCGCGCAGTAACCGCGTTGCGTCTCGAACAGGAAGGTATCGGCACGGTCCGCGCCTTGCCGTCGCCCGGGTGAGCGGGTGTACTCGAAGGATTGCTCGCGGAAATAGGCCAGTGCCTGGTCGATGCGTGCAGCCGGCGGCTGGTGGTGCCAGCTAGAGGCTAGGTCGGCGAGCAAGGGATTGAGGCCCCCCAGGGCGAGGTAGTGCTGCCGGCGAAAACGCGGCAGGGTGCCGACGTCCAGTCGATATTCGAGTGCCGAGGTCAATCGATATCGCAGGCGATTGTCGACCGGTCGTTCGCGCTGGACCACGAGATTGCCGTCGACCCGGCTTCTGGCCGGTGTGTCGATGGCAGCGGCGAGGCTCGGCAATTGCCGGGCAGCGGTCGGCTCCAGGGTGATCTGATAGGCCACGCGCGAGTCGTCCAGTGTCTCCAGGCGCGGCGAACCGGCCACTGGGTCGGCGATCCAGCTCTCCGGGTCGTCCTCGGCAAAGCCGCTCATCACGAACACCCGCCAGTATCGCTGCTCGGGCGGTATAGGCGGGCCGTCGAAACGTACCCGGAAGGCGGGGCTCGGATCCTCGGCCAGCTGGTCGAATTGTCCCGGTCGCATCTGTTCGGACAGCCCGGTCTGCGCCTGACCACCCGGTTGCTGAACGCCCCACAGGGCCCCTGGTGGGCGGGGAAACAGGGCAAAGAGGATCAGGGTGAACGGCAGGCCGAGTAGCAGCAGGCGCCCGGCATCACGCAAGCGCTTGCCGAGGTGGTGCCCCGCCGGGCCGGCCGGTTGGCTGATGCCCATCCAGGCACCCACCAGTAGCCAGAACAGCACCATGACCAGGGCGAAAATCGCGATCGCCTGATCGAACAACAGCACGCTGATCAGCAGGAAGAAGGCCAGCAGCAACACGCCGTACTGGTCGCGCGTCTCGTGGGTTTCCAGCAACTTGAGACCGGCGGCGACGACCAGCAGGGCCACGCCGGCATCCCGGCCCCACAGCGCATGGAAATGCAGGACGACCACCGCGGTGCTGGCCGTGGCAAGGAGCAGCAACAGCCAGCGCGGCGGCAAGGGCAGGCCGCTGACTTCATGCACACGCCGCCAGGCGAATGCCGCGATGACGATTGGCAGCACCGTCCATGGCAGGTGGGGCAATAGCAGCCCGACCGAGCCGACCAGCACCAGCCAGAGCAAGGGATCGAGTCGCGCCACCGCCATCAGTACGTTTCCCCGGGGGCGACATGGTCGACGCACAGGTCAAAGCCCTGCTCGTCGCGCTGCCGGCCGAAACGGGCCAATCGCTGCAGGGCGGTCTGGTATCGCTGATCGAGGTTTGCGCTGGCCGATGCAGTGAGATCGTCCTCGTCGGGTAGGCGCAGCACCCAGGGCCGTTGAGCGCGGTCGAGGTGCATCAGGCGCTCGGTCATGGCCGAAAGACGGGTTTCGCGTGGCCCGGCGAATGCCTCGTAATCGATGATTTCGGGATCGGGGCGTTCACTGTCCGCCTCCGGGTGACGAGTCAGCAGTTGGCCCGTCTTGGCGTAGTGACGGAAGACGACATGCCGGATCGGATCGCCGGGATGGTAGCTGCGCAGGCGCGTCGGGTCACCCTCCAGGCTCGACTGGTCGCCCGAACCGTCGCTTTCTGTCTGCCTAGCACGGTCGAGGCCTTCGATCGGGGCGGGATGAATCCACTGGCCAATCCCCGGAGAGAGTCGGCGGCGGACGGTCCAGAGCCCGAGCGGATAGGGCGTCTCGAGGGTGATTTCCGGGAGAGGCAAATAGCCGCGCGGTTCGCCGGGCAGGGTCATTGAGATGATCGTGGATCCACGCGGGGAAAGGGCGGTATACCCGATGGTTTCCTCAAGGCCGGCGTCGACCTGTAACGGCGGTACGGTTGCCTGGCTGGTGAATTCGATGGAGACCGTGCCAGCCTCTCCGGCGGCACGCATCCCGGGTGGGATGATGCGGGTTTGCACCCCGGAAAGGGCGCGCCAGCCCTGCCAGGCGCTGTTGATCATCAGGGCGATCATCATGAAGGCGATCAAGAAGATCAGGTTGTTGCCGTAGTTGACCGCCGCGAGCAGCATGGCAACGGTAATGATCGCCAGGCCCAGGCCGAATCGGCGCGGACGGATCTGCAGGGGTGAGAGCGTCTGCTGGGGCACAAGGGAACCTCTGCACGTTTCGATGGTGCCTCTGCTGGACGAGGAGCGGGTTACGGTGTCGGCACGCGCTCCAGCAGCAGATCGGCGGCATCGCGGCCATCGTGCCCGTCCATTCCGACCCGGTGGTTGACCAGGTCCGGCAATACCGCCTGCACGTCGTCGGGCAGGACGTGGTCACGCTGGTCGATCAGGGCCCAGGCCCGGGCGAGATTCAGCAACGTCAAACCTGCCCGTGGCGAGAGCCCCACGCGGAACTCCGGCGCCTCGCGACTGGCGGCCAACAATGACTGCACGTAGCCGGCAATCCGCGTGGCGACGTGCACGCGCGCCGCCTGTGCCCGCAGTCGCTGCAGCCCCTCGGCATCGACGATCGGTTCGACCTCGGCCAGGTGGGCCCGTCCACCGCCGGAAAGCAACATTTCGCGTTCGGTGTCTGCATCCGGGTAGCCCAGACGAATCACCATGGCGAAGCGATCGAGCTGCGATTCGGGCAAGGGATAGGTGCCGGCCTGGTCGAGCGGGTTCTGGGTAGCAATGACGAAGAAGACTGGCGGTAACGGGTAGCGCTTGCCGTCAACCGAGACCTGACGTTCTTCCATGGCCTCGAGCAGCGCGCTCTGCACCTTGGGTGGGGCGCGGTTGATCTCGTCGGCCAGCAGCATCTGGGTAAAGACCGGCCCGGGCATGAAACGAAAACCCGAGGGGGCACTCGTGCCGCCGGGTTGGAAGATCGAGCTGCCCACCACGTCGGCCGGCAGCATGTCGGCGGTGAACTGCAGTCGCTTGAACGACAAACCGAGCACCTGGGCGAGGGTGTGGGCGAGGGTGGTCTTGCCCAGCCCCGGCAGGTCCTCGATCAACAGGTGACCGCCGGCGAGGATGCAGGTCAGTGCCTTGCGAATCGCCGGGCGCTGGCCGACCACGACCGTGCTGGTGCGATCGATGATGCTCGGGCAGATCGTGGCATCCATGCGTGTCCAGTGCTCCTCGCTCAGTCGCTTCGATCGAGTTTTGCCCGATAGGCGCGCCGATAGGCCTCGATCAGTGCCGCGTGGCGGGGTTCGTTGCGAAAGCCCGGCTCCAGCGGCGTTAGCGGATGATAGCCCCATTGCCCGGCGAGCACCTGCCCGGCCTCCTTGACCCGATCACCCGGGAAAAGGGCGGCAAGCGACTGTCGTGTGGCTTGCGCCGTCAGGCCGGCCTCCTGTTGCAGTTGCCATAGCACCTGGGCGGCCCGGTAGCGCTGCTGTCGTTGTTCGGGCAGCGGCGGGACGCTGGCCAGCCAATCGATATCCAAGCCGATTTCCTCGGGCTCCCGTGGGCTGACCGAGTCGGCATGCAGCCGGGCAAGCACCTCGATCTCGCCGATGCGCGTGCCGGCCCAGACCGATTCCGGCCCGGCGCAAAGCCCGATCACGTCGGTCACCGGGGTGAGCGGATCAAGGGCGAGATCGGCGACGGTCTCGGCAAACTCCCCGCTTTCCTCAGGGGTGAGCCGGTCGAGCCGCTGGAAGTAGGGCAACAGCCTCAGGCCCAGGTTGTTGTTGCGCTCGATCAACTCCTCGACCGGATAGATCTCGGAGACATCCGGTACCAGAATCCGGCAGGCTGGCAGGCCCAGGTGCTCGAAATCGGCGATGTAGACGTCGTGGCCCAGCTCGTGGAACGTGGCAATCAGCGCCTTTTCGTATTCGACGTTCTGCTCGTGGCGGGTCATGTCGGCGACGTCGGCGGCATCCATGCCCCAGGGGGTGAACGGATAGTCCGGCTCGTCGCGCAGCATCTGCCACGGCAGGATGCCGGACGAGTCGATGAAGTGCAGTTCGATGTTGTCGGGATCGGCCGCGAGCTGCTGGTCGGCGGTCGGTGCCGGGAAGGCGTGCAGGTCATCGAGATCGCGGCCCTGGACCAGCTCGGTGAGCGTGCGCTCGAGCGCCACGTCGAAGCGCGGGTGGGCACCGAACGAGGCGAACACCCCACCGGTTTGCGGATCGTAGAGCAGCACGCAGATCACCGGGAATCGCCCGCCCAGCGAGGCGTCAAAGGCACGCGCCGCGAAGCCCGACTCGTTCAGCGCCTCGAGGGAGGCGAGGCTGGCCGGGAAGCGCTGCATCACCTCCGTGGGGATCTCCGGCAGGGCAATGCCCTCGACGATGATCTGTTCCTTGACCGAGCGCTCGAAGACCTCCGAAAGGCCCTGGGTATGGGTTTCGGCCAGCGTGTTACCGGCCGAGAGCCCGTTGGAGACGTAGAGGTTGCCGACGACATTGACCGGGAAGTAGATCGCCGCCCCGTCGCGCTGGCGCACGAACGGCAGGGCACAGATCCGGTCGCTCTCGCCGCTGTTGAGATCCGCCCAATCGGCGGTGGATTCGAGCGTGTCGCCACCGTAGAAGCTCCACAGCCGGTCGTCGAGCAACCCGTCGGGGCGCTCACCCGGGCCTTCGAGGCTGAACCAGCGCTCGGCCGGGTCGTGCAGGCTGTCGCCATCGACGCTCGCCAGTTTCCGGTGCCAGTGGAAATCGGCAAAGAAGTACTGCGAGGCCAGTCGCTCGACGAACTCGCCCAGCGCCGAGGCCAGGGCCGCCTCGCGGGTCGCCCCCTTGCCGTTGGTGAACAGCGCCGGGCAACCCCGATCCTTGATGTGAACCGACCAGCAGTTGGGCAGTGGGTTGCGCCACAGGCTGGGCTCGATGTCGAAGCCGAGTTCGGTCAGGCGGTTCTGGACGCGGGCGATGGTGTCTTCGAGCGGCGCGTCCTTGCCGGGGATCAGGGTTTCAGTCATTCGGGAATCGTGTCCAGGCGAGGGGTGATAGAGGGAGCGGGGAAAGAGAGTCGGGGACCGTCAGAAGAGCACCAGCAGGCTCACCCGCCGCAGCTCCGAGGCGAGCACGGTGTAGGTGCGCAGGGCCGCCGACGTGTCCATGTATTCGATGCCCACCCCCCGGCGCATCAGGGCGGCCGACAGGGCAGGTGGGCCCATGCGGGTCCGACTGCCGGTGCCGATGATGATCACTTCCGGGTCGTCGCGCAGCAGCAGCGATTCACCCTGTTCCGACAGGGCGTCCAGGTCGGCAACCGACACGTCGGCATCCAGTGACTCGGGCGTCAGCAGGAAGGTATGCCGGAGCACCTGGTCGTTGACGGTCACGTGGGAATCGGAGAAGTCGCGGATCACGAATCGGAGGCCGCGATCATCTTGGGTCAGGCGCATGGCGTTGCTACGTCGGCGTGGGTGTTGGGCTAGCGTAATGGCTCATCCGCTTTGGCGCCACTCCCTGTCGTCACTGCCGGAGGCGCTCAGACGCTGGACCAGTCGCCGTTGAAGGTTGCCAGAGCGGCGGGTGACGCTGGTCACCGCGCTTTTGAGCACGGCCCTGGCCTGTGGGTCGGGCTCGTCGCCTGCTCGAATCGGCGAGATCAGGGTGAACCGTTGTTTCGCGCGGGTAATTGCCGTGTAGAGCAGTTCACGGGTAAGGATCGGGTTGCTGCGTTCGGGCATGACCATGGCCACCCGAGTGAATTCCGAGCCCTGCGACTTGTGAACGGTCAGGGCAAATGCCGTCTCGACCTCGGACAGGCGCGTGGGGCTGACCCAGTGGAAGCGACGTCCGGGCCGGCCGGTGGCCCGGGCGGTAGCGGGTCCGGCCGGAAACACGACGCGCAGGCCAACGTCCCCGTTTTCCAGGCGGGTCGGCAGTGTCAGCCCCATGTCGCCATTGGCGAGATTCAACTGTGCGTCATTGCGGGTCACGATCACCGGACGCCCCGGGTACCAGGCAGTCGATCGCCCGATCTGCTCGGCGGCGGGCAACAGGCCCTCTCGTGAAAGCCAATCCTGGACCCGGGCATTGAGCCCCTCGACCCCGGACACGCCGCGGCGCAGCGCACAGAGAAGCTGGAAGTCGTTATGGCGGCGGAACAGCTCGACCACCATCGCCTCGTCCTGGGGTGAATCCGGGTCGAAGCCGTCAGATTGCGCGGTAATCATCGACAGCCAAGGGCGCAACTCCTCGACCATCCGTGCGACGAATCGATCGGAGTGATTCGCGCCGGGGTGGTCGAGCAACCAGTCGACCTCGCTGGAGGCCTGATCATCATCGGGAGCCCCCAGTACATCGGTCGCACCCGCGAGATCACCCCGATTCACGGCACGCGCCAGGGCGCCGATCGCGCTGTCTCCGGAGAAGCGATGCGAGACGCGTAGCGTGGCGATGTGTGCCTGGACTGGATCGGCCTGGATCGAATTGGCCTGGACCGGATCGGCATGGCCCGCGTGCGCCGCGTCGTCCGAGGTCTGGTTCGGGACCGGCTGGCCGCTGGCCGCCTGGAGGTAGTCGCGCAGTGCGGCGGGGTAAACCGCGCTATCGGCGTGGTGGCAAAGCTCGCCGAGCACGGCGCCGGCCTCGACCGAGGCGAGCTGGTCCTTGTCACCCAGCATCACCAGACGACACCGCGCGGGCAGGGCCTCGACCAGTTGCCCCATCAACTCCATGCCCACCATCGAGGCCTCGTCGACCACGACGATGTCGAGATCGAGCGGGTTGTCCCGGTGATGCCGAGGTTTTTCCGCCAGCGGGCGGGTGCCGATCAAGCGGTGAATGGTCTGCACCTCATCGGGCAGGTGAGCGGACACGGCCGGCCAGTGCTCCGCATCAAAACCGTCGGCGCGGATGGCGGCGATTTCGCGCACCTTCTCGCCGATGGATTCGGCCAAACGCGCGGCGGCCTTGCCGGTCGGTGCGCACAGGGCAATCCGCGGCAGGGCAGAGCCGTTTTCGCCGCCCAGGTGCAGCGAGGTCAGCGTCGCCAGCAGCCGCACCACCGTGGTGGTCTTGCCGGTGCCCGGTCCGCCGGTGATGATCGAGAACGGCTGGTGTGCCGCCAGCGCACAGGCGACCTTCTGCCAGTCGGTCGCATCGGTATCGTTGCTGCCGGGATAGAGGGCGTCGAGTACCGGGCGCATGCTTTGTGGGGAAGGGGGGGGCACCGCGCCGCGTTTGGCGAGCCCCTCGGCCACGCGGCCTTCCACCTGCCAGTACCGACGCAAGTAGAGCTGTGGCCGATCGGCCTCCACCAGTATCAGAGGCTTTCCCTCGTGGTCCTTGTCATCCTCCTGCCACCGCAGGGTGCGGACCGCCGGATGCTCGGCCAATGCCCGTTGCCAATCCGCCAGGTCGATACCGGCCAGCACGGCGGCCGGGGTGTCGGTCTCCCGGCGGGCTTTCCCCGTGGGCTCCGCCGGCGGCATGCGGAGCGTGAAGTCGGGGTTCTCCCGCACCGCCGCCAGATCCAGGCAGACATGGCCGCTGCCCCCCTGGTGGCTGGCCAGTACCGCGGCCAGCTGGGCCAGCGGGGCGGCCTCGGGCGCGCGATGGGCGAGGAAATCGGCGACCGCACGGTCGATAGGTCGCAACCAGCCGGCGGCGACCCAGCGATCGAGCAGGCGCCGTAGTGCGGCGTGATCGGTCAGGGCAGGGTGTTGGCTCATGCCACCGCCTCCTCGTTACCGGTAAAGAGAGTATCGAGTGCTTCGATCAGTTCCCGGGGCGGGCGACAGGTATAGACGCCCGCATTGTTGGGCGCATCGGTGGCCGACCGGATGCCGCGGAGGAAGACGTAGGCGGCACCACCGACATGGCGGTCGTAGTCGTAATCGGGCAAGCGGTCGGACAAATGCCGATGCAGGGCAACGAGATAGAGCACGAACTGCAGGTCGTAACGCGACGCGAGGACGGCGTCTTCCAGTGCCTCGGGGGTATAGGCCTCTTGGTCGGGTCCCAGCCAGTTGGATTTCCAGTCGATCAGGTAATAGCGCCCTTCATGCTCGATGGTCAGATCGATAAAGCCCTTGAGCATGCCGTTGATGGCCTGACCGGAGAGCGAGGGTCGATCCCGGCCCGGGGCGACGTGTTCGCGGACCAGGCGGTCGAGCGACCCGAGGTCGGCGCCTTCCACCGCGAACCAGAACTCCATTTCCGCCTGGTAACGCGACGGCTCGGCGAGTACCAGTTCCTCTCCGGGGCCGGGCATCTGCCAACGTGTCGCGAGCAGGGTGTCGAGTAACACGGCGATCACCTCGACCTGATCCTCGTCGAGCTGGCGCAGGCCCGGATGGGGGGTGTGGGCCAGCAAACGACGGACCTTCTCGGGGCGACCGGCGCATTGGGTAAAGCCCTGGTCGGCAATCGCCTCGATCAGGTCATGCAGCAGGGTGCCGATCTGTGCGCCGCGCGGCAGGGCATGGATGCCTTCCGGCGTGGGGGCGGGCCGGGATGCCGGCGCGGTGTCGGCCCAGGTGTTATCTGGAACATTCTGCGTCTCGAGGCGGACTTCATCGCGCGCGGCCTCCGGGGCGGGCAGCGGGGTCGCGTGACCGACCGAGGCGGTGAGCGCGGAGAAACTCGAGATCCACCACGGCTCGAAGGCGCCGAAATGCGGTTGGCGTGGCCCGAGGAGTTCTGGCTCCGGTGGCGGGGTGAAACGGTGGCTGACCGGATCGCGGGGCTCGGGCACCGCCTCGATCTGGATGGCCGGATGCTCGGCCCACCGGGCCAGCCGGTCGAGATAGGCGGGGCGTTCACAGGTCTCATCCGGCTGGAAGCCGAGAAACTGACCGAAGGCACTCTTGCCGGGATTGAATGCCTTGGCGTTGCCGAACTTGACCGGCCCGGCCCCGAGCACACAGGCGTGCTCGGCGCGGGTCATCGCGACGTAGAACAGACGGATGTTTTCGGCAATCGAGTCCTGTGCCGCGCACTCGGTCGCCTCCTTGTCGGGTGCCAGCTCCCAGACCGTCCCGTCGTCTCGATGGCGCCGGGTCGGGTCGCCGGCCTTGGTTTTCTCGGTGCCCAGCAGGGCGATAAACGGCAGGAAGACGACCGGATACTGCAGGCCCTTGGAGCCGTGGATGGTCACGATCCGCACCATGGCGCTGTCCTGCTCCAGGCGGATCTCCTGCTCGGCCGCGCCCTCGGTCACGGCCAGGTGCAGCCGATGGATCAGGGCTGTCTCGCCGTCGACGTCCTGATCCGTCTGTTGCAGCCATTCGGCCAGGTGCAGCAGGTTGGTCAGACGGCGTTCGCCGCGGTGATTCTGGCGCTCGTCCGCCTCCAGCAGTCGGGCGGGGATGGCGAAGTGGTGCAACAGGCCCATGACCGCGGCGAGTACCCCCTGCGATTGCCATGTCTGGTGCCATTCGTGAAACCGCTGGCAGATGGCGTCAAAGCGCGTTTCGTCGCGAAGATATGCCTCCAGCTCGTCCAGCGGCAGGGCCATGCTGGCCGTGGCGACCGCCTGGCGAATCCGATCGCTGCGGGACGGCTCGGCCAGTGCCTCCAGCCAGATCAGCATGTCGGCGGCCTCGGCCGAGTCGAATACCGATGAGCGCTCGGACAGGAATACCGCCGGCACGCCGAAGTCCGCCAGCACCCGGCGCATCAACTTGCCTTCGTCCTGCTTTCGAACCAGCACGGCAATATCGCGTGGCTCGATGCCCTGACGTGGTCCGTCATCGGTCTGAAAACCGCAGGTACCGGCCTGACCGGCGTTGAGCATCGCGGCGATCTCGCCGGCCGCGCGAACCGCCAGTTGCTCGCGAAAGATACCGCTGGTCCATTGTTTCTCCGCTGGCGACGTCCACAGGGTCAGTGCCGGCACCTCGCCGTCACGGCGTTCGTCGATCAGGCGACTGTCGCGTCCCTTGGCCTGGACCGACTCGAAGGGCAGCGGCGATCGCTCGCCCTCGTCTTCGCCCTCGCCCTTGCCCTTGCCTTGGGCCGGGAAGCGAAACGCCCCATCGGGATGTTGATCGGCAATGGCAAACAGGTGGTTGACGGCCCCGACCAGCGCCTCGGTCGAGCGGAAGTTGCAGGGCAGGCTGGCGTGTCGTCCCTCGGTCGCCCGACGGGCGGTGAGGTAGCTGTGGATATCGGCGCCGCGAAAGCTGTAGATCGCCTGCTTGGGGTCGCCGATCAGCACAATGGCATGCTCGTCCGACTCCGGTGGCGCCTCGCCCAGTGGGTAGATAGCCGAGAAGATCGCGTACTGCAGCGGGTCGGTGTCCTGGAACTCGTCGATCAGGGCCACCGGATACTGGGCGCGCACCGCCTCGATCATGCCCCGGGCGTTCGGGTTGCGGCTCGAATCGACCGCCTCGCGCATCTGGATCAGCATGTCGTCGAAGCCCATGGCCCGGCGGGCGGCTAGCAGGTCCGCGATGCGCTCCCGGATCCACAGGGCGGCGAAGCCCTGGATCAGGGGTTTGATTTCCTTGGTTTGCCGGTCGAGTCCTTCCAGCGCTTGCTTCCAATCGGCGATCGCATCCAGTGCCGGGTGCGTTGGCGGTTCGTGGCCCTTTTTCGTCTTCGGCGCGGCGAGCTTCCGGCGATCGGTGTCACTGAGTGTTCCCTCGCCGGCGGCCCAGGCATCGATTTGGCCCAGCCATGCTTCAAGTTCCTCGGCCGTTTCCTTCTCGGGGTGGCTCGTCTTGTTCAATCCGTCGCGCGCGGCATTCCAGAGCGCATGCAGCGCCCCGACATCGGCCTGCCAGGCCTGGCGGGCACGGTCCTCGGCCGCCTCGGCGCGTTTCTGATCGCCGGCCAGTCGGCCGAGCAAGTCGGCCGGGGCGGGCAGGTCGGCGGAGGAAGCGGCCGTCACATCACCGATCGCGAGCGGGCTGCCGTCGCGTTTGATCAAATCCCGGACCTGGGACTTGAGCTTGCCCGGCGTTTCCACGAGCCTTGCGAACTGCTGGGCGAGGCGCTGGTCGGTTTGTGCCAACGGGTAGCCGTGGGTGCGCCAGAAGTCCCGGATGGCGTCACCGATCACCGGATCAAGATCGGTGACCAGTTCCTGCTCGAACAGGGCGCCACTGTGGAAGGCGTGCTCGCGCAGCATGCGCTGGCAGAAGCCGTGGATGGTGAAGATCGCCGCCTCGTCCATCCATTCCGCCGCGCGTTGCAGTAGGAAGGCCCCCTGGACGCGCTCCGTCTCGCTGAACTCCTCGTAGAGGTTGCGCAGCGGGGTGTCGATTTGTGCCAACGGATTGTCAACGTTTGTCGGTATGCGGCTGCCGGCGAACAACCAGGCGGCTTGTTGCAGGCGGCTGCGAATCCGGTCGCGCAGTTCGGCAACCGCCGCCTCGGTGAAGGTGCTGACCAGGATTTCCGGTGGGGTCAGTGGCCGGGCGTCCCGCTGGTCGGGGCCACGATGACCCAGGACCAGTCGCAGGTAGAGCAACGAGATGGTGAAGGTCTTGCCGGTGCCG
>JAGXGL010000087.1 GCA_024636755.1 Guyparkeria sp. | reverse complement strand
GCTCAGCACCGTGCTGCCGCTGGGCGCGCAGGTAGCGAAGGATGAAACACTGGGTTATATCGCTGACCCCTACAGCGGCCAGCGCGAGGCCATCGTCTCGAATACCGATGGAATCATCATCGGCCGGCTGGAACTTCCGCTCGTCCACGAGGGCGACGCCGTCTACCACATTGCCCGCTTCGAGACGGACGCGGGCAATGTGGCCTTGCAGGTCGGCCACTTCCACGCCGATCACGCCGATGACAAGGATGCCGTCGAGAACTAAGGACCAGAAATGAACGACAACGACCGCGACAGGCTGCGAAGGCTCGGCTGGCGCGAATGGATCGCCCTGCCCGACCTGAACATCCCGCGCATCAAGGCCAAGGTGGATACCGGGGCGCGCACGTCCTGCCTGCATGCCTTTTTCATCGAGCCCTTCCGTCGCGCCAACCGCGACTGGGTGCGCCTGTCCGTGCACCCAGTCCAGCGAGACGCCCAAACCGTGGTTCATTGCGAGGCCGAGCTACTCGACCAGCGGCTGATCTCGGATTCCGGCGGGCACCGCGAGAATCGCTACGTCATCGCCACCCGGGCGGTGATCGGCGGCGAGGAACAGACCATGGAGCTGACCCTGACCGACCGTGACAGCATGCGCTTTCGCATGCTGCTGGGGCGCAAGGCATTGGAAGACCGCTTTCTGGTCGACCCGGCCGCGTCCTACCTCAGCGGAAAGCCCAAGCTACCCAAGGGTTAGTCGCGTCGATCGATCGCCTGGCGCAGCAGATCCGCGACCCGGATCACCCCCAGCAGCCGCCGGTCGGCGTCGACCACCGGGATGTCCTCGACCCGCCGCTCCATGTGGTGGTGGAACACCTCGCTGATTCGCTCGTCCGGTTGCATACAGAGCACGTGATCGTCCATGTGTTCGCGCACGACGCCCGTGGTCACCCGCTCGACCAGTTGCCGCCGGCTGTGAGTGGGCCGCAGATGGGCGAGCAGCAGGCCCGCCAGCCGACGAAACCCCAGGTGACCACAGACCTGCCCGTCCGCGTCGATCACGTAGATGTCGCGCACCTCCGGGTGTTCGAGAAACCGGGTCGCGGCCTCCGGCAGCGAGGCTTCCGGCGACAGGGTTACCGCCTCTACCGGATGTGCCTTCAACCAGTCACTTGCCTTCATTGTCATGCTCCCCGTCGTGTCCACCATTGGCCTCGTTGAGTTCACCGGCCCGCCTCAGACCGAACCGCGCGGCAAACGCCCCGATCGATTCGGTCAGCAGCGTGCTTGCCGTGATGATGTTGATCGCCAGGATCGCCACCTCGGCAAAGCGCGGCTGCCCCTCGAGCATCAGCGCCATGCCCACGGCCACGCCACCCTGCGGCAGCATGCCCAGGCCGACGTTGTTCGCGATCGCCGGCGGCGCCCCACCCAGGCGAGCGCCGATCCATGAACCGATGACCTGCCCTGCCCCACGCAGCACGAAGAACAGCAGGATCAGCCAGCCGTGCTCGACCACGACAGACAGATCGAAGTACAACCCGGCGAGGGTGAAGAACAGGACGAACACCATCTCCTCGAGCTGCTCGACCGGCTCGAACAGGCGTTCGGCATGGGCCCCGCCGAACCAACGCGCGGTAAAACCCAGCGTCATGGCCGCCAGCAGTCCGGAAAAATGCCAGGCCTCCGCCAGTCCGACCAGCAGGATGATGGCGCCGATGAGTGCAACCAGGCGCAATTCGTGTTCGTGCAGCAGGCGGCTGATCCGCTCGATCAGCCAGCCGCCGCCCCCACCGATCACCAGCGCCGCGACCAGTTCCCACGCCAACAGCGGCAAGGCCGACGCCAGGCCGTCAGCGGCGAGCAGGGCCAGTGCGACGGAGAAGATCACCACGCCCAGGGCATCGTCCATCGCGACCATGCCCAGCAGCGCCGTGGTCAACGGCCCGCTCGCCCGATATTGATGGATGATCGCGACGATGGCAGCGGGTGCGGTGATGGTTGCCAGAGCAGCGAGCACCAGCGGCGCCCCCCAAACCGGCAGATCCGGCACGCTCACGCCCAGCCAGACGAACCCGGCGAACACCAGCAGGAACGCACCGGCGACCTTGCCGACGGTCGCCGTGATGATCGATACGCCCAGGCGACGCAGTTGTCCGATCGTGGCCGCCCCGCCGATCAGGTAGGCGACGATGCCCAGGGCGATCGCCACCAGCGGCTGGGTCCAGCGGGCGGTATCCAGCCCGAGGTGATCGCCCAGCAGATCCGGCGAGAACAGCATCCCGATCAGGATGTAGCCGACCACCCGCGGCACCCCGAAGAAATGGCTCCCCAGGGTGCCGAAGGCCAAACCGGCCAGCAACAGGACGCCTATTAGCAGTATTTCCACGCCATCTCCTTGCCTACTCATCCGAATCGACGCAACCGGATGGGGAACCTTGTCGCCGTTGCACTATCCTAAGGACTATCCGAATGGATCGGCAACGACATGATCTTCGGCTCAAACCTCCGAGACCTCGCCGATTCGCTCGGAGCATTCGAAGAGAACAAATGGAACAGGTACGGAATCATGATTCACATCTTTCTCAAACGCATTGCAATGCTGCTTGCCTTGGCAGGCTCTCTCACGCTGCTGGCCGGCTGCAACACGATGGAAGGCTTGGGCCAGGATACCCAGGAGCTGGGTGACTCGATCGAAGGCGAAGCCCAAGATCACGATTGACGCCTTCCACCATCCGGGCGCATCGAGGCCACGCCCGACACGGCGTGGCTTTTTTGATGACACTTGCCCCGGCGCGGCAATGCAGAACGCGGCGGCATCGATCGAACACGTGCCGACGATGCCCCCGCTCAACATGACCGCCTGACACCTCACACGGAGATCCAGCCATGATCACTCGACTCATCAGCATCACCTTTCTTGCCGGCCTGCTGGCCCTGACCGCCGGCTGCAACACCATGGAAGGCCTCGGCGAGGACGTCAGGAACCTCGGCAGCGCCATCGAAGGCTCGGCCAACGAAAACAAGAACGAGGACTGATAATCAGGGGATGCGGTCGGCCTCCTGGCCGGCGGGCCGCGATACGCTCCATGTCAGCGCCTGGGTGAATTGCCCTGACACTTCCTCCCACGGGAAGTGCACGCACCCCGTTAGCACCTCGATCCGCGACAGCGACAGGTTCGCCTGCAGGGCCGCGAGGCTCTCGGGCATCAACAGGTCGTCCCGACAGCCGATAAAATCAATCGGGATGTTCCATTCCCGGATCGTCGCGTAGTCGACCGGATTGGCCCGGTACGCCCGCCAGCCCTCGATGTTCAATGTCGCGGAGAAGTCCGAGGCATCGAACTGCTCGGCATACCGCTGGCCCTGCGCGTAATCGAGAAAGTAGCTGGGTAACGCGCGTTCTATCTGATGACGCGCCCTCGTCGCCGGGTCGTCGCTTACGCCCGTTTGCTGCTGCCAGGCCCGCTCGTCATCCCAGGCCTCGCCCAATTCCCTAGCCCGGCGCCGATCGATCTGCACCACCACATCACGCATCGCGCGGCGTTCCGGATCGACGGGATTGAGCAGCACCAGATGGTTAACCGCGTCTGGATGAGCGCGCGTGTAGAGCAGCGCCATCAGCGCACCCCAGGAATGCCCCAGCAGTACCACCGGGCCCTCGCCGACCAATGACTGCCGCAAGCCTTCGATCTGGGCCACCCAGGCATCCAGCAGGGCCTGCCCCGTCAGCGCGTCTCCACTAACCGCATTCTCCCCCACCCCGAGCATGTCCATGATCGCGGTCCGATAGCCCAGCTCGGCGAGTCGATGCTGCACCGGCTCGAGGTTCCAGCTGGAAAAGCCCGGCCCGCCACCCAGCACGATCGCCACCGGCGCCTGCGTATCGCCGAGCGCGTGGTAACTGATTTCCCGTTCGTCCAGCACGAAGGTCTGCGCCGACGTGGTGAATTCGGCCCGAGCGGCAAGCGGCAACAGCAGCAGACAGCAGACGATCGGACAGAGCGTCAACAGACGTCGCATCGTGTGATTCCTTCGCGGGGTCCGGCTCAAGCGTAGTGCAACCTCGGTCAACTGCCGCTCCCTGACGGTTGTTCGGGTATTGCCTACACTTTCGATGTCGGCTTGGAGCAGACCCGAGCAACGATCAATCGAGGCATCCCGATGACATCACGAACCATCGTAGGCGTCACCATCGAGTGCATCCAGGGCGATATCGTCGACCAGCTGGACATGGACGCGGTGGTCAATGCGGCCAACGTGCAACTCGCGCCCGGCGGTGGCGTGGCCGGGGCCATTCACCGGGTCGCCGGACCGGGGCTGGCCCGCGAATGCGCCCCACTCGCGCCCATCCGCCCCGGGGAGGCGGTGATCAGCGGCGGCCACGACCTGCCCAACCCGCACGTGATCCACTGCCTCGGGCCGGTCTACGGCATGGACGAGCCGGCCGACGAACTGCTGGCCGCCTGCTATCGCAATGCGCTGGCCCGGGCCGAAGAGACGGGCCTGGGGAGCGTGGCCTTTCCCTCCATTTCCACCGGCGCCTTCGGCTATCCAGTAGAACCGGCCGCGAAAATAGCGATCGACACGGTGGTCGACGCCGCGCCGTCGTTGAAAACGGTACAGCGCCTGCGCTTCGTGCTGCACAGCGAATCCGACCTCGGCATTTACGGGCGTGCCCTGGAGGGGTCAAGCGTGTGATTCGGGCCACGCATTCTCGCGGCTGTCGGAGAGCGAAAACGGACGGCCCGAGGGCGTGAGCGTGCGTGCGAGACCTGGCGCAGGTTAGCTGTGCCGACAACCGCGCGGGATGCGAGGGAGAACGCGTTTCAGACCGTGCTGACCGAGCACGGCAACCAACCACCCGCCGACGGTCGTGAAACACCGGAGCAGATGCATCAGGGCCGCGTGACGATGAACTGACTCGCCGCCGGGTGTCTTCTACCCTCCTGCTCCATGCCCCGTTTATGCAACCATTGTCGAGGAGGCAACCCATGGCAGAAACACTGACAGGAAAACGCGTCGCGTTGCTCGTGGCCGACGGCTTCGAGCAGGTCGAGCTGACCGAACCCAAGCGCGCACTGGAACAAGCCGGTGCGACCGCCCAGATCGTCTCGCCGGCCGATGGCCGATGGCCGGGTGAAAGGCTGGCAACACACCGAGTGGGGCGATACCTTCGATGTCGATGTACCGCTGGATTCGGCCAGCGAGTCGAACTTCGACGCTCTGGTGTTGCCCGGCGGGGTGATGAACCCCGACGCGTTGCGCCAGAATAAGAAGGCCGTCAGCTTCGTGCGGAGCTTCTTCGATCAGCACAAGCCCGTGGCCGCGATCTGCCATGGCGGCTGGACACTGGTCGAGGCCGACGTGCTGCAGGGCCGGCGCGTGACCTCCTACCCCAGCATCCAGACCGACCTGAAGAACGCTGGCGCCGTCTGGGTCGACGAGGAGGTCGTGGTCGACAACGGTCTGGTGACCAGCCGCAACCCCAACGATCTGCCGGCATTCAATGCCAAGTTGATCGAAGAGGTAGCTGAAGGCCGGCACTGACCGCCTCCCCGATCCACCACCAGGCCCGGCAGATCGCCGGGCTTTCGTCCGTTTGGGCAGTCAATTTTCCTGCGCCGAGGCCTCGAGCGCCTGCTTGACTGCCCGATAGCTCTGATCCAGCACCTCGCGATCCTCTTGCTCGGGGAAGCTCTGCCATGCCCCGCGCCGGATCATGTCGGCATGCCGCAAGAGCGCGGCCCGATCGGCCGGTCGATGGGCGAAGGCCGTGATCAGCTCGAGCGTATCCATCAGGCGAATGCTCACCGCCACGTTGGCTCGCCCGTGTTGCCGAATCTGGTCGAACCCCGCGTCGAGTATCGTCGGGAAACTCGGAGACGGAGCAATCACCCGCAACTGCCCCTTGCTGTCCTGGCGATACGGAGACGGCATTTCTCGCGTGGCCAAGCGGCAAAACGCCGAACCGAGACGATCGACACAGGCGATAGCGGTGAATGGATCGTTGATCCCCGGTGACAGCGCCCGCACGGCAATCTCCACCAGCTCAAAGAGGGCAGACTCGATATCCTGGCCGGGTGTGCGCTGATTGCCCAGGGCAAAGGCCGCGTTGACCTCCCGAGCAAACTCGTCGCCACGCGGGCCAGCGGGCCAGACCCGCAGCAAGGGACGACCGGCCACCACGTAGTGGCCCGGACGACACTCGAGACGAATGACCACGTCCTCCCGCACAGCAAGGGCCATCAGGGCACTCGCGTCGACGAATTGCACGTAACCGTCACCCGATGCGCCAACCGGCTCGCCCTCGCGGCTCAGCAATCGCAAGAAGGCAGCGCCCGGAATCTCCGCGGACTTCCCCGCGGGTCCCTGGCCGATAGTCTCGGGGAACAGGCTCTCCAACACATCGATCAACTCGCTGCCCACTCGCGCGATGACCTGGTTCGCCTGGATGGAAATGGCCACGTGGTGGATGAAGTAGATCAGCATACCCAGGCTGATCACGGCCAGCAGTACACCCAGGGTGACCGATAGCTGCGGGACGAAGGCGTATGCATCG
>JAGXGL010000010.1 GCA_024636755.1 Guyparkeria sp. | reverse complement strand
CTCGGCCCACCGCCAGCTGCTCGAAGAATGGATGAAGAGCTACCGGCCCGAGGAACTCTTCGACGAACACGGCCAACCGTTCGACTGGCTCACCGCCCGCACCCCGACCGGTGCTCGTCGCCTGTCGGCCAACCCGCATGCCAACGGCGGGCTCCTGTGCCGGCCGCTCGACCTGCCCGACTTTCGCGATTACGAGATCCCGGTCGAGGCGCCCGGCCAGACCAAGGCCGAGTCGACCCGCGCCATGGGACGCTTCCTGCGCGACGTGATCGAACGTAGCCACGAGACGCGCAACTTCCGCCTGTTCGGCCCGGACGAAACGTCATCCAACCGGCTCGATGACGTCTTTTCCGTCACCGATCGAGCCTGGAACGCCGAGACCCTGCCCACCGACGAGCACCTCGCCCGCGGCGGGCGCGTCATGGAGATCCTCTCGGAGCACACCTGCCAGGGCTGGCTCGAGGGCTACCTGCTGACCGGCCGGCATGGCCTGTTTGCCTGCTACGAGGCCTTCATCCACATCATCGACTCGATGTTCAACCAGCACGCCAAATGGCTGGATACCAGTCAGGATATCCCGTGGCGTGCGCCGGTGCCGTCACTCAACTATCTCCTGACCAGCCACGTCTGGCGCCAGGACCACAACGGCTTCTCGCACCAGGACCCCGGCTTCATCGATCTCGTGGTCAACAAGAAGGCGAGTGTGGTCCGTGTCTACTTCCCACCGGATGCGAACTGCCTGCTGTCGGTGACCGACCATTGCCTGCGCAGCCGCGATTACGTCAACGTGATCGTCGCCGGCAAACAGCCCCAACCCCAGTACCTCGACATGGATGCGGCGATAAAACACTGCACGGCCGGGGTGTCCATCTGGGAATGGGCCAGCAGCGACGACGGCCTGGAGCCCGACGTGGTGATGGCCTGCGCCGGCGACGTGCCCACCGAGGAAATCCTCGCCGCCACCGACCTGCTGCGTCGCCACCTGCCCGAGCTGCGCGTGCGGCTGGTCAACGTGGTCGACCTGATGAAACTCCAGCCCGAGAACGAGCACCCGCATGGCCTGTCCGACAGCGCCTTCGACTCGCTCTTCACCCTCGACCGGCCGGTCGTCTTCGCCTATCACGGCTACCCGTGGCTGATTCACCGCCTGACCTACCGGCGCACCAACCACCACAACCTGCATGTCCGCGGCTACAAGGAGGAAGGCACGACCACCACCCCATTCGACATGGCGGTGAAGAACGAAATCGACCGCTTCCATCTGGTCATCGACGTGATCGAGCGCGTGCCCGGCCTGAAAGTCCGCGGCGCCCACCTGCGCCAGCAAATGGAACAGCGCCTGATCGATCACGAGCTGTACATCCGCGAACACGGTGAGGACATGCCGGAAATCCGCGATTGGCGCTGGCCCGCCGTCGCCACCGAGGGCTGACACCCCGACCACCCTCTTCCCGCGCGATTCTCCCTGTGGATCGGTTGACTGTGGTCTATTGTTAGCACCCACATTCAATTAGTCAGATGCAATCAAGGCAGGGAAGCGTATGGGAACGGACAAGACGCATATCGTCCGTAGTCGGTCCGGCACCGGGCTGCTCCTGCTGCCCTTCCTGCTGGCCACGCCGGCCGGTCAGCTCATGGCGGCGGATTCCGCGGACGCCAGTCGCGTGGCGGCCGTGGAATTGGCCCGCGAAGGCCAGCTCGATCGCGCCATCGCGAGGCTGGAGTCCCTGGACGCGGCTCACCCGGGTGACCGCCGCATCCTCGGCGACCTGATCGTCCTGCATCGCCAGGCCGGCGACAACGCCGCCATCCTCGAGCGCACGGCAGGGCTCACCCCCTCCGAGGTGCCGGAGTATGCCCATATCGCCTGGGCCGGCGCGCTGCGTGATGCCCGCCACTTCGAACAAGCCGCCGCCGTCCTGAAAAACTCCCACCGCCGTCTCGGCACGCCCGCCAGCGTGCGCTACGGCGTGGTCAGCGCCGAGGCGGGCGACACAGCCACCGCCATCGACGTCCTCCAGGGCATTGATCCGCTGCCCGAGTCCGCCAGCGAAATCGCGATGATGGCCTACGGCATGCGGTTATCCGCGCATGTTCGCGAGGCGCTCGCACTGGCCAACTACGCCCGCCGGGCCGACCCCGAGGCCCCGTCTCCCTACGTGGAACAGACCCTGGCCCTCTGGCAGCTGGGTGCCGCCGAACGCGCCCTGGAGGCCGTCCACGCCCACCCGGAACGGTTCGAACCCGATGTCCGGCTGCAGATCGAGGCCGACGCCATCGCCGCCGACATCCGCCAGGCAATCGACCAACGTGACCAGCTGCTTGTCGACTCACGGCCCAAAGAGGCCAACGCCGTCATGTCTGCCCCATTGCGGCGGCTGGACGGCTTTATCGCGCGCGTACCCACGGACCACCCGCAACACCGCCGCGCGCTCTACGACCGGATCTTTCTCCTGCGCGAGAGCGAGTGGATGCCCGAGACCATCGCGACCTGGGAGACGCTGCCGGCCAATCCGATACCGCCGCCATTCGCCCGACGGGCCGCCGCGGACGCCTACCTGGCCGAGAAGCAGCCGGAGGCCGCCTTGCCCCTCTACGAATCGCTGCTGCCCGCCTCGGGCCCCGCCGACCTGACCCTGTTGCTCGACCTTTACTACACCCTGATCGCACTGGAAGACTACGATCGAACGGCCAAGGTGCGGGATCGCGCCGCCGCGGCCCCCGCCTGGCTACCCACCGCCCCCGGGCGGGATCCTGTCCCGAACTGGGAACGGGTCGATGTCGACCAGCTCCTGGTCAATGACGCCGCGTATCGCCAGCAGGACGCCGAGGCCTGGCGACGCAGCGGCGAACTGGTCGATGCCGCCCCGGCGCATTCCGGACTGTGGAGTCAGCGCGCCCAGATCGCCCGCTGGCGCGGCTGGCCGGAACGGGCGGAAATGTTCACGGCACAGGCCGAGGCCTGGGCTCCCGAGGCGCTGGAAACGCGGCTCTCGCACGCGGCCGATGCCCGAGACCTGGGTCACTGGGAGGCCTGGGAGGCAGAAGTCGACGCGCTGGCGCAAGACTTCCCTCACGATAGCCGGGTCCAGCGTCAGCTAGATGAGCTGGATGACCGCGATCGCTTTTCGATCGAGAGCGAAGTCACCGTCGGCCGCACCCGCGGCGGTGAAGCACTGGTCTCCGGTAGCGACGACCAGAGCTGGCGCACGCGGCTGAACTCGCCCTGGTCGGCACACGACGTCCGCGCCTTCGTCGAACACCGCCGCGAAACGGCTACCTACGACGAGACGGAAGGCACCCACGACCGGGTCGCGGCCGGTGTCGAGTGGGCCGCCGATCGCAAACGCGCCTGGGCGGCCGTGCATCGCAACCGCCTCGGCAGCGCCGAAGCCGGCGTGGCCGCCGGTTGGTCGCAGTGGCTCAACGACCACTGGCAGATCGGCATCGAGGGCGACTCCTATTCACTCGAGACCCCGTTGCGGGCAAAAGAGGCGGGTCTCGAAGGCTGGTCGGCCAGCGCCTCGGTCAACTGGCGCGCCTCGGAATCGCTGGCGGCCTACGCCACCACCGGCCTGCTCGCCATCGACGACGGCAACCGGCGTCTGTCGCTCGGCACCGGCGTCACCCGCCGGGTCTCGGCCGGACCACACCATGTCACCGACCTGGGCGGCGACCTCTTCTACCAGGACAACAGCCAGCCCGGCGGGCCGTACTACAACCCCGAGAGCTCGGGCAGCGCCGCGATCCGGGTCGACCACGACTGGATCACCTGGCGCCGTTACGATCGCGCCTTCACCCAGCGTTTCCATGCCGCCACCGGCATGGGGTACCAGGCCGACTTCGGCAGCAACCCCGTGATCGAGCTCCGCTACGAACATCGCTGGGATCTCAACCGCCGCTGGGCCATGCGCTACGGCATCGGCTGGTCCAGCGTGGCCTACGACGGCGAGCGCGAACGACGACTGTATGGCCTATTCGGTCTGGAAGGGATTTTCTGATGGCACGTTGGATAGCACGACTCACCTCCCTGGTCACCGGCCTGCTACTCGCCGGCAACGTTCTGGCCGCCTTGCCCGACGTGCCCGACGGCCAGTTCATGGCCCTGTGCTACCACGACGTCCGCGACGACGTGATCGCCGAGCGCGATGCCGACCCCTATGCCGTCAGTACCGCCCGCCTGGTCGCCTGGTTCGACTGGATGGAGGCCAATGATTGGCAGCCGGTCTCCCTCGATCAGATTATCGCGGCGCGCTCGGGCGGCACGCCACTGCCGGACAACGCCGTGCTGCTGACCTTCGATGACGGCCTGGCCAGCCTCTACACCCACATCTTCCCGTTGCTGGTGGCCTACGACTATCCCGCCCTGTTCGCGCTGCAAACCGGCTGGCTGGAGACCGTCTGGAACGACGCCGAGGTGACCTACACGCCGCAGGGATTCGCCGAGCCGACAACGAAGACGGGGGGCAGCATCGCCGACACGGTCACCTACAATGAGCGGCCACTCGGGCCCGAGGGCTTCGTCACACCCGCCCAGATCCGGGAAATGCACGATGGTGGGCTGGTCGAGTTCGCCAGCCACAGCCACGACCTGCACCGCGGCATCCTCGGCAACCCGCAAGGCAACAAACAACCGGCGGCCATCACGCGGCGCTTCGACCCACAAACCGGCGAATACGAGAGCGATGCCGTCTTCCGCCATCGCATCCGCGAGGATCTCCAGCGCAGCCGGGCGATGATCGAGTCGCTCACCGGCCGGGCGCCGCGGGCCATCGTCTGGCCCTACGGCGCACACAGCGGGGAGGTGGACGCCATCGCCGCCGAGGTCGGCATGCCCTGGTCGTTCTCGCTGGGCGGCACGCCCCTCAATACCCCGGAGGAGGAAACATTTTCCCGCGCGCTGATCGTGGACGACCCCCTCCCGCTCGAAGTCGCCACCGAGGCCCGGCCGGCCGGCGAGCATCCGGTCAACCTGCCCGCACCGCAACGCGCGGTGCAAATCGACCTGGACTACGTCTACGATCCCGACCCGGAGCAGACCAACGCCAATCTCGGGGCGCTCCTCGACCGCATCAAGGCCCTGGAAGTCCGCACGGTCTACCTGCAGGCCTTCGCCGACCCCGACGGGGACGGCAATGCCGCCGAGCTGTATTTCCCCAACCGGCACCTGCCGATGCGGGCCGACCTGTTCAACCGGGTCGCCTGGCAACTGCGCACCCGCGCGGGCGTGCAGGTCTACGCCTGGATGCCACTGCTGTCCTTCGACCTGCCCGACGCCGAACGCAAGCGCGCACTGTCCGTTACCCGGTCGGGCCCCGAGGGCGAGCCGGTACTGGTGGCCGATGCCGACTACCGGCGCCTGAGCCCTTTCCTGCCAGAATCGGAGCAAATCGTGGGCGAGATCTACGCCGATCTCGGGCGCGCGGCCAGCAGTATCAGCGGGTTGCTCATCCACGACGACGCGTACCTCGCGGCCGACGAGGACCGGACCGCCTGCCGCAGCGAGGCACGCTGGCCCGGCACGAACACCCCGATCACCGATTGTGACCTGCCGCCGGCACGCAAGACGCAGGCGCTGATCGACTTCGGCCAGGCGGTCACGCAACGACTGACACATCACGTCCACGACTCCCTCGACTTCCGGGTGGCGCGCAATCTCTACGCCCGGGTGGTCCTCGATCCGGACGCGGAGGCACGCTTCGCCCAGTCGCTGCCGCCGTTCCTGGCGGCCTACGACGAGACGGCCATCATGGCCATGCCCTGGCTCGACGGCACCGAACTGCCACCCGATGTCTGGCTCGGCCGACTTGCTGATGCCGTCGAGGCGCAGGCGGGCGGTTTCGAGGACGTGGTCTTCGAGCTACAGGCCCGCGACTGGCGCGGCGAAGGCCGATGGGTGGAGGGTGAGACCCTCCGCGACTGGATGGAACAGCTCATGCGCCGCGGAGTCCTCAACCTGGCCTATTACCCGGATGACTTCCTCAATAACCGCCCACGCTTCGAACCCACCCGGGAAGGTATTTCGCTCAAAGCCTTCCCGCATCGGCGATAGGAGACCGAGGGCATGAACATCGACTGGCTGCTGGACTTCGTTTTCTTCTACCCCCTGGTGATGGCCTGGGTATGGATGATCGGTGGCACTTGGTACTTTTTCCGCTGGGAACGAGCGAAACACGGTGACATGGATCACCCGCCCACGATCAAGGATGCGCCGCCGTGCAGCATCATCATTCCCTGCTTCGACGAGGGCATCGACATCCGGGACACCGTGCACTACGCGCATGCAACCGAGTACCCGGACTTCGAGATCGTCGCCGTCAACGACGGCAGCAGCGACGAGACCGGCCGCATCCTCGATGCACTCACCGAGGAATACCCGCGCCTGCGGGTGGTGCACCTGGCGACCAACCAGGGCAAGGCCATCGCGCAGCGCACCGGGGCACTGGCCGCCAAGCACGAATTCCTGATCGGCATCGACGGCGACGCCCTGCTCCACCCCAAGGCGGTGGCCTGGATGATGGCCCACCTCAACTCGGGGCCGCGTGTCGGCGCGGTCACCGGCAACCCGCGCATCCTCAACCGCAGCACCTTGCTGGGCAAACTGCAGGTAGGCGAATTCTCCGCGACCATTGGCCTGATCAAGCGCGCCCAGCGAGTCTACGGGCGCATCTTCACCGTCTCGGGCGTGATCGCCGGGTACCGCCGCACCGCGCTGGACCGCGTCGGGTACTGGAGCCACGACATGATCACCGAGGACATCGATATCTCCTGGCGGCTGCAGCTTGACTACTGGGACATACGCTACGAACCCAACGCCCTGTGCTACATCTACATGCCAGAAACGCTGGGCGGGCTGTGGCGTCAGCGCCTGCGCTGGGCCCAAGGCGGCGTGGAGACGATTCTGCGACACGCCCCCGGCCTGTTCCACTGGGACAAGCGCCGCCTCTGGGCGGTGGCCGCCGAGTACACCGTCAGCATCCTGTGGGCCTATGCCATGGCGACCGTGTTGGTGATCTACCTGCTCGGCCTGATCTTCGAGTTGCCGCCAAGCTGGGACGGGCCGAGCATCATCCCGCAGTGGGCCGGGGTCATTCTCGGCATCACCGCCCTGTTGCAGTTTGTGGTCAGCCTGCTGATCGACCGGTACTACGAGCCCAACCGGCGTTTTTTCCGCAACTACTTCTGGGTGATCTGGTATCCGCTGGCCTTCTGGCTGCTGTCGATGGCGACCACGGTGGTCGCGCTGCCCAAGGCCATTCTCAAGCGGTCGGGCAAGCGGGCCCGCTGGGTCAGCCCGGACCGCGGACTGCGACCACCGGAGGAATGAAATAATGAAACGTTCCCTTCCCCGCCTGCCGAACATCATCGAGCGCAACGACCTGCTAACCCCCAGCGAACGTCGCGTGGGCCAGATCGTCGGCCTGGTCGCCTGGGCGATTTGGATCTACCTGTTTACGCCCACCATTGCCCTGATCGGCTGGCTGCTCGGCGCGGAGCTGTTCGAGCGCCACATCCTCAAAGACCCCATGGGCACCCTCGAGGCCGTGCAGACCTACGTGCTGGTGATCCTGATCGCCGGACTGATCTTCATCGGCTGGGCGAGCTACAACTGGATACGCTTTCGCAATCGCGAGCGGCGTCTTGCGCCACCGCCACTCAGTTCCCAGGATTTGGCGCGCCGCTTCGGCATCTCACTGGCGGACGCCGAGAGCATCGAGAATCACCGCATCGTGACCGTGCATTTCAACGAGGGTGCCGAAATCCTCGACATCGTGGCCCAAGACCCGGTGCCCACGGGCATCCCTCGGCCGGCCGGCGTCTCCTCGTCAACTGCCGAACCATCCAGCCGCTGAACTGAGGGCCACAACGCAAAGCCCCCGGGAGATCGAATCTCACGGGGGCTGTCTCGTTGCGGCCAATCCAGGGTTATTGGATCTTCAGATAGGCGTAACCGTCACGCTGCAGATCGGCGATCTTGGCCACCCCGGAGCCCACCAGGCCGACACCCTCGTAGAGCTTGTCCTCCGACAGAGCGACCTCGCTTCGGGTGACACCACAGAGATGCACCTTGACCTGCCGAATCTTTATCAGGGTCTGCAAGCGCCCCTTGAGCTCCGCCCGACGCTCGTCCAGCGCCGCGTCGGTGGCAAAAGGCGTGCCCTCCAGTGGATCGTCGGTGGCAAAGCGAACCCCGGCCCCGACCAGCACCAGATGCACATCCCAGGGCAGAAGTTTCTGCTCGGCATCATTGATCAAGTTGTTGATCGAGGTGAGCGTGGCCGAGTAGCGGGTGGGGTCGGCAAAATCAACGTGGTAGACGACGCGCTGGGTGTCATCGGCCTGCGCCGGACCCTGGGCCGACAACGCCAGTGCGGTGGCCGCCATCAAGAGGACGACCGATCGGATGAGGCGTGGGGCCATGTTGCTGGCGTGGCCCAGAACAGAGGAAAAAGCAGTCATTTCGTTACTCCCGTCAAGCGATACACAAGGAGCATAGTCGATCACCGACGCTCAGGGCTGAGGCGGCACGCTGCGACGATCCGGATACTGGCGCTGGGTGTACGCCGCCAGCGCATTGGCCAGCTTGATGCCCGGATTCTCCGCACAGAAGGCAAGCACCGCCTCCTTGGCCGCCGAGGCGGGCTGGCCGGCCTGGAGGTCGTAGGTGTTGCGGAGAATCACGTTGCCCGCGGTGAGATACCCGGCGATGAAACCGTCCAGCCGCCCCCGGCTGCCCGGGTGGTTGCCGTCGGCGACTGCCACGACATCCGCGCAGGACCAGTTGCCCGGACCAAAGGCAACATAACGCCCCTCGACGCTCTTGGCGGCCCCGAGCGTCGGCAGGGCGAGGAAAGCCGTCGCGGCAACAAGGGCGGTAACCACCGCGGAGGACCGTTCGATCCGGGGCATCGGACTCTCCTGTCAGCCGAACTGCAGATCAAAACCGCAGTTGGCGATGTAGGCCTGTTCGCGCTCGAGGTCGGCCACGGTCAGCGGGTGATCTTCCAGCCAGCCTGCCGCGAACGAGAGCTCCAGCCGATTACCCTCGGCATCGCCCCGGACCTGGCAGGGGGAAATGCCCTCGCCCCGATCACGGTGGAACAGCACGGCCAGACGCAGGATCACGGCCAGGCGCATCGCCAGCGGGCGCATGTCGTCGTCGAGCGTCTCGAAGCGCGCCGGCTTGAACTTGCGACGGTGGGCATGCACCAGCGCGGCGACTGCCGTTTGCGCCGTGCGGGTCAGGCCCGGCATGTCGGCATGCTCCAGCACATAGGCGCCGTGGTGATGATAGCCGGAATGCGAAATCGCCAAGCCCACCTCGTGAACGCGCGCGGCCACGTCCAGCCAGGTGGCCAACGGCAGCGCCTCGCTGGTCTCATCACTAGTTGCTCCCCACTCGGCCTCGACCTGACTCCACAGCGCCGCGGTGGTCGTCGCCACGTGCTCGGCATGATCGGCATCGACGTTGAACATCCGTTGCAGACGTCCGACGGTCAGGTCACGCACGTCATCGAAATCCTGGCGCTCGAGCCAGTCGTAGATCAGCCCCTCGCGCAACGCACCGTCGGAAATCCCCATGCGCTCGATGCCCAGCGCCTCAAAGACCGCCCGCATCGCCACCAGCCCGCCGACGAATACCGGCTTGCGGTCATCGGAAAGCCCGTCGAGCGAGAGCTTGGCGAGGCTGCCGGCCTTGAGCACGGCCTTGCGAATCGCGTCCAGCCCCGCCAGCGTCAGGCTGCCATCGCCCCAGCCGTTAGCCTCCGCCACCGTGGCCAGCGAGCGAGCGGTGCCACTGCTGCCCACGGCGCGCGCCCAGCCCAGCTCGCGGTAGGCACGCTGGTAACTCATCAGCTCCAGTTCAGCCCAGCGTTCGGCCTTGAGCATGCGGTTCTTGTCGTACTTGCCGTCACTGAAATGATCGGAGGTCAGTCGCACGCAACCGAGCGGCGCGCTCTCCATGCGCACCGGCTCGAACCCTTCGCCAATGATCAATTCGGTCGAGCCGCCGCCGATGTCGACCACCAACCGGCGCCCGTCGGCCGGCACATCGCTGTGGGCCACGCCGAGATACACCAGCCGTGCCTCCTCGCGCCCGCCGATGATCTCGATCGGGTGCCCGATGGCCTGCTGCGCGCGGCGGATGAACGTCGCACCGTTCTTCGCCGCCCGCAAGGTGTTGGTCCCGACGATGCGCACCCGCCCCCGGGGCATGCCCGACAGGCGCTGGCCGAATCGCCGCAGGCAATCCAGCCCGCGCTCGATCGCCTCACTGGAGAGATGCCCGCGCTCGTCCAGCCCCCCGGCTAGGCGCACCATCTCCTTCATGCGGTCGATGACCTGTAGCTGACCCGCTTCAACCCGGGCGACCAGCATGTGAAAACTGTTGGACCCCAGGTCCACCGAGGCGATGACTTCTCCGTCCTGCATGGGCTTTGGAATCCCGGCTGAGTGCCACCTCGAGTGGAAACGAGGCAGGCATCTGGATTGATCCGTCTGGATGAGCGAAGGCCGCATCGTCGCGACGCCTCCTCGCATTATGTCCATTTTGCCGGTGACCAGAAACCCTGCCGACTCGACACCCGTGAGTCTTGCGAGCAATCGACAGATCGATTAGCGTAAAAAGTCACAACCTGATACACACCCATCATCTCAAGGACGAGAGACGTGGTACTTCCCCGATGCCGCCCAAGCGGCTTCGGCCAGCGCATGGCATGGACCCGCATGGCATGGATCGCCGTGTCGCTGGCCGGGGCGTTTGCGCCCCCTGCCATTGGGCAGGCAACCAATCCGACCGACGAGTCGCTCCGCCTCCAGGAGCGCCAGCAGGATCTGCGCGACCGGCTCGAATCCGGGCCGGCCGTGCGTCTGCCGCGTAAATCCCGCCCCTCCCCCCGACTGCCCGAACACGAGACGCCCTGTGTCGAGATCGAGCGCATCCGGCTGACCGAAGATGCGCGCCCGCGCTTCGAGCGCGCCCTCGACAGGGCGCTGGCCCATCTGGGATGGCAGGGCCGCCACTGTCTGGGCAAGCGGGGCATTGACGCGATCCAACGCGAGGTCCAGCAGCAACTGATCGATGCCGGCCTGATCACCACCCGCGTGAGCGCGCCACCGCAGGATCTCGACAAGGGCCAATTGGTTTTGGCGATGCTGCCGGGCCGAGTCGGCAGCGTGCGCGCGAGCGCCACCGCCGACAAACGCGCCCAACCACGCCCCGCCTTCCCCATCCGTGACAACGACCTGCTCGATCTGCGCGACATCGAACAGGGGCTGGAGAATCTCGAACGACTGCCGAGCGTCTCGGCCGACATCGCCATCCAACCCGGCGAGCACCCCGGCGAAAGCGATGTCGTGGTCGATTGGCAGCAGGACTTCCCGCTGCGACTCTCGCTGTCCGTCGACGACTCGGGCAGCCGGGAAACAGGGCGATTCCTCGGCACGGCGACGGTGTTTGGCGATCACTTGTTCGGCCTCAACGGACTGCTCTACGCCAGCCTCACTCGCAATCTCGGACTCGATGATCGCGAGCGCCCGGGCGGCACCGAGTCTTACACCCTGCACTACTCCGTTCCCCTCGGTCACTGGCGATTGGGCGCCACCGCCAGCCGCTTTGCCTATCACCAGACGATCGCCGGCCTTGATCGCAACTACCGCTACAGCGGCAAGGGCGAGCGGCATGAGCTGGAAATCGCCCGGGTGGTGCATCGCTCCGATGTCGGCCGCACCCGTATCAAGGCCACCGCGTGGCTGCAGACCTATTCCAACGCGATCGACCAGACCCGCATTTCCGTGCAGGACCGTCGCATGGCCGGGTACTCGACCGGCATCGAACATCGACACTTTTTCGGCCGCAGCACGCTTGATGTTTCGCTGAGCCATCGCTGGGGCACCGGCATGCTCGGCGCGCGCCGAGCGCCCGAGGAGGCGTTTGGCGAAGGCACCTCCCGACCGCACATCACCTCGGTCCACGCCCGCCTGGACGCCCCGTTCGCCCTCGGCGACCAGCCCCTGCGCTATCGCGGCCAGATTCGGGGCCAGTTCAATCACACGCGCCTGATCCCGCAGGACCGTTTCGCCATCGGCAGCCGCCATTCCGTGCGCGGCTTTGGCGGCAACCTGCTGATCAGCGGCGAGCGCGGCGCGTTCTGGCGCAACGAACTGCACCTGGAACTCCCCGGACCACTGCACCCCTACCTCGCGCTGGATGCCGGCCGAGTCGACGGCCCATCGACTCGCGAATTGCCTGGCCGGCACCTGGTGGGCGCGGCCCTCGGCCTGCAATGGCGTTGGAAGAACACCTGGATTGACGCCTGGGCGGCTCGCGCCATGGATCGGCCGGCCGCCTACCCCGACCCCGGGCTGCAGGCCGGCTTTCAGGCCGGCATCCACTTCTGAACTCGAACACCAGTGCACGACAAGGACACGTCATGACACATTCGCTTCGAACCCACTCATCCCGCGCGTTGACGGCATGGATTGCCTCGACGCTTGTTGCCCCGACGGTTGCCGCCAGCGAGATCCGCTCGCACCCGGACGCCCGCGGTGAGAATCGCCCCGGCATCCATCAATCGGCCAACGGCACGCCCGTGGTCGAGATCACCACGCCGGGAACCGACGGCGTGTCACACAACGTCTACCAACAACTCGACGTCGACAAGGCCGGGGTGGTCTTCAACAACGGGCGCCAGACAAGCGCCACGGAGCTTGCCGGACAGATCGGCGCCAACCCGGCACTCGTCGGCGGCACGGCCGACCTGATCCTCAACGAGGTGCGTGCCGCCTCGCCCAGCCAGCTGGCCGGGTACCTGGAAATCGGCGGCAACCCGGCGGATCTGGTCGTCGCCAATCCCGCCGGCATCACCTGCAACGGCTGCGGCTTTATCAATGCCGAGCGCGCCATGCTGACCACTGGCCGCCCGCTGTTCGAGGACGAGCGCTGGACCGGCCTGGATGTCCGCGAGGGCCGCATCCGCATCGAGGGTGATGGCATGGACGCCAGCCGCACCGCCGAGGCCGACCTGCTGGCCCGTGCCATCGAGATCAACGCCGGCATCTGGGCCGATCACCTCGATGTCACCACCGGCATCGGCGACTTCGACCGTGAAGGCCAGCTCATTGAATCGGCCGCAGCCGCTACCGCATCGCCCGAGTGGGGCATCGACACCGCCCGGCTCGGCGGCATGTACGCCAACAAGATCCGGCTCGTCGCGAACGAACACGGCGTGGGTGTGCGAAACGACGGCACCTTGGCCGCCGGCACGGAAGGCATGGCCGTCACGGCCGACGGCAAACTGGTCAACAACGGCACCGTCGCCTCCGCGGGCAGCGCCGCGATGCAGGCCGAGACGATCGTCAACCCCGGCGAGATGCACGCCGAAGGCGGTCTTGCACTCGACGCCGCGCAAGCGATCGATAACCGTGACGGCCGCATCGTTGGACAGGCGGACGTCACCGTCAAGGCATCGACCATCGACAACCGCACAGGCCAAACACTCGCCGGCGGAACGCTGAGACTGTCGGCTGACGCCGGCATACTCAACGAGGGCGGGCTGTCTTTTGGCGAGGGAGGCCTGAGCATGGTCACGCCCTCGATGTCCGGCGATGGTCAGTGGCTCTCGGACGGCGACATCGAGGCCACGATCCGGGGCGATCACCGCCATCAGGGCGAAATGGCCGCCAACGGCAATCTCACGCTGAGCGTCGAAGGCAGATTGGCAAATCAGGGGCGACTGACGGCGGACGGCGAGGCCAACGTCGGCGCCAAGGACGTGGACAACCGGGCCACCGGCGAGATCGCCGCCAGCCGCCTCGACCTGGCCGCCGAGGATCGGCTCGACAACCACGGGCTCGTCGATGGCGGCGAGGTCCACGTCACAGCCACGACCATCGAGAACACCGTGACTGGCCGAATCTACGGCGATTATCTTTCAGTCACCGCCGACCACCTGCTCAATCTCGGCGATGACACCAGCGCCGCAACCCTGGCCGCCCGCAGCCGCCTGCACCTGGCGGTCGACAAGTTGGAGAACCGTTACGAGGCGTTGGTCTTCAGTGCCGGCGACATGCGTATCGAGGGCCACGACGACGCTTTTGCCGGCCACCTTGTCAACGAGGGCGCCACCATCGAGGCGCTCGGCAACCTGTCGGTCGCCGCCGACCGGATCGACAACCTCAACGCCGGGCTGGTGACCGCCCAGGTCGACGAGCCACCGGTCCAGGAATCCTGGATACAGCTCCGGGGCAGCCAGCGCACCTTCGACGCCGCCGACTGCACGAGCCTGTACCACGAGAACGTCTGGTGCCAGGGCTACCCGCACGAGATCTCCGACTTCACCTGGTTCCAGACCACCGCCGTCACCTCGCATACCGAGGTCGTCGAAACCCACCCGGCGACCCTGCGCGCGGGCGGGAACATGACGCTCGACGGCGGCACGCTGCGCAACCGCGACAGCCAGATGATCGCCGGCGACAGCCTGCTGGCCGATCTCGACGACCTCGACAACCGCGCCACCCAAGGCCGGGACATCACCCGGCGCGAGGGCACCGCCAGCTTCACTACGGTGGAGTCCTGCGGCACGTTCGGGTCGGATCACTGCCGCGAATGGCACGGCACCAGCCCCTACCGCCCGGCACCGGAATACGGCACGCCCTACGATCTACCCACCGTCACCTACACCGATCAGGCCGGCGCCAACCCGTCCGTGTCCACGATCCCGGGCGCGTCGGCCAACTCGCCCTCCACGAGCCCCACGCTCCCCAATGCCAGCCTGTTCCGCATCCGGCCGGACAACCCCAACACCCCGCTGATCGAGACCGACCCCCGCTTCGCCAGTTACCGCCACTGGTACGGCTCCAATGCCATGCTCGATGCCCTGAGCCGCGACCCGGCCTATACCCAGAAACGACTTGGCGACGGTTTTTACGAACAATCGCTCGTCCGCCAGCAGGTAATCGAGCAGACCGGGCAACGCCGCCTCGCCGGCTTTGCCGATGACGAAACCCAGTTCCGCGCCCTGATCGACGCCGGCATCGCCCTCGGCAAGGATCTCGAGTTGGTACCGGGTGTACGCCTGCAAGCCGAGCAACTCGCGCAACTCACCGCCGACATCGTCTGGCTGGAAGAGCAGGACGTCAGCATCGACGGGCAAAGCCGAGAGGTCCTGGTCCCGCGCCTGCACCTCGCCGATGGCCCGCCCCGGCCAGCCGGCAACTCGGGACGCATCGCCGCACGGCAGCTCGAATTCGCCGTCGACGGCATCGCCACCAATCGCGGCGATCTCGCCGCACGCGACACGCTTACCCTGTCCGCCAACCGCATCGAGAATCTCGGCGGCACCATCGAGGCCAATCGCACCCAACTCGCGGCCGACACCGACATCCAGCAGCGCGGCGGCGAGATTCGCGGGCAACGGGCCTTGTCCCTGGCCGCCGGGCGGGACATCACTGTCGCAGCCGATACCCGCCACGACGACATCGGCGTCGGCACCAACCGCTTCTCCCGCGACCAGATCGTCGACCGCAGCCGCATCGCCCTCACCGGCGACGGCGAGCTGACCGTCACCGCCAGGCGCGACCTGACGCTGCAAGCCGCCGAGGTCACACATGACGGCGACGGAACCACCACGCTGGCCGCCGGACGCGACCTGCGCCTGACCACGGCCACCAAGGGACAAGACGAGTCGATCGCCTGGGACTCGGACAACCGGCTTGTCCAAGGCACTCTCCGCGAGGTCGGGGCTGTCATCGACACCCAGAGCGATCTCGAGCTGATCGCCGGACGCGATCTCTCCGCACGAGCCGCCAACATCGACGGCGGCGACGGCACCGTCACGCTGACCGCGCGCCGCGACATCCAACTGGCCGACGGTGAGGCGACCCGCCACTGGGAGGAAGCTCACCGACTCGAGGACGACAGTTGGGCCTCGAGCACCGTCGCTATCTCGCACGAGACCGCCAACGATCACCGGAGCCAGGCATCCCGACTGAGCGGGGGCGCCGTGCGACTCTCCGCCGATCAAGACATCGTCGTGCAGGGCAGTCATGTCGACGCTCTTCACGACCTCTCGGTGCTGGCCGGGGGAGACATCCGGTTGTTGGCCGGCGAGGAACGTCACGAGGAAAGCCACTTCAGTGACAAGCAACGCTCCGGCTTCACGACGAGCGGGTATAACCGCTCGCGGAGCACCTTTTCCAGGGAGGAGCAACGGGTCCAGCATGTCGCCTCATCCCTGCACAGCCGGCAGGGCGACGTCACGCTACTCGCCGGCCTGGCCGAGATCATCCCGGCCGATGGAGGAGCCGTGGTCGTCGACGGCAGCCGCGTCTCCGCCGATGCCGGGCGCCTGGATCTCGCCGGGCAGCAGATCCTGCTCACCACCACCCAGGACAGCACCCGCACCACGGCCGCCCGACTCAAACGCAAGAACACCTGGGCCTTCGCCACTGGCTTACCCGAAGGCGCCAAAGACTCGCTCGACACTGAGCGGCGGCAACTGACCGCCAACGGCAGCACCCTGAGCGGACGCGAGGGCGTCTCTCTTCTGACCAACGGGCTTATAGACGTCACCGCCGCCCAACTCGAATCCTCCGACGGGGGCGTCGACATCAACGGCGGCCAAGTCCACATCCGCACCGCCCGCGACCAGCTGTCAGCGACCCACGACGAAAGCCACGAGAAGACTGGCGTCAGCTGGCGCGACCTCACCGGTATGTTCACTCCCGGCCAGGGCGTCGGCTACGAGACCTCGGCCGAACAGGTAGACAGCGAATCCACGCTCGCGCCGGCCACAATCAACGGCCGCCACGTCGCTATCCGCAGCATGCAAGACGATATCGATCTCACCGCCGTGCGAATCGAGGCGAGTGGTGACGAAACGGAGCAAGCCGGCGTCCGCATCGATGCCGCCGGCGATTTGTACTTCGGCACCGTCACCACCGAGACCTTCCATCGACGGGACGAAACGCACGAGGATCTCGCCTGGCAAGGTGCCGAGGGCGAGGGTCGATACAACGAGCAAATCCATTACAACCGGCTGAACGCCGAGCGAGTCAAGCTACGGGCCGGCGACCGCGTCACCGCCGACATAACGTCGCACGAACCCGTCGAGATACTGGCCCGGGCGCCTGGCATGGACTGGCTCCGAGCCTTGCGCGACACCCCCTCTTTAACCGACCAAGTTGACTGGCAAGCGATCGAAGAGGCTCACGAACACTGGTCGTATGACGAGCAGGGGCTCACGCCGGCAGCCGCCACCGTGGTCTCAGTGGCCGTTGCCTATCTCACGGCAGGCGCAGGCGCAGGCATAGTCAACGCGGCAGCTGGTTCTGGTGCAGCCTCGACAAGCGCTGGGGCTATTGCAGCCGGCATGGCTCAAGCAGCCACCACGAATTTGGCAACGCAGGCCGCTCTTGCCGCCTTAAACAACGAAGGCAACCTCAGCCAAGCCATCAATGACATGGATGGAACCGAAACAGTTAAGCAAATCCTAGCCAGCATGCTGACCGCAGGGATCGATACCGCGTACTCCGGGGACTATGGGGTCAGTCAATTTTCCGCAAAAACGGTAACGGGCTGCGTAAGCAGCAAGCTAATGGGGAAAAGTTGCAAGTCGGGAGCCCTTGAAACAGCAGCTCTAACAAGCGCGCAATGGGTCGGGCACGCTTTGCGGAAACATCAAATAGAATCATCCAAGCGCTTCCCCGGCATATGCGATCAGAGTGGCAAGTGTCTCTCCAACATAAGCGGAAAAAGCGCGGGCATAGATGGGGACAACGTCAAAATAGGAGGGGGAAGAATGGAAATAAGCAAGATATGCGACATCGCACCTGTTCTTTGCGCAGACCCAAAAACAGGACGTGTCACGAACAAAATATCATCGCGATACAAAGACTCGCGCTCGGGCACGATCATAATACCTGACGGGCTAAAACTAGCAGACGGACAGGCGCTTACCATAGAAAACATCTCAGGACAGCTTCCCCGCAGCCCCCTGGGTGGAATTCAAGGATCCCAAGGCATACTTGACCTATTCGGAATAGGAAAAGATTACAAACCCGGGTCTTTCGCGGACATACTAGTCGAATCCTTCGCGGGACCACACGACTGGCTAAACAGTAGCCATTACTATGGGGCCGACGGGAATATAAGCCAAGCAAATGGAATCTGGGGAATGGAGGCATGGAACTTCATCAACGTAGGCTTAGCAGCGCCTTTCGGCATTTCAACGCTGTGCTCCCAATATGCCGGAGCATGCTCCTCCCTCAGGGCGACACAGCACACCATTGGGCACCGCCAACCATGACAAAGAAAAATAAGACACTGAATTATTCTGCAACAGCCTTGATTGCCATGTTTCTGGCGGGATGTGACGTTCATAGAGCATCCGAAATATTCACGCCTATCCCAAAGAATCCAGACCGTGAATCCCTATTCTGGGACCCAAGAGAAATACAAGTAGCAAAATGCCCTGACATATCGGGGACATACATAATTAGAGAGGAGCAACTCTTCACAACCAGACCGGCCGTCCCTCTCGGCCTCTTCCCCAAAAAGAACGACAAAAACAGCTCTGACGTTCTTCTGATCATAAACCAGACCAGCCAAGGGATATCATTCACAGGAAAAACCAAGGAAACATCCGGAACCCATTACGAAGAGCTCGATGGCGAGGAATTGGGTTGCTCCCATGGACTAGTCGTCCGACGATGGAGCCCTCACCTGATTAATGGCGCAGAAAGCGGGAAATGCCTAGGCGTAAGCTATGGCGAAACCCATTGGAGGCTGGATAGCCAGGGAAATCTGGAAGCGAGAGAGATCATAAGAAACCGCTGCTGGAACACGCGCGGAAGAGAAAACATCTCAAAAGACACCATGTTGCCAGTAAAAATTTACGAAAGAGTCCCCTGAAAACCGAATCCGCGCAACGGGGACCGGCATTAGGCCCCGCCCCTCCTCCCGAGGACATCCATAAACCACCCAACCGCTCGAGGATAAAACGTTCATGCGTCGACCGTGAATTACGGTTACAAAAATGGCGACCTGAAACAGCGTTAGTATCGTGCTAGCACTGCCTTTGAGGATTCAAACCCTCCGTTCTCAGGCATCTGTCGATTGCGGCACAGTCCGATCAAAAATTGAGCGGCATGGAAGACGAATAATGAGAATTAATTTCACCGGACCAAAAAAGATCGTCATTCCACTAACCCTGTTCTTAGGAGGGACGGGGTGCAGCCATCTACACAGCCCTCCAACGATACACAGCCTTGACTGGAGCCCCAGTGAGCTATCGACTCAAGGCTGCCCCGACCTCTCGGGAAAATACGTTGCGCCCCCTGAGGGCGAATCTTACCGCAAGATTCTGCCGAGCGGATCGCCGGACCTATATATGGACAGAGAAGACTTCCTGGATCACAAAGATGAAAAAATATTTATTACAATAAAATCCACGCAAAGCGGAGTAACAATAATCGCAAACAATGAGAGCCGGTCAATCAATTCATCCGTCGTTTTTGACGGCATGATGACGGGGTGCTCAAACAATTCTTTGATATACAGATTCAAATCCGACCCAACGTCCCACCCAGAGTCAGGCGGACACACTTCCATAATCTATGGGGAACGGATAGTAAGAAAATCAAAACAAGGCGATATCCATGTATATCGCCAACAACGAAAAAGAAAGGCCACATATCGGAATCTATCGAACACGAAGCCATACCTACAGTACGACGCCGGCCCGACGATATTCACAAAAGCGTCTCGGACCGAGTAGCCACTGATCATTCCAACTCACCTCAAACGTTCAAAGGAGTGAACCTGATGAAGAAGAGCCTTAGTTGTCTTGTCCTCGCCGCGGCCGTGAGCGGCTGCTCCTCACCCGGCACCACCCACCCGGACCGATCCCTAAAAGATGACCTTTCCGCCTGCCTCAGTCAGATAAAGAGCGAGAAGGACCTTCTGCTCGTGGAAGCCCCAGTGGCGAACAACCCGCTATCCAACGCCATCGTCAACGGTCTCGCCGGCCAGTCCCGGGCGGCGGACACCGCGGTGGCAGCCTTGAACAACCGTGACGGGCGCCCTGTCCTTGTCTTCGGCGAAAACGAGGCCAACAACACCGCGCTGCTACGTGCGGCACTCAACGGCGTCGCTGAACGGCTAACGGCCGGAGAGGTCTGCCTTGCGGCCACCCCGGAGCGAGGAGAATCGGTGCGGAGTCTGGCCGAATCTCGCGGATTCGAACTCTCCCTCACTCGCCAAGGTGGCTGACAATCGCCGCGGATCGGCAGCCGAGCTGAGCTCTAGTACCGCAGTGCCCTGGACGACAACTCCGGGATATCCGCATTACGCATCGCACGTTTTCCACAACCAATCGATCAAGGAGTGATTGATGAAAAAGGAATGGCCGCTGGCCCGAACGGCCCTGATCGGCATGAGCGCCATCGGCGTCACCCTCTCCCTGGCCGGCTGCGCCACGCTGTCTGGACAGGAGCAAGCCTCGACGGATGAGGTTCGTGCCGCTCTTGTCGACAAGACGGTAGTCGTTATGCCGCCGGAGCAGCCCGTCCAGCTTGCCGAGCGCACCAAGGGACGAGCGGTCGCCAATACGCTGATCGCCAGTATGGCGGCGACCGCGGCCGCTAACATGGGTAGTGCCGGCTCTATCCCGGAAGCACAGGCCCATCAGGCGATTGCCACCGACTTTGGCACACAGGTTGCCCGGACCCTTTCCGAGGCGGATCTAATCGAGGAAGGCACAGGCATCGACCGGGCCTTTGCTCACCGTCTCGCCCGCTTCTTCGAGACACAGGCCCCGAAGGCCGTTGAAGACGAGATCATCGTCACGGTCGATGCCGCCAAATGGGAACTGGGCTACGAGTCCTTCCTGACCAGCAGCGACTACCGGTTGGACTATGCCATCGACGTTCACGTGACTGAATCGGCGGCAGCAGGCGAACGCAGTCACCGCCTGAAGACGATCGAATGCGCCGGGACATTCGACCGCAAGATGCCTCTCGATCAATGGCGCGCCGATGCGTACCACGCAGTCGATGCGGCCGCGCAGGACATCGTCGATCGCTGCTACGACCGTGCGCTCGCGGGAATGGGCATGACCTGAGCCGGCGCGCGATCGACCGCCCCGATAGCTAGCGCGGGCAGCCGTGGCACAATGCCCGCCCATGTCCGCCCGCCAATCCATCAAGCCCGGTTTCACGCCGCCGCCCGACGATGTGCTCATCGACGAGGCGGCGGTGTTGCGTCTGTCGGCGTTGCCGCGGGGCGCGCTGGATGAGCTGGTCGCGCGCTACGGGTTATCGCTGGAATGGGTGACGCCGGGCGAGCCGATTCCGGGCAGTTTCTGGGGCGATGACGAGGCCGGGATCATCGGCGAGACGCTGTACGTCCGCCCGGACACGGCGGTGCATTCGGCGCTGCACGAGTTCGCGCACATCGTCTGCATGGACGAGGCGCGACGGGCAGCGGCGCACACGGATGCCGGCAGCGACGACGTCGAGGAAGAGGCGGTCTGCTACCTGCAGATCCTGATGGCCGATCATCTCAAAGGCTTCGGTCGCGAGCGGGCACTGGCCGATATGCAGGCGTGGGGCTACACCTTCCGGGTGGGCTCGCCGGGCGACTGGTTCGTGCGGGATGCCGACCGGGCGGTCGAGTGGCTATTGAACCAAGGGCTGGTGCGACAGACCAACGAGGCGCTTGAACCCACCTTCCGTCCCCGAGGCAACAAATGACCCGACTGCAGCGCATGCACGCCGTGGCCACCTCGCCCAAGCAATTGGCCGTGCTGTTTTTGGGCTTCGCCTCCGGCCTGCCGCTGTTGCTGACGTCCGGCACGCTGCAGGCGTGGCTGACGATGGAGGACATCGACCTCAAGACCATCGGTCTGTTCGCGCTGGTCGGCCTGCCCTACACGCTGAAATTCCTCTGGGCGCCGATTCTCGACCGCTTTTCCGTGGGTCATTTCGCCCGCCGACGCGGATGGATACTGCTCAGCCAGGTGCTGATCGCCGTGGGGCTGCTGGGCCTGGCGATGAGCGATGCCCAGACGCAAATCTGGCAGATCGCGATCTTCGCCCTGATGGTCGCCTTCCTCTCCGCCACGCAGGACATCGCCATCGATGCCTGGCGCACCGACACCCTCGATGCCTCCGAGCGCGGGCTGGGGGCCGCCGTGTTCGTCATGGCCTACCGCATCGGCATGCTGGTCGCCGGCTCGGCCGCGCTGGTGATGGGGGACCACATCGGCTGGCCGTTGACGTACAGCATCATGGCGGCGCTGATGGGCGTGGGCATGATCACGGCCTGGTTCGCCCCGGAGAAGGACACGCGCGATCTCGCGCCGCGGACGATGCGCGAGGCGGTCATCGGGCCGATGAAGGCGTTCTTCTCACGCCCCGAGGCCTGGACGCTGATCTTCCTGGTCATCCTCTACAAGTTCGGCGATGCCTTCGCCGGCACGCTGACCACCGCCTTCCTG
>JAGXGL010000086.1 GCA_024636755.1 Guyparkeria sp. | reverse complement strand
TGGGCGAACACGACGTTGAGCGCCACCATGGCGCCGATCAGCCAGCCACGGAGTCGCGTGCTGGCGGAATCGCCGCTTACTTGGTCCGGTTCTCGGCGATGAAGCGGCATAGGTCACGTAGCGAGGCGAAGATCTGCTCGTTTCGGTCGTCGTCGGAGCGCAGGTTCAAACCGTAGCGCCGTGAGACAACCAGGGCGATTTCCAGCACGTCGATCGAATCGAGACCCAACCCGTCACCGAACAATGGTTCGTCCGGATCGATTTCCTCGGGGGTTTCGTCGAGGTTCAGGGCCTCCACCAGTTCGGCGGCTACCTCTGGGATCAGGGCATCGATGCTGTTGTCGTGGCTTTCGGTCATCGTTTGAATTGGTCTGTCGGTCTGTCGGTGAAAAGGGGATAGGTCAGTCAAGCGTCGGTGCGCGTGAAGGCCAGCACGGCATTGCTGCCGCCGAAGGCGAACGAGTTCGATAGCGCCGCCTGGATGCCAGGTGCCGCGCGTGCCTCGCCGCGCACATGGTCGACCCCCTCGCAGGCGGGATCGAGCTGATCGAGATGCGCGGTGGGCGGAAGTCTACCCTGTTGCAGCGCCAGGACGGTCAGGACCGCCTCGATTGCACCGGTCGCCCCCATCGCATGGCCATGGACGGCCTTGGTGGCACTGACCGGCAGCCGTTTGGCCCGCGCGTCACCGAGGGCCTCGCGGATGGCGCGCACCTCGATCGCATCGCCCTCCGTGGTGGCGGTGCCGTGCGCGTTGATGTAGCCGATGGCATCCGGGTCAATCTCGGCATCGGCCAGTGCGGCCTGGATGGCCCGCACCTGGCCGCGGTGGTCCGGGCGGACGACGTGGTTGGCATCGTTGGAGGCGCCGTAGCCGGCCAGCTCGGCCAGGATCGGTGCCCCCCGGCGCTGGGCGTGTTCCAGCGATTCGAGCACCAGGCAGGCCGCGCCTTCGGCGAGCACCAGCCCGTGGCGATCCGTGTGGAACGGCCGGCAGGCTCGGTGGGCACTATCCTCGTCGCCCGGGGCGAGCATGTGCATCGCATCCCAGGCCCGCAGGACCCCGACGCCGAGTGGCAGGTCCGATCCCCCGGCGACCATCAGGTCCATTTGACCATTACGGATGCGCTCGTAGGCCTCGCCGATCGCGATGGCAGCGGAGGCGCAGGCGACGCTGTGGGTCACGGACAGACCGCCCAGGCCGTAGCGAATACCGATCTGCGAGGCGGCGGCGTTGTTCATGCCCATGACCACCGACATCGGCGAGAGTCGCTTGCGTCCCTCCTTCCAGAAGGCACGGTAACCGTTCTCGAAGGTGTTGATGCCCCCCAGCGCGGTGCCCCAGTTGACCCCGGCGCGCGGATTGGGCGTATCGGTCGGCCGCGGCAATTGCGCCTGTCGCCAGGCCTCGTCGGTAGTCAACAAGGCCAGGCGCGCGAAGGGGTCGGTGCTGCGGCAGGTTGCCTTGCCCAGTTTCGCCTCGAAGTCGATCGGGTCGAAGTGGACGGCGGGCGTGCAGCCGCCGATCGCCTCGTCACCGTAGTGAAACAGACGAACGCTGGACTGGCCGGACACGGCGCGTTCGAATACCGCGTTCGTGTCACCGCCGAGCGGGTCGAGGATCGAAAGGCCGGTAACAACAACCCGTGTCTGACGACGGGATTCAGCCATCGGTAGGCAAATGGGGCTGAAGGATGTCGATCAGGTCCTGGACCGTCTCCGGCGTACCGACGTCGCTCCCGAATTCAATTTCCATTTGTTCCTCGAGCGTGAAGATCAGCTCGAGCAGGGTGAACGAGTCGACGCCGAGCTCGTCGAGCCGGCAGGAGGGCGTGACAGTGGCGGGGTCGATGTCCGTGTTTTCGGCAATACCGGTGCGGATGAGTTCGAGTGCCTGCATGCGTTCCTTCCTGTAAGCGTCTTGCACCGTTGTCGCGCGTGTGTCGATCCTTTTCCTTGGATCGAGATCCACCGACGGTGGCGGCGTGGGGCTAGCTGAAAAACAAAAAAGACACCCGGAGGTGTCTCATTCGTCCGATCTGGTGGCGGAGGGTCAGGGATTCGAACCCTGGAAGGGCTATTAACCCTTGCCGGTTTTCAAGACCGGTGCATTCAACCGCTCTGCCAACCCTCCGAAGCCTGCGCATCTTCCGCGATCGGGCCCGCGGGTGTCAAGCGGGGTGTCCCTTGTTGCGGTTATACAACGTTCTTGTGGCGTTCGAGCAAAAAGCCGCCGTGGTCCGGGAACCGGATTGCAGTGTGCCGGTCCCATCACGGTAACCCGACACGGTCTTGCTGGTCGGGTGCTGTGATATTGTTTTTTGGTGTCGTGTCGATTAAAAATTCGAATTCAAGGAGATTGAATTATGCGTTGGTCCTATCTTGCTTCTGTTGGTGCGCTGGCCGTGGTTCTCTCGGCGTGTAGCTCCACGCCGGAATCCGGGCCGGGTGCTGGCGGTGACGTTGGCGCCGACTCCACTACGGCCGATGGTGCACAAAGCACTGGCATGTATGGCGCGGGCGGTATGAGCCAGTCCGAGCTGTACGAAGGTCAGCCGGTCGAGCGTGAGCGCGTGGTCTATTTCGGTTTCGATGAGTACTCGGTTTCCGGCCAGTATCAGCGCATGCTGCAAGCCAATGCCGACTTCCTCAAGGAAAACGGCAACCGCGAAGTGGTGGTCGAAGGTCACACCGACGAGCGTGGCAGCCGTGAGTACAACATCGCGCTGGGTGAAAAGCGTGCCAATGCCGTTCGTGACGTGCTGCTCTCATACGGCGTCTCTTCGAGCCAGATCGACACCGTCAGCTACGGTGAAGAGAGCCCGGCCGTGGATGGCACTGGTGAATCCGCCTGGGCGAAGAACCGCCGTGCGGTAATCGAATACGGTCAGTAGGCCATTCGATCTGTCAGGTCGGGACAAGCCCGGCTGGAAAAGCGAAAGCCAGGCATTTGCCTGGCTTTTTTTGTTGGATCTCGCTCAGCCTTGCAGTGGTGAGTCGCGGTGGCGATCGCGGACGCTGGGATAGGGCCGAGCCGGGGGCGGGATAAGCACCGTGTTGAAGTGCTCGGCCCGAGGGTTGGTGTGCGGGAAATCCTTGCTGTAGTGCAGTCCGCGGCTTTCGTGGCGCGTGAGTGCCGAGCGGACGATCAGATCGGCGACCTCCACCAGATTGCGCAATTCGATCAGGTTGTTGCTGACACGGAAATGCGCGTAGTAGTCGTGGATCTCGCGGCGCAGGAGATTGATCCGGTCACGGGCGCGGTACAGGCGCTTGGTGGTGCGCACGATGCCGACATAGCTCCACATGCTGCGGCGCAATTCATCCCAGTTGTGCGTGACCACGACGGCCTCGTCCGGGTCGGTGACCTGGCTTTCGTCCCAGGCGGGGATGACAAGGTGCTCGTGATCGGCCGTTTGCGGGTGTTCGGCAATGCGTTCGGCGGCCGCCTGGCCGAAGACGAGGCACTCGAGCAGCGAGTTGCTGGCCAGTCGATTGGCCCCGTGCAGGCCGGTGTGGGCGGTTTCGCCGATGGCGTAAAGGTTCTCGATGTCGGTTTGTCCATCGGCGTCGACCATCACCCCGCCGCAGGTGTAGTGGGCGGCCGGAACGACAGGCAGCGGCTCGCGGATCATGTCGTAGCCGAATTCCAGGCAGCGGGCGTGGATCATCGGGAAGTGTGTCTCGATGAACTCGCGCCCCTTGAAGCTGATGTCCAGGTAGACGCAGTCGATGCCCAGGCGCTTGATTTCGGCATCGATGGCACGGGCAACGATGTCACGCGGCGCGAGTTCGGCGTCGGGGTGGTGCTCGGGCATGAAGCGGGTGCCGTCGGGTCGCAGCAGCACACCGCCTTCGCCGCGTACCGCCTCGCTGATCAGGAAGGATTTCGCGCGCGGTTCGTACAGGCAGGTGGGGTGGAACTGGATGAACTCCATGTTCGATACGCGGCAGCCGGCGCGCCAGCCCATCGCGATGCCGTCACCCGTGGCGCCATCGGGGTTGGTGGTGAAGAGATAGGCCTTGGCGGCACCGCCCGTGGCGAGGGCCGTATGGCGGGCACGAACGGTAATGACCCGGTCGTTCTTAATGTCCAGTACGTAGGCGCCGAGGCAGGCGTCACGTGTCTCGCCCAGCCGGCGAGCGGTGATCAGGTCGACGGCGTTGTGATGCTCGAGCACGGTGACGTTCTCACGCGCCCGGACGGCATTCACCAGCGTTTCCATCAGTGATCGACCGGTGTGATCGGCAGCGTGGGCGACCCGGCGCTGGCTGTGGCCACCTTCGCGCGTCAGATGCAGGCGTTCGGGGTCGTCTTGATCGAGACTGAAGGGCATCTCGAGCGACTTGAGCCACTCGATCTGCTCCGGTCCGGCACGCACTACCCGTTCGACCACCTCACGCTCGGGCAGACCGGCACCCGCCTTGATGGTGTCTTCGATGTGTCGCTCGATGTCCTGATTGCCGCCGACGGCTGCGGCGATTCCCCCCTGTGCCCAGGGGGTGCTTCCACCGACCAGCTCGGCCTTGCTGAGCACCAATACCCGCAGGTGGGCAGGAAGCCGCAGGGCCATGGCCAGCCCGGCGGCCCCTGAGCCAATGATCAGGATATCGCTCTCAAGGTTGCCGCTGTCGTTCTGGTCGTTCATGAAGGTTTCAGGGTCCTCGTGCCGTTGGCCGCACAGATGCGGCTACCGTTATATGTCTCAAGCGTGGGTTTTCGGTACACTGCAATCGGACGAGTATACGTGCTTGAGCGCCTCGGCAAGGGGGTCGGGTAGTGCTGGGTTTGACGTTGGGCCATGAAGGCAACCGGGGACGGCCGACAAAGCTGGCTACAGGCGTTGGCCAGGGCCACCGTGACCTCACCTTTTTTATTAACGATTTGTACGCAGGCAGGACCGGATACGGAAATGAGCGCCGAGGAGAACGACAAGGCCCTAGTGGCCCGCGCGCGCAAGGGCGATCGAAGAGCCTTTGACCTACTGGTCTTGAAATATCAGCATCGCGTGCAGCGCTTGCTTGCGCGTTACATCCGTGACCCCGAACTGGTATTTGATCTGGCGCAGGAAACCTTCATCAAGGCCTACCGGGCGCTGGAGCGTTTCCGGGGTGACAGCGCGTTCTACACCTGGGTCTACCGCATCGCCGTCAACACCGCCAAGAACCAGCTGGCCTCGGATGCACGGGGCGGCTACATGGTTTCATTGAACTCCGGCGGGTCGGACGAGTCTGACGAACCAATGATGGAGCCTGAGGCGTTGCGTGATGGCAGAACGCCTGAGGCGCTCGCGGCGACCGAAGAACTCAAGGCGGCCATTGACCGGGCGATTTCTGCTCTGCCCGAAGATTTGCGCACGGCCTTGACGCTGCGAGAGATGGAAGGACTGAGTTACGACGAGATCGCGGCGGTCATGGACTGCCCGATCGGGACGGTACGGTCGAGGATTTTCCGCGCCCGTGAAGCGATTGAGCAGTCGATTGAACCGTTCAAAGGCGGTTAATTGAGGTAGCAACTGTGATGAAGCAACGGCAAGCTAACGAACCGACAACCCTTCGTAACACCGTTTCGGACTGGTGGGACGACGAATGGCGCGCGGACGAGCGTGAGATTGACGCCCTGTTGGCCGATATCGACGGCGTTCGCGGGCATACCCGCGGCTACGATCTTATCGGTGGCCGGCTGCGTGGTGAGCCACTGGCCACGCGTGATCTGCTCGATTCGATCAATGCCCGCCTCGACGAAATTCCGGATGCCGAACGTCCGGGCGGCGGCAAGGTGGTCTCTTTATTCGCTCCTCGCCACTGGCAGAATCGCCGGGTCTGGCAGGGGGCCATGGCGGCGTCCCTGTTCGCCGCAGTCACGGCCGTTGGCCTGACTCTGTCAACCGGGGACCGCTCGGTAGTCGATGGGGAGGCGCCCATGCAGGCCGCGGCCCCGACCGAGAATGATCGCGCCGTCATGGCGTCACTCAACGCGCAGGGATTGTCAGGTGATGTCTCGCCGGCTGCGCTTGCGGTCAATCCGCAGCAAAGTCGGGTTATTCAGGCCTCCACGGCGCCGGGTAATGGCTCCAAGCTGCCAGATTGGGCGAGGGGGCGAAGTAATTCGGGTCCGAATCCCTACGTGGTGACGCATTACCGCGTGGCGTCGCCCGAATTGGGTACCACCGGCCCGGAGGCGCGGGCCGCGACCTTAGACCGGAACTAGGCGAGGCGTGATGCACGCGTCGCGATTGCTTGTTAGCAAGCCATTCGTGTTGGCCACTCTCACCTTGGTGAGGGTGGCCTTCTGCTGTACGCCTGCCAGAGCCGGGCGACTGCGCGAGGCTCTGCCGGCCGAGCCGGTAGGAACAAACAGCCCGGGGACCCCGGCGGACCGACCCAGCAAGCCTGTCACGGAAACCCTGCGCTGCCGGGTCGTGGCCTTGGTCAGTCGTCGCCATAGTGGGCGGTTCGTTCACAGGCGGGGCGAATAATGGATCAGGAACGGGTGGGGATCGACCAACCGGTGCTCGAAGCCGCACGGGTCGTTGCGGTGGAGGCGGGTGGTGCCTGGCTCGAATCGGAAGGCCAGAGCGGCTGTGCTAACTGCCGGGAAGGCCGTGGCTGTGGCGTCAGTGTGTTCCAGCGGCTTTTTCGTTTGCCGCGTCATCGGCTCTATCTGCCCACCGAGGAGGCGTTGTTGGTGGGTGATCACGTGGTCATCGCCCTTTCGCAACGAGCGGTATTGACGGCGTCGCTGTGGCTCTATCTCGCGCCACTGGTTGGCCTGCTCACGGGCGCGCTGGTGGTAGAGACGCTTTTCGCTCGAGAATGGTTGACCGCTCTGGGGGCCGTTGCCGGGTTGGCCGGCGCCTTGCTTTTCGTGCACGGCCGCCAACAACGTCAGGCGCGCTCCGGGGCGTTCTTTCCCGTGCTTCACGAAATCACGCTTCGTCAGGCAGAGGAAGATCAACTGCCTCCCGATTCGTCAAACAAGTCGCCGTAACGGATTGATTTTTGTCGGCGTCGATTCGGAGTAAGCTTCCGCGTGCGGCACGGCTGCCGTGTTGCCCCCGAATCCCGCCTTTCACGTTTTCCCGGTCGTTTCCCGATGCATTCACCCCGAATGGTCTTTCCGTGCCTCGCAAGCCTCCCGCGGGCACTGGTTCCGTTGGTCCTGTTCGCCCTGTTGTCGGCGGGCTGCACTGATCCCGAGGATCAGCCTGCCCCCGTGCAGGTAACCGGCTTGCCGGACTTCGCGCAGTTGGTGGAAGCCAATGCCCCCTCGGTCGTCAACGTTACCGGCGTAAGCAGCCTGCCTCCCCTGTCTGGAGAGGCAGAGGGCGGTGATCGCCGCCACGACTGGATGCGTGATTTGCTCGGGGAGCGCGCAGATGAACAGCCCCGCTCGCTGATACCACCGGAAAACGATGGGTCAGGTTTTATCCTCAGCGAGGATGGCTACGTCGTCACAAACGCGCACGTGATCGCGGGGGCGAGCAAGGTGTTCGTGCGCCTGATCGACGGCCGCGAACTGGCCGCCGACGTGGTGGGTATCGACGGCATCGGTGACATCGCCCTGCTCAAGGTGGAGGCCGACGGTCTGCCGTCGGTGTCGCTCGGTGATTCGGACACGGTCAGGCCCGGGCAGTGGGCGTTGGCGATTGGCTCACCCTACGGGTTCGACCAGACCGTGACCGCGGGCATCATCAGCGGTTTGGGTCGGCACCTGCCGGGTCAGAACAATCAGCCTTACGTGCCCTTCATTCAGAGTGATGTTGCCATCAACCCGGGCAATTCCGGCGGCCCGCTTTTCAACACGCGGGGACAGGTGGTCGGGATCAATGCGCAGATATTCACCGAATCCGGCGCCTTCAACGGCATTTCGTTCGCTATTCCCATCAACTACGTCGTCGATGTGATCCGCCAGATAAAACAGAACGGCGAGGTCCAGCGAGGCTTTCTCGGCGTGGAGGTGCGCGGCGTGAATCGTCAACTTGCCGAGCGTTTGGGCCTGGACTCTGCACATGGTGCCGAGGTGGTGAGAGTTGTCGAGGGCTCGCCCGCGGCCGATTCGTCGATCGGGGCAGGGGATATCATTCTCGCCGTCAATGACATCCGGCTCGTCGACGGTGCCGGCCTGACCGAGGCGTTGGGTTCGTTGCCGCCGGGTTCCGAGGCCACCCTGGAGGTTTGGGCGGGTGGAGAGACATACCATGTGGATATCACCTTGGGCTCGCTTCCCGAGCCGCGGGTGTTCCGGTCGGAGACGACTCTCCCCGAGTCCTTGGAAGATCCCGAGCTTGTCGTGATCGAGACCCTCGGCATGATACTGCGGCCACTGGAAGGTGGCGGGGTCCGCATTGGCGAGCTTGATCCGGCGGGGCCGGGCACCCAGGCCGGCCTGATGCCGGGGGATCGGCTCATCTCGATCGATCGCCAGCCAGTAAACACCTTGTCCGAGGCGTATCGTGAAATCGCCCGCATCGCACACAACCGGGGCGGGAAGGGTGATGACGTGGTGCTGTTCCTGGTCGAGCGTGATCGTGAACAACGCTTCTTCATGCCCGCTTTTTCCGGTAATCCGCACAAGTCGCCCTGACTTTGGGGTCTCTTGCCCTATATACTGGGCGGCTCTTCTCGCGGCGTATTCCCGTTGGCCGCGGGACTTTCTCACGAACCGAAAGTTAAACCCTTATGGCGTCCGAGCGACTCTCCCGGATTCGCAATTTCTCGATCATTGCGCACATTGACCACGGCAAGTCGACGCTGGCCGATCGCATCATCCAGCGCTGCGAAGGGCTGGAAGAGCGCGAGATGAGCGCGCAGGTGCTCGACTCGATGGACATCGAGCGCGAGCGCGGTATCACCATCAAGGCGCAGAGCGTCTCGTTGGACTATCACTCGCTTGACGGCGAGACCTATCGCCTCAACTTCATCGACACGCCTGGGCACGTGGATTTCTCCTACGAGGTGTCGCGCTCGCTTGCTGCCTGCGAAGGGGCGTTGCTGGTGGTGGATGCCTCGCAGGGCGTCGAAGCCCAGTCGGTCGCCAACTGCTATACGGCGATCGATCTGGGCCTTGAGGTCGTGCCGGTGCTGAACAAGATCGATCTGCCGGCCGCCGAACCCGACCGAGTCAAGGCCGAGATTGAGGACATCATCGGCATCGAGGCGCAGAACGCCGTCAACTGCTCGGCCAAGACGGGCGAGGGCGTCGAAGAGGTAATCGAGCGCCTGATCCAGCAGATTCCACCGCCGGAAGGCAACGAGGACGGTCCGCTAAAGGCGCTGATCGTCGATTCCTGGTTCGACAACTACGTCGGCGTGGTCGCCCTGGTGCGCGTCATCGACGGGGCGATCCGGCCCAAGGCCAAGATCAAGGCCATGGGCACGGGCGATGTGTTTACCGTCGACAAGACCGGCGTGTTCACCCCCAAGACGCTGGCTCGAGATGGGCTGCTCGCCGGCGAGGTGGGTTTTGTCATCGCCGGTATCAAGGACATCGACTCGGCCAAGGTCGGCGATACCCTGACAGACGCCGAGAACCCGGCCGACAAACCGTTGCCGGGCTTCAAGGAGATGCAGCCGCGGGTCTTCTCCGGCCTGTACCCGGTCGAGGCCGACCACTATGACGACCTGCGCGAGGCGCTGCGCAAGCTGCGTCTGAACGACGCGGCGCTGCACTTCGAGCCGGAAGTCTCGACCGCGCTGGGCTTCGGTTTCCGCTGTGGCTTTCTGGGGCTGTTGCACATGGAGATCATCCAGGAGCGGCTCGAGCGTGAGTACGACATTGACTTGATCACCACCGCGCCGACGGTGATTTTCGAGATCGAGGAAAAGGACGGTACGACCTATCACATCCACAATCCCTCTCAGCTGCCGGATCCGACGCTGATCAACGAGATCCGCGAGCCGATCATCGAGGCGCACATCCTCTGCCCGCAGGACTTTGTCGGGCCGGTGCTCAGCCTGTGCATGGAAAAACGCGGCGTGCAGAAGAACATGCTGTATTCCGGCAACCAGGTGACCTTGATTTTCGATCTGCCGATGGCCGAGGTGGTGCTCGACTTCTTCGATCGTTTGAAATCGGTTTCGCGCGGCTATGCCTCCTTCGATTACCACCTGGATCGCTTCGAGGCGGCCCGACTGGTCAAGATGGACATCCTGATCAACGGCGAGGCGGTCGATTCGCTTTCCCTGATCGTCCACCGCGACAAGTCCGAACAGCGGGGGCGCGAGCTGGTCGAGAAGCTCAAGGAGCTGATCCCGCAGCAGATGTTCGAGGTGGCGCTGCAGGCGGCCATCGGCGGCAAGATCATCGCGCGGACCAACGTCAAGGCGCTGCGCAAGAACGTGCTGGCCAAGTGTTATGGCGGTGACGTCTCGCGCAAGAAGAAGCTGATCGAAAAGCAGAAGGCCGGCAAGAAGCGGATGAAGAATATCGGCAAGGTCGAAGTGCCCCAGGAGGCCTTCCTCGCCGTCTTGCAGATGGACAACAAGAACTGATTGTCGCCACGCGCGACTCGATTGACCCAACGCGGAGCACGTCGTGGATTTTGAACTTGTCTTGGTGGTTGCCACCTTCGTCAGTGGCCTGATCTGGCTGATTGATCGATTGGTCTTTCGGCCCAAACGCCGTGCCCGCTTGGCGGCGGAAACGCAGCAGCTGGGTGTCGAGGCGGGCATCGGTGGCCGGGGGGCCCAGGACCACGAGCCGCTGCTGGTCGACTACGCCAAGTCGTTCTTCCCCATCCTGTTGGCCGTGCTGGTGATCCGCTCGTTCCTGTTCGAGCCGTTCCGCATCCCGTCGGGATCGATGATGCCGACGTTGCTGATTGGCGATTTCATCCTGGTCAACAAGTTCACCTATGGCCTGCGCCTGCCGGTGGTCAACACCAAGGTGCTCCCGATTGGCGAGCCCGAGCGGGGCGATGTGGCCGTCTTTCGTTATCCCCAACAGCCCGAGGTCGATTACATCAAGCGGATCGTCGGTTTGCCGGGGGATACGGTGCGCGTCGACGACCAGCGGTTGTGGATCAACGGCGAACCAGTGTCGCTGGAGACGACCGGGCGTTACGACGGCGATGCCAATCTCAAGCATGCCGGCCTGACCACGGCGATCGAGACATTGCCGGAGGGCGGTCCTCACCGAATTTTGATGGACACCGAGCGTCGCTTGGGTGCCGCGGAGTGGACCGTGCCCGAGGGGCAGTATTTCGTCATGGGTGACAACCGCAATCACAGCAATGACAGCCGCTTCTGGGGCACCGTGCCCGAATCGAATCTGGTGGGCAAAGCGGTTATGATCTGGATGCACTGGAACTGGCAGGACGGTGGGTTTGATACCGGGCGCATCGGCCGCTCGATCGATACCGTGCATGCCGACTGACGTCAAACGAGGGAATGCCCCGTTCGTACCGACGGGCAAGGCGAGGATGAAGCAAATGGACAACAGCGTTTCGAAGGGCCAATGCCGTGGGCAGGTGAGCGGCCAAGCGGTCGGTGCCACCCGCCAGGGCGGCATGTCGCTGGTGGGGTTGATCATTGCAGCGATCGTGCTGGGGTTCGCGGCCCTAGTCGTGATGCAGGTCGTGCCGCTCTACATCGCCGATCAGAAGCTGACCACCATTTTCAAGAGCGTGGGTGAAGAATCCGCGGGAAGCCCGGGAGAGATTCGTCGCAAGATCGACAAGCAGTTGGACATCAACGAAGCCGACGATCGCTTCGACTCCAAGGAATTCGAGATTCGTCCGGTTACGGGCGGATACAGCGTCACCTACAACTACGAGGGGCGCGCCACCCTGTTCGGCAACCTCTCGCTCGTCGCCGAGTTCAAACATCAGACCCGTGTCAGTAACTAAAAGCTCCAATCCCCTGATCCGAGACCCGGACACCCTGGCGCAATCGCTGGGGCTGTCTTTCGATGATGCCGACCTGCTTTCGCAGGCGCTGCGGCATCGCTCGTCCGGAAAGTTGAACAACGAACGCCTGGAATTCCTGGGTGATTCGATCCTCAACCTCGCCATCTCGGACTACCTTTACCGTCACAAGCCGGAAGCGACCGAGGGGGCGCTTTCACGCCTGCGCGCCTCGGTGGTCCGTGAAGAGACCCTGGCCCAGGTTGCTCGCCGCATCGGGTTGGGCGACTACCTGGTCATGGGGTCCGGCGAATTGAAGAGTGGCGGTCATCGCCGTGATTCCATCCTGGCCGACGCGCTCGAAGCGATCATCGGGGCCCTGTACCTCGATCAGGGCTTTGCACCGGCCCGCGATTGGGTCCAGGCGCTGTTCAATGGCGAGCTGACCTCGCTGCCGGATGCCCAGGAGCTCAAGGACGCCAAGACGCAGTTGCAGGAGTACCTGCAACGCGACCGGCAGGCGCTACCGGAATACGAGGTGCTCGAACAGACCGGGCAGGCGCACAAGCAGACCTTCGAGGTGGCCTGTCGGGTGAATGTCCGTAACGAACCGTTCGCGACCCGCGCCAACGGATCGTCCCGTCGTCGTGCCGAACAGACGGCCGCACGGCGGATGCTCAAGACGCTCCAGGAGCGTCACCAAAACAACTCCCCATCGGAGAGCCAGGCATGACCTCATCGCCCCGTTTCGGTCACGTGGCGATCGTCGGTCGTCCCAATGTCGGCAAGTCGACCCTGGTCAACCGGTTGGTGGGGCAGAAGGTCTCGATCACCGCCCCCAAGCCGCAGACCACCCGACACCGGATCACCGGGATCGTCACCGAGCCGCGCGGACAGATCGTGCTGATCGACACGCCGGGGCTTCACGAGGGTGGCCGGGATGCCCTCAATCGCCAACTCAACCGCACCGCGCGCAGCGCGCTCGAAGGCGTCGACCTGATCCTGTTCATGGTGCAGGCCGGTCAGTTCGGTGCCGAGGACGAGGCCGTACTGCGCCTGCTCTCGCATGTGGAGGCGCCGGTGGTGCTGTTGGTGAACAAGGTCGACCTGGTCAACGACAAGACCGAACTGTTGCCGTTTCTGGGCCGGATCGGTGACAAGGGCAATTTCGCCGAGATCTACCCGATGAGCGCCCGGCGTCGCCGTGGTCTCGACGGGTTGCTGGATCTGGTGTTTTCGTACTTGCCGGAAGGGCCGAGTGGATACGACGCGGACCAGGTCACCACTGCGCCGGTGCGTTTCATGACCGCGGAAATCATCCGCGAGAAGCTGGCGCGCTCGCTGCATGACGAGTTGCCCTATCAGACCACCGTGATGATCGAGCGCTTCGAGGAAACCGATCGCCTGGTCACCATCGGCGCGGTCATCTACGTCGCGCGCGCCGGCCAGAAGGGCATCGTGATCGGCAACCGGGGATCGCGCCTGAAGATCGTGGGGCAACAGGCGCGCGAGGCGATCGAACACCTGATCGAAAAGCGCGTCATGCTCGATCTCTGGGTCAAGGTGGCCGACGACTGGGCGGACGACGAACGCTCCGTGGCCGCGCTCGGGTACCAGTTGCCCGAATGACGCCGATCGGGTCGGTCGGCAAGGGCCGGTGACGTAGTGCGCGGTTTTTTGCTCCACGCCCGACCGTTCAAGGAACACGGCCTGCTGCTCGACTGGCTGACCGACACCCGCGGCTGGGTGCGCATGCGGCAGAATGGGGCGCGCCGAGTCAAAAAACGCGGCAGCCAGCGACCGCCCAATTTCGTCTGTCTCGAGGTGGAGACGGCCGGGCGAGGGGGGTGGCCGATACTGACCGGGGCCGAGCCGGTCGAGGGACTGCGTTTTCTGCGCGGTCAATCGCTGGCCGCGGCCTTCTACTTGCATGAGCTTATCCTCCGGGCCCTGCGCCCCGAAGAGGCGGTGCCGGGCCTGTTTCTCGACTACTGGAAAAGCCTGGCCATGCTCGATTCACCGGAGATGCCGGTGTCGGTGGTCGTGCGCCGGTTCGAGCGTCGCATGCTGGAACACCTCGGTGCCGGTCTGGACTGGGCCCGGGCGGCCGATGGCTTGCCGATCGAACCTGAGCGGCAATATCGCGTCGGCCTCCAGGGCGGTATCGTGCCCGGCAACGGGGCAAACACCGTCCCGGGCCGCCTGCTGCTTGCGATCGCTCGTGACGAGATGTTGGATGAGGCCGCTGATCGACGCCGGGCACGGGACCTGATGCAGGGATTGTTGGCCCCACACGTCGGCTCCGCACCCTTTCTGTCGCGAAGGCTGTGGCCCAGCGCCAAGGACTCGACTCGGGGACACGATGCAGGCGATCCCCTCAGGCCTTAGACTAATCCCCGCCTATATCGACTCGAACAACGCCCACACTGACTCCGGAAGCTGAAAACCATGACCAATCGCGTCACCGCCCAATATCCCTTGCTCGGTCTGAATATCGATCACGTCGCGACCCTGCGTCAGGCGCGCGGGACGCGCTACCCGGATCCGGTGCACGCCGCTTTGCTCGCCGAACAGTCCGGGGCCGACAGCATCACCTTGCATCTGCGCGAGGACCGTCGGCATATCCAGGATCGCGACGTGGCGATCTTGCGCGATCTGTTGCAGACCCGCATGAACCTCGAAATGGCCGCGACCGACGAGATGATCGAGCTGGCGTGCGTGCTCCGCCCGCACGACGTCTGTCTGGTCCCGGAGCGCCGCGATGAATTGACCACCGAGGGCGGCCTGGACGTGGCCGGGCAGATCGATCGCATCCACGCGGCCTGTGATCGCATGGGCGAGGCCGGCATTCGCGTGTCGCTGTTCGTCGATGCCGACCCGCGGCAGATCGATGCGGCCGTCGCCTGCGACGCGCCGGTAATCGAAATCCATACCGGCCACTATGCCAATGCCGCCGACGATCATGCGGCCCAGGAGCAACTTGACCTGATTCGAACGTGTGCCCGGGACGCCGCCGACGTGGGCCTGTCGGTCAATGCCGGTCATGGACTGCATTACCACAACGTCGCGGCCATTGCCGCGATCGAGCAGATCGAGGAACTCAATATCGGGCACGCGATCATTGCCCAGTCGGTCTTCTCCGGTCTGCCGGCCGCCGTGCGCGAAATGAAGACGCTGATGCACGCGGCCCGCTTCGGTCGTTCGGCAGACTGACCCGGTTTCGGTCGGACACTGCCTGCATGATTCTGGGTATCGGCACCGACCTGGTCGAGATTGCACGCATCAAGGCGGCACTCGATCGCCACGGGACCCGTCTGGTCGAGCGTGTCCTTGGTCCGGTGGAGCGTGAGCGATTGCCGGAACGCAACCCGGCCCCCTGGATCGCCAAGCGCTTTGCGACCAAGGAGGCCGTGGCCAAGGCCCTGGGCACCGGGTTTCGGGAGGGGTTGCGGTTGGTCGACATCCAGACGGGGCATGATGACTACGGTCGCCCGAATGTCTTGCTTGATGGCAAGGCCCGCGAACGTTTCGAACGGCTCGGTGGGGTGTCGATCGAGCTGTCGGTCAGCGACGAGCGCGCCTACGCCCTTGCCTTTGTCGTGATCAGCCGTTGATCGTGTTCCGTCGCTGGCGTTGATACACAGCGTCAAGAACGGCGATGGCGGCGGTAGCAACAGTGGGAATGAGCAGGTTGTTGGTCGTGCCCACCAGCCCCTGGGCAAAGACGGCCATGCTTCCACCGAGGACATAACCGCCGAGCAAGGTGAGCAACAGCCATCCCTGCCATGACCACGCCCGTCGACGAATCAGACGTGCCAGATACACCCCGAGATCGGTGGCGATGCCGGTGACGTGAGTGGTGCGTATCAGCAGGCCTCGGTAGCTGGCGACCAATGCGTTCTGCAGGCCACAGGCGATCGCGGCGGCTGCCAGGGCACCGGTGGCTTGGCCGAGAACGACGCAGATCACGGCGGTCGCCAGAAGCAACGATTCGAGTCCGAGGGCCCAGGCATAGCGTGAGCTTTCCGGGAATGGCCGTCGTCCGATCAATAAGCCCGACAGGGTGGCGCCGCCGATGAATCCGGTCAGGATGACCACGGCGGTAATGACCACCATCGGGTCGGCCAGCGCCATCCCTTCACTCAGGTGGGATGCCGTGCCGGTCATCTGGCTGACCGGCAGGCCGAAGGCCATCAGCATGACGCTGTTTATGTGACCGGCAAGCCCGGCCATGACGAAGGCGATCAGGAAAGCCTTCGCGGAGGCGGAATCGTCAGTCGAGCGTGGCGGGTAGGGCATCTCGGTTGCCGTCTCGTGTGGGTGAAGAGACGTAGAGGGTAATCCGATGACATCCCTTGATGTGGCCGTGGAATGGCCGTAGTATACGCCGCTTGTTTCTCCTGCCTGACCGTTCCGCATGCGGTAGGCTGCCTTCCATCCACAGGAGTTTTGATCCATGCGTCATTACGAAATCGTCTTCATGGTCCATCCGGACCAGAGCGACCAGGTCCCGGCCATGATCGAGCGCTACCGCGGCATCATCGAAGCTGCGCAGGGCACGGTCCATCGCCTCGAGGACTGGGGTCGCCGTCAACTGGCCTACCCGATCAAGAAACTGGTCAAGGCGCACTACGTCATGCTGAACGTCGAGACCGACCAGGCTTCCCTGGCCGAGCTTGAGGAAGCGTTCAAGTTCAACGACGCCGTGCTGCGCCACATGACCATCCGTTGCGACGAGGCCTACACCGAAGCCTCTCCGATGATGCAGGAGCGCGAAGCCGAGCGCCGTCCGCGCAATCGTGACGATGACAACAAGCGTGACGATGACAACAAGCGCGAAGAGCCTCGTGACGACGACAAGAAGTCCGACGACTCCAGCGAATAAGTTTCAAGAGGTTTGATCCATGGCCCGTTTTTTCCGTCGCAAGCGTTTTTGCCGTTTCACCGCCGAGGGCGTGAAGCACATCGACTACAAGGACATTGACACCCTGCGTCAGTACGTCACCGAAACCGGCAAGATCGTGCCGAGTCGTGTGACTGGTACCAACGCCCGTTATCAGCGTCAGCTGCAGACCGCCATCAAGCGTGCGCGCTTTCTGGCCCTGCTGTCGTACACCGACCGTCACTGATCGCGTCCGTCCCGAGCGTCTAGGAGTCAATATCCATGCAAGTAATTCTGTTGAGTAAGGTCGAGAACCTCGGCTCGCTGGGCGACGTGGTCCGCGTCCGCCCGGGTTATGCCCGCAATTTCCTGATCCCGTACGGCAAGGCCAAGCCGGCCACCAAGGCCAACATGGAAGAGTTCGAAGCGCGTCGCGCCGATCTCGAGAAGAAGGCCGCCGAAGAACTGGCTGCCGCCCAGGCTCGTGCCGACAAGATCGGTGAAGAAGCCAGCGTTACCATTCCGGTCAAGGCCGGTGCCGAAGGCAAGCTGTTCGGTTCGGTCGGTACCGACGAGGTTGCCGCAGCGGTCAACGAAGCCTACGGTATCGAGATGGAAAAGCGTGAAGTGCGGATGCCGGAAGGTGCCTTGCGCGCGCTGGGCGAGTTCCCGATCCAGCTGCACCTGCACTCGGAAGTCAACGTCGAGATCAACGTCGTGGTCGTCCCGGAGCAGTAATCTTGTCGAGCGGTCTTCTCGCGGCGCCTGCTGCCGCGTGACGATCGCCGATGTATAGCAAGGCCCGCCCTCGTCGAGGTGCGGGCCTTTCTTTTGCGCCATCGGGTAGGCAAATACGCCGATTTGAAATTGAGGAACCGCCTCGATCCGCGTGGTCAATGCCAGGTGCAGGGCGTATCATCGACACTTCCTTCGGGGAGTCCAAACCGGCCGCACAGACGTGCCGTAGTCGGACGCCCCTTGCGCCGTCACACCTTCTGGTACCCGAGATTCATGTCACTCCCGGACTACGATTCCGACAAGCCCAAACCCCGTCGCAGCTCGAATGCCACGGTCGGCTCTCCGCTGGCACTGCGGGTGCCGCCGCATTCCCAGGAGGCAGAGCAGGCGGTGCTCGGCGGTCTGATGCTCGATCCACTCGCCTTCGAGCAGGTGGGGGACAAGCTCACCGCCCCGGATTTCTACTTCCACGACCATCGGCTGGTCTTCCAGGTCATCGCTGAGCTGGCCGAGCGTAGCCAGCCTTTCGACGCCATGGTGGTCTCCGAGCGTCTCAAGACGCTGGAGAAACTCGAGGATATTGGCGGCAACGATTACCTGGGGGCCTTGGTCGATTCCGTGCCCAGTGCAGCCAATATTGCCGCGTATGCCGAGATCATCCGTGAGCACTCGCTGCTGCGCCAGCTGATCGAGGTGGGCACCGAGATCTCCCGCAAGAGCTACCAGACCGAGGGCCAGACGGCCTACGACGTGCTGGAGTTGGCCGAAAAGCAGATCTTCGCCATTGCCGACGAAGGGTCTCGTACCCGGCGCGGCTTCCAGAGCATCACCGATCTGTTGACCGTGGCCATGGACCGCATCGCCGAACTCTATGAGAACAAGGGTGAGGTGACCGGGCTGGCCACCGGTTTCAGCGACCTCGACGACATGACCACCGGGTTGGGCAAGGGTGATTTGGTAATCGTCGCCGGGCGCCCCTCGATGGGCAAGACCACCTTCGCGATGAACATCGCCGAGAATGTCGCCTTGTACAGCAAGAAGGCCGTGGCGGTCTTTTCCATGGAAATGCCGGGTGACCAGCTTGCCGTGCGGATGCTCTCGTCACTGGGGCGGATCGATCAGACCAAGGTGCGTACCGGTCGTCTGGAAGACAGCGATTGGCATCGCATCTCGGGGGCAGTGGGCCAGCTGAGCCAGACCAAGATTTTTATCGACGATACCCCGGCACTTTCGCCCTCCGATCTACGTTCCCGCGCTCGACGCCTCGCGCGGGAAGAGGATCTCGGCATGATCGTGGTCGACTATCTCCAGCTGATGCAGGTGCCGGGCTCCAAGGAGAACCGGACCAACGAGATTTCCGAGATCTCGCGCTCGCTCAAGGCGGTGGCCAAGGAACTGAACGTGCCGGTGATCGCGCTCTCCCAGCTCAACCGCTCGCTCGAACAACGACCCAACAAGCGACCGGTGATGTCCGATCTGCGCGAATCGGGCGCCATCGAGCAGGACGCCGACATCATCATGTTCATCTACCGGGAAGAGGTCTACGAGCCGGATACCGAGAAAAAGGGCATGGCGGAGATCATCATCGGCAAGCAGCGAAACGGCCCGGTGGGCACGGTTCCGATGACCTTCCGCGGCCAGAACACCCGGTTTGAGGATTTCATCAGCCCCGAGAGCGTTCCGGAAGCCTATCGGTGATGCGGCGTGCGCGACTGCTCATCGATACCCGGGCGATGCGCCATAACCTGGGCGTCGCCCGCCAGGCGTCGGGTACGCGCTCGATCTTTGCCGCGGTCAAGGCGGACGGTTATGGTCACGGCCTGCTGACGGCCGCGCGAGCGTTCTCGAAGGCGCAAACCGACGGGCTTGCCGTGGCCACACCGGGCGAGGGCGTCGCGCTGCGTGAGGCGGGGCTTGCCGAGCGCGTTCTGGTCCTGCAGGGGGCGCTGACAGCCGAAGAACTTGACCTTGCCGCCCATCGATCGCTTGAGCTGATCTTTCACGACCCGGCACAGCTGGACATGCTCGAGCGGCAGGCCGCGTCTTTGCCGGCCGGATGCATCCGCGCCTGGATCAAGGTGGATACGGGCATGCATCGCGCGGGATTGATGCCCGAGGACGTGCAATCGGCCCGTGAACGACTGACGCATTGCCCGGCGGTTGGCGGGACGGTCGGACTGATGACCCATTTCGCCCGCGCCGATGAGCCGGATAGCGCGCCCACCGAGCAACAGATCGAGACGTTCCGCTCGATCGCATCGGATTGGACGGGCGAAACAAGCCTGTGCAATTCCGCGGCCTTGCTGGGTGCGAGTGCGGCCGGTGGCGACTGGGTGCGTCCGGGCATCATGCTTTATGGCGGCAACCCGTTCATTTTCGGCGAGGCGGCCCAGCATCGTCTGCAGGCCGCCATGACCCTCAAGACCGTCCTGGTGGCCGTGCGCACGGTGACGAGCGGCGCGTCCGTCGGTTATGGCGGGCGTTTCGTGGCCCCGGAGACCATGCCGGTGGGGCTGGCATCGGTCGGCTATGGGGATGGTTATCCGCGTCACGCGCCTGATGGCACGCCGATCCTGGTCAACGGTCAGCGCAGCCAGGTGATCGGACGGGTGTCGATGGACCTGGTCACGGTGGATTTGCGTGGCATCAAGGCACAGGTGGGCGACGAGGTGGAGTGCTGGGGCAATGGATTGCCGATCGACCAGGTCGCCCAGGCCGCCGGCACCATCAGCTATGAGTTGATGTGCCAGGTCAGCGGGCAGTTGCGAGCCGAGGCAACGATTCTTAGCTAGGAAAGGACAGCAGCGGGACCTGCGGCAGGCGACGCGTCCCTCTGAGGGAGGTGGAGCCGGGCAGGCAATTGCCGTGTGTGGCCTCAGCCCTGCTCCTGCTCACGTTGAGTGAGCGCAGCGAGGGTGCGTTCGATTAACCCGACCTGCGCGTTTGGATGAGCCTCCAGGAGTGCCTCAAGCTGCCGTTCGCCTTCCACGAGGGCGACGAACGCGTGAGCCGTCGAGCCCTCGATGCCGGCTGCCCGGGCCGCCTCGCGCATCTCGTTCAAGGCCGCCAGGGCCTCGCGCTCCCCCCAGGTGGCGGCGAGGATCAAGGCGGCAATCTGCTCGGCGGCCTCGACTTCTGCCTGTTCGGCGACGCTGTCCAGCCACGTCGGGTCATGCGCGGCCCGTTCGATTGCCGCGAGGATCATGCGGTCTTCGTCATCGAGTTGCGATTCGTCGACCTTGGAATCCGACAGACGCGCCTTGATGGCCGCGGCCAAATCGTTCCAGCCATCTTCCCGGTAACTGTCGATGACCAGCATCGCGGCAGTGCGAGCCGTGGTGGAGTCGGGCGAGGCTAGCGCGGCGCTCACGCTCTCGATCAACTCGAGGTGTGCGGCGGCGACTTGACTGGAAACGTCTGTCATCTCGGCTACTCTTTTGGGCTAAATGGGCCGGGCCCGATTGGCCGGGCATGATCGACATGTCTTACATTGTATGCGGCCGCTCCGCGTGGGCGGCATCACAGGGTAAAACGCGTGGAGTAACGATGGAATACCGACGACTGGGCAATAGTGACCTCAAGGTAAGCGAGATCTGTCTCGGCACCATGACCTTTGGCGAGCAGAACACACAGGCGGAGGCACACGAACAACTCGACCATGCGGTCGCGTCCGGGATCAACTTCATCGACACCGCCGAGATGTATCCGGTGCCCCCACGCGCCGAGACCCAGGGGCGGACGGAGGAGTACGTCGGTTCCTGGCTGCGCAAGCAACGGCGCGACGAACTGACCATTGCCACCAAGATTACCGGGGCAGGGCGCTCCAGTCTCAACCACGTGCGTGGCGGTCCTCGCGTGACGCGCGAGCAGGTCCGGCAGGCGATCGATGACAGCCTGCAGCGGCTGCAGACGGACTACGTCGATCTCTACCAGATTCACTGGCCGGATCGTTACGTGCCCAAGTTCGGCCAGGTCTATTACGACCCCGATGAACGGTGGGAGAGCGAGTCGATCGATGACCAGTTGCGGGCGCTGGGCGAACAGGTCGAGGCCGGCAAGATCCGGTATGTGGGGCTGTCGAACGAGACGCCCTTTGGGGTGATGGCCTTCGTCGAGGCAGCGCGTCGACATGGTCTGCCGGTGGTCACCTCGGTGCAGAACGCCTACCACCTGATGAACCGCACCTTCGAGACCGGTGGCCTGGCCGAGGTCTGCAACCAGCTGGATGTGGCGTTGTTGCCCTACAGCCCGCTGGCATTCGGTCATCTGACCGGCAAATACCTGAACGATCCGTCTACTCCGGGACGAATCACGCGCTTCCCTGATTTCGGTCAGCGTTACGAAAAGCCCAATGCCACCGCGGCGACACGCGCCTATGTGGAGTTAGCTCGCGAGCACGGGCTGTCACCGGCCCAGATGGCAATCGCTTTCACCCTGCGTCGTCCCGAGGTCGCCGCGACCATCATCGGTGCTACGACGATGCGCCAGCTGGAGGAAAACATCCGTGCGACCGATGTTTCACTCTCGTCGGAATTGCTGGACGCGATCGATGTGATCGATGCTCGCTATCCGAACCCCACGGTCTGAAGGATGGCGAAGATGAGCGAAGAGTTGATCGCATCAATTGACGGCAAGTCGTTGTTCCGTGAGGCCTGTTTTATCGATGGGCAGTGGATTTCACCCGAAGATGTGGAACGTCAGGCGGTTACCAATCCGGCCAACGGCGCGCAGATTGGCACGGTCCCGCGATTGGGTCGCGAGCATACCCGGCAAGCGATCGAGGCTGCCAACCGGGCCTGGCCGGCCTGGCGGGAGCAGACCGCCGAGGCGCGGGGCGCGGTTTTGTACCGTTGGTACGAATTGATGCTCGAGCACGAACAGACCCTGGCGCGAATCATGACGATCGAGCAGGGCAAGCCACTGGCCGAATCGGCCGGCGAGATCCGCTACGGGGCCTCGTTTCTCAAGTGGTTCGCGGAAGAAGCGCGGCGGGCCTATGGCCGCACCATCCCGCCGGCCAAGGCGGGGCAACAGATTGTGGTGCTGCGCCAGCCGATCGGTGTCTGTGCGGCGATCACGCCGTGGAACTTCCCTTCCTCGATGATCACCCGCAAGGCCGCCGCGGCGCTCGCGGCCGGTTGCCCGATCGTGGTCAAGCCGGCCAGCGCCACGCCGTTTTCGGCACTCGCGTTGGCGGTGCTCGCGGAGCGGGCAGGGGTGCCGGCCGGGGTGTTCAACGTGTTGACCGGTTCGGCGAGCGAAATCGCGACCGAAATGACGGCCAATCCGACCGTGCGCAAGATTTCGTTTACCGGATCGACCGAGGTCGGCAGTGCCTTGATGCGCCAGGCGGCCGGGAACGTGCAGAAGATTTCCCTGGAACTCGGCGGCAATGCGCCGTTTATGGTCTTTGACGATGCCGATCTCGAGGCCGCCGTTGAAGGCGCGATTGCCGCCAAATTCCGTAACACCGGCCAGACCTGCGTTTGCGTCAATCGCTTCTATGTTCAGGACGGGGTGTATGACGCGTTCGTGGGCCGGCTCAAGGCCCGCATCGAGGACCTCCAGCTGGGCGACGGCATGAACCCCGATTCCGACGTGACTCCGCTGATCGACAAGGCGGCCGCCGACAAGGTGCTGGCACAGGTCGAGGATGCCACGGGACAAGGCGCCACGCTGGTTTCCGGCGGGCGGCGTGATCCTCGCGGCGAGAATTACATGCTGCCCACGTTACTGACGGAAGTGCGCCAATCGATGCAGGTGATGTACGAGGAGACATTTGGGCCGCTGGTGGCCGTGTCACGTTTCACCGACGAGTCCGAGGCGATCGAGATGGCGAACGACACACCCTTCGGCTTAGCGGCGTATTTCTACAGCGAGAACGTGCACCGGGTCTGGCGGGTCGCCGAGGCCATCGAGGCGGGCATGATTGGGATCAATACGGGCCTAATCTCCAACGCCGCCGCCCCCTTTGGTGGGGTCAAGGCATCGGGTCTGGGTCGCGAGGGGGCGAGCGAAGGGTTGGATGAGTACCTGGAGACCAAATACCTGCTGATGGGGTGAATAGGCTGATGCCCGATTGCTTCGGCATCGAGGCCGGCCAGTGGCGTGCGGATCGGGGAGCGGGCAGGCTCAGGCCATGGCGTAGAGGTTCGATCCGCTGTCCGATTGGTCGGCCGTGCGTTGATAGGCGCTGGTGGCGTCGCTGGCCCCGTTGTTGTCGCTGGTCCCGTTGTTCGTCGATGAAGGGTTTGTAGATGATCGGTTGTCGTCGCTTGCTGCGCCGGGGTCCATGCGGGCCTCGCTCTGGGCGCGATTACGTTCGGTCGTGGCCTGCGCGGCCACGGCGAGGTCGGTGGGTGAGGGCTTGGCCGGGGCCAACGCTGCGCGAATGACCTGCGCCATTTTGTCCGCGGTGGCGCGTGGATCGTCCGGGACGGGGGTGGTGTCGATCTGGACATCACCACCGACCGCATGGCGTTTCCCGTCCGGCCCCTGTTGGTAATCGTAGGAGCCACCGCGCACGAGATCGCCACCAGCCGCGCGATGGGCACTCTCATGGGTACGCACCTCGCGATCGCGCGCCTTGAGGTTCGTGAGCATGCGTTGTTCTTCGATCGAGGCCGCATCGGTCGCCACGGGCGAACGCACGGGCCGCCCCTCTTCGCCCTTTGGGTCGCCCTTCGGGCCCGCAGCCGGTGGTGTTTCTGTGGTTACCGCCGGCGCTTTTGGCCTGCCGATTTCCACCACACCGGCCGAACCGCCCGGCACAAAGCGCGGGGCGGGCGGCAGGCTGGGCAATGAGGCAGCGATCGGTGTCATGGGAGAGAGTGTGGAGTCCCGATTTAGATCAACCATTTATAGTCGCTTTGCGGAAGACCTGCAATGTTTGTTGGTGGGGAGGGACGTGAAAGGTGTCCCCAGTGGAGGTGTGTGCAGGGGGCGACGGAACCGCGTGATGCCCACACTGTCTCTACATTGCTCCGTGGTCAGCACGACTTGGATTCGTTCAAGCGGACGACTACGCTCTAGGGCAAGCGTTCCCACTTTTTCATCATGAGGATTACCGACATGGCACAGGCACCCCAAAAAGACAGCAACGAAGAGCTGGAAGCGGTCAAGGCCGATCTGGCGAAACTGCGTGGCGACATGGGCGATCTTCTCCAGGCGGTCAAGGAACAGGGCGAGAGCCGTGTGCGCCACGGCGCCAGCTGGGCACGCGACGAAGCCAAGGACGCCTTCGATGAAGGCCTGGACACCCTGAACCGGGGCTACGAGCAGGCACGCAAGCACGGGGAAAAGCGCGTCGATGAGGCCGAGCAGCTGGTCGGTCGTCATCCGCTGACCTCGGTGGTTGCCGCCTTCGGCATCGGGTTCGTCATCGCCAAGCTGATCGACGGAGGCCGGCACTGAAAGCGCTGACTGATTACGTCCTCGCCCTGACCAACCTGGTCGAGGCCGAAGGGCGCGTGCTTCGCCAACAGGTCGGTCGCGTTGCGGTCGCCCTCGTGGCGGTAAGCGTGGTGGGCATCTTGGCGGTTGCCGGTATCGGGTTGGCATTGGCGGGCCTGTACCACTGGGTTGCCCCGATCTGGGGCGCGGCAGTTGGTTTTGCCGTGATTGCGTTGTTGTGCCTGTCGACTGCCGCCGCGTTGAGTTTCTGGGCCTACCGATGGTTGCGGTGACCACGGGGGCTCGGCGGCTGCAAGGGCGTGCCCAGCGTCCCGATCCGACCGCCTATCCGCTTGCCCGGCGTGAGCTCTCGCCATCACAGGAACTGGAAGAAGCCAAGTGGGCGTTATCTGGCTGCAGCCAGCGTCTGCAGGGTGATGTCGATACGCTCTGGGTGCCGGTGGCGGTCGGCGTGCAGGTGCATCCCTGGCGAACGCTCGGACTGGTGGTAGCCACCGGCGCGGCCTATGGCTGGATAGACGACGCAACACACGGTTCGCTGTCCCGGCTGGCTCTGAGGTATTTGCGAAGTCAACTGCTTGGCGGCGGTCTCAGGTAGCGATAACCACGTTCACGGGGGACCGCGGCAATGCCGCAGGACGAGAATCGGTCGGAGCCGGATCAGGCACTGGCCGTCGATGGGATACCACGCAATCTGGGCGATCTGCTGCAACGGATCGCGCAGGTGGCGGCTGATCGCGATAGGGTATCGCTCTCCGCGATCATGGATGCCTTGGGCACGCGTTCGTTCGGCCCGGTGCTGCTCCTGATCGGCGTGATCCTGGTCTCACCATTGAGTGGCGTGCCGGGCATGCCGACGGCCATGGGTCTGGGGCTGGCGCTGATCTCCCTTCAGTTGGTCATGGGACGAGAGGCATTCTGGCTGCCTGGTTGGCTGCTGAACCGTCACGTCTCGAGCAACCGTCTTCAGGACGCGCTGCAATGGCTGGACCGGCCGGCGCGTTTCATCGACTGGTGGTTGCGACCGCGGCTTCCCCTGTTGGCGTCCCAGGGCGGCGCGATCGTCATCGCTGTTGTCTGCCTGCTGTTGGCGCTGGCCATGCCGGTGATGGAAGTGGTGCCATTTTCGGCGACGGCCGCTGGGTTGGCCGTCGTGGCGTTCGGCCTTGCGCTGGTCGCCGTGGATGGCCTGTTCGTCTTGCTGGGTCTGTTCTATCTGCTGGCCGTCGGCACGTTGGCCGTCTCCGGACTGGTGGCGACGTGAGGCCGTCCGTTTTGCAAACGTTCTGGCATGGCGACCTGCAATCGACTTGAACGACAACGACGCGAGTCAGTCGTCCCGGACGCAGTCGATAAAGTAGCGCAGACCCTCGTCGGTCTCCGCGGCCACCAGTCCATGCACGTCGGTCTCGAACCCCGGTACCTGCTTATTGAAGTGGCGAACGAACTTCAGGTATTCGACGATGCGGGCATTGAAACGCTCGCCCGGCACGAGCAGGGGAATCCCCGGCGGGTAGGGCGTCACCAATGAGGCAGTGATCCGCCCCTCGAGCTCGTCGATGGGCACACGATCGATCTGCTTTCTCGCCATCTTCGACCAGGCATCCGCCGGGCGCATGGCCGGCTGGATATCGGAGAGGTACATCTCCGTGGTCAGTTTGGCGACGTCGTACTCCCGATAGACCGCGTGGAGCTTTTCACAGAGATCGCGCAGGCCGACCCGCTCGTAGCGCGGATGCTTGTTGACGAACTCGGGCATGATCCGCCACAAGGGCTGGTTGCGTTGATGCTCGTCCTTGAACTGCTGCAGGGCGGTCAGGAGCGTGTTCCAGCGGCCCTTGGTGATGCCGATGGTGAACATGATGAAAAAGCTGTAAAGACCGGCCTTTTCCACTACCACCCCATGCTCGGCGAGATAGCGAGTGACGATCGCCGCCGGGATGCCCCAGTCGTGGAAATCGCCGTCGACGTCCAGCCCGGGCGTAATGATGGTCGCCTTGATCGGATCGAGCATGTTGAAGCCGGTCGGCACCCGCCCGAAGCCGTGCCAGCGATCGTCCTCGTGCAGCATCCAGTCGTCGCGCGTGCCGATACCTTCCTCGGGGATTGAATCGGGCCCCCAAACCTTGAACCACCAGTCCTCGCCGTACTCGGCATCGACCTTTTTCATGGCCCGGCGGAAGTCCATCGCCTCGAAGATCGACTCCTCGACCAGCGCCGTGCCGCCCGGTGGCTCCATCATCGAGGCGGCCACGTCGCAGGAGGCGATGATCGCGTACTGCGGCGAGGTTGAGGAGTGCATCAGGTAGGCCTCGTTGAAGACGTCCTGATCGAAGCGCTCCTTGTTGCAGTCCTGCACCAGCACCTGCGAGGCCTGCGACAGGCCGGCCAGCAACTTGTGGGTCGACTGGGTCGAGTAGATCACCGAGTCCTCGCATCGGCGCCGATCGGCGCCGATGGCGTGGTAGTCACCGTAGAAGTCGTGGAAGGCCGCGTGCGGCAGCCAGGCCTCGTCAAAGTGCAGGCACTCGACGAACCCATCGAGCTCGTCCTTGATCTCCTCGACGTTGTAGAGAATGCCGTCGTAGGTCGATTGGGTAATGGTCAGGATCTTGGGTTGCTGATCCTCGACCTGCCCGGCGAATGGGTGTTCGGCAATCTTCTTCCTGATGTTCTCTTTCGAGAACTCGCTGCGTGGAATCGGGCCGATAATGCCGTAGTGGTTGCGCGTCGGCATCAGGAACACCGGGATGGCGCCGGTGAGGATGATCGCGTGCAGGATCGACTTGTGGCAGTTGCGGTCGACCACGACCACGTCACCCGGGGCCACGTTCGAATTCCAGACCATGCGATTCGACGTGGACGTGCCATTGGTGACGAAGAACAGGTGATCGGCATTGAAGATGCGCGCGGCGTTGCGCTCCGAGGCGGCCACCGGCCCGGTGTGATCGAGCAGTTGACCCAGCTCTTCGACGGCATTGCAGACATCGGCGCGCAGCAGGTTTTCGCCGAAGAACTGGTGAAACATCTGCCCCACCGGGCTCTTCAGGAAGGCCACGCCCCCGGAATGCCCCGGACAGTGCCAGGAGTACGAGCCGTCGGCGGCGTAGCCGGTCAGTGCGCGGAAGAAGGGCGGGGCGAGTGAGTTGAGATAGCTGCGCGCTTCACGAATGACGTGGCGAGCGACGAACTCGGGCGTGTCCTCGAACATGTGGATAAAGCCGTGCAGCTCCTTCAACACGTCGTTGGGCAGGTGCCGGCTGGTGCGCGTCTCGCCGTAGAGGAAGATCGGGATGTCCGCGTTGCGAAAGCGGATCTCCTGGATGAAGTTGCGCAGCTGGACAATGACCTCCAGCGACTCGTCCACCGACGCGTTGCCGCCGTGGAATTCCTCGTCATCGATCGAGATAACAAAGGCCGACACCCGTGCCTGCTGCTGCGCGAAGGCGGCCAGGTCCACGTAGCTGGTAACACCCAATACCTCCTCGCCCTCGGCACGGATGGCCTCGGCGAGCGAGCGAATGCCCAGGCCGGAAACGTTTTCGGAGCGAAAATCCTCGTCGATAATGACGATGGGAAAGCGGAAGATCATGGATGGTCAACCTCGGGATCCGCGGGTGGCTGTCTCGGCGAAACCAATGCCCGTTTGTCGGGTCGGAGAGAGTGCCGCACCAATGGCAAAACCCGGGGCAGGGCCCCGGGTGAAAAGATGGCTCCAAGTTTACAACAAATGCCCGGTAGCGCTGCGTCTCGCCGGATCGGTCGGCAGCCGGGTCGCCGATATGTCCCGGGCCGCTCGAGGCGCCAGGAAATGGGCGGTCAGCGTTCCGACGCGGTTCATAGAAAGGGTAACAGCGATGTCCAATCCATCTGAGCGCGAGGCAGAGACCCCCGATTCGGAGGGCAGCGAAGCGGAGCGGCTGGTCGAGCTTTTGCAGTTGCTAGCCAATATCCGCGAGGATGGCACCTCGGTTCGGTTGGGCACGGTACTGGATGTGATCGGTCGACGGTCGTTTGGGCCGATGCTCTTGTTGGCCGGGCTGATCACGCTCGCGCCGTTGATCGGCGATATTCCCGGCGTGCCGACGTTGATCGGCATCTTCGTGTTTCTGATTGCTCTGCAGTTGTTGCTTGGCCGGGATCACTTCTGGTTGCCGGCGTTTTTGCTCGAACGTCAGATCCGGCATCAGACGCTGAAAAAGGTGGTCGACTGGATCATGCCCACGGCGCGCTTCCTGGATCGTTTCCTGCGCCCGCGATTGACGTTCCTGGTAAACGGCGGAGCGCGCTACGGCGTGGCTATCTTGGCCTTGCTGGTTTCCCTGGTGATGCCGGCGATGGAGTTCATTCCGTTCTCGGCCAACGCCGCCGGCTTGACGCTGACCGTATTCGGACTCGCACTGATCATGCGTGACGGCTTGCTCGCATTGGTCGCGTTCGCGCTCACCGGGCTTAGTGTCGGAACGATTGTCTGGGCGTTGCTATGACGCCTCGCTGGACACAGCGGATCGGGCGCCGAGCAAGGGGCGCATCGCCACTACGCCCAGGGTCGCGCCGGGCAACAGCAACCAGCTGACGTGGGCGCCCAGGTCCTGCCACAGGCTGGTGGTGAGCGGAATGGCCAGTGCGCTCAAACCAAAACCGATGCTATTCATGATGGCGAGCGCACTGGCAACCCCGTCGGGCGGAGCATGGCGGCTGGCGAGCGCCGAGAACTGCGCGGAATCGGCAATGACCGCCACACCCCAGAGTAATAAGGCAATCAGGGCCAACCCGGCCGACAGGTCGGCGAGCCAGGGATAGAACAGGCAGAAACCGCCGGAGGTGGCCAGGGCGATCACCGCGACCCGGGCGCTGCCAAGATGACGTGCAACTCGGCCCGCCGCCACGCAGCCGATCGCGCCGACCCCGATCACCGCAAAGGCAAGCAACGACAGCATGGTGGCCGTGGCCTGCGGATAGAGCCCGGCGATGAACAGTGGTACGAGTACCCAGAAGGCGTACAACTCCCACATGTGACCGAAATAGCCCAATGCGGCGGCACGAAACCCGCGGTGGCGGAAAGCACGAAAGGCTCCACCCCATTGCAACCTCGGCGATCGTCCCAGATGCGGGCCGTCCCCGAGCCACGCGATCAGCCCCCCGCCCAGCAACGCCAGTCCCGAGGCAAACGTGATCACCCACGGCCAGGCGATCCCGAGGCTCAACCCTTGCAAAAGGTGTGGTGTGGCCGTTCCCAGTGTCAGCATGCCGACCAGCCAGGCGAGTGCCTCGCCGCGTCGTTCCGGCGCCCAGCTCACGATTAGTTTCATGCCGACGGGGTAGATCCCCGCCAGGGCGAATCCCGTGAGAAACCGGTAGAGTGCTGCCGTCGCAAGATCCTGAGAAAGCCAGGCGAGCGCCAGATTGGCGGTTGCCCCGGTAATCGTCGAAACCAGGAACACTCGGCTCGCGGCGAACCGATCGGCCAATCCCGATACGGCGAACAGCAGGGTGCCCAGGATGAAGCCCGCCTGCACGGAGGCGGTGAGGGTGCCGATCTCCAGCGGGGATAGGCCCCAGTCATTCATCAAGGCATCGCCTACGCCATTGGCGCTGAACCAGAGCGAGGTGCCGAATAGTTGGGCGAGGACGATGAGAGGGACGGGGCGGATCATGGGCGGTATCGTAACGGCAGGCCGTTGGTTGCGGCGGTCGGCACCGCCAGAATTTTGCACCGGACAACGAAAAAACCCCGCACTAGGCGGGGTTTTGCTGTCGACCGGGTTGGGTCCAGATTAGATCTGGACGTTTACCGCGGCCGGACCCTTCTGGCCTTGCTCGACTTCGAAGGTGACGGTCTGGCCTTCGGCCAGCGACTTGAAGCCGCCGCCCTGAATGGCGCTGTGATGGACGAAAACGTCCTTGGAGCCGTCTGAAGGAGCGATAAAGCCAAAGCCTTTCTCGTCACTAAACCATTTAACGGTGCCTGTAGCCATGATGGATACCTCTGATGCTATGCATATGCATAAAATTGAATGAAAAACGAGGGGTGCTGAAGGACTGCAAAAGCGTCAGAGAACTGCAAATCGTAGCGGGTCATACAAACTGGATAATTCAATCTGTGGTCCTGCGGGGTTCGAGCCTGGTGCAATTGAGGAGTCCTTAAACTGAATCCTCTCGGGGAAACGCTGTTTCGTTTTCCCGGAACGCATTATCCCGCGTTCTGCTCGATAAGCCATAGTTTTTTTGCAAAACAGTCGCTTCTTCCTGCTCAGTAACGATTTTGAATCTAGACAGAGGCAGATGAAGGAGGCGTTTTTAACGACGTACCGGACATATGCCCACTTTTTCCCGGCGCTGTGTATTTTCGCAACGAGTCGCCCAAACGTATCGATTCAGAGCAATCAGATCGCAATTTTTGCCGTTTTGGCGGGCAAAAAGTGGTCTATACGGCTTTGGTGTGGTCAATTTCCGTGTTCAGGACGCGACGAGCATGGCGCCGCTGGCGACGTGACACCGGTGCAACAGCCGAACGCATGCGGGGCGCTGCCGTTCGAGCCGGGGCTTCGCGGAGCTGACGTTCCAGCCGACAAGTCCCTTGCAATCGAGGTTGGGCCTTGCCCCTGCCGGCCCCTGGGAACCAACCGCATGGCGAGTCGAGCAGCGGGGGCGACGCCGACGTCACCTGCGGGCGAGGATCTTCTCGGTTCGAATCGTGGCGGACAAGGTATGTCGCTCGCCGGGGCGAAGCGCGTAGCCGTTATCGATGGCGTTCGCCGTTTCCACGCAGAGCATCTCGCGCCAGGCATCATCGGACATGTCGTCAAAGGCACGCACTCCCTCAGGGCCCGGGTTCCAGACCACCGTGGTGGCGCTCCCGGCCTTTTCGACGACGATCCGCCGGGCATGATCCTCGATTACGGCCTTGCCCTGGTGATCGAAGAACACCCGGTCGATCGGCGGGCGAGCCCGCAAGAGAGTCGATTGGATTCCGCGGATGCCGCCTTGCTGCTTGTCCCAGTAGTTCAATCCCTCCAGGCCCTCGATGGCAATGTCGCGGGCATCCGTGACGCGGAAATAGCTATGCAGCGCCTCCGAGAGTTGCCAGGTCTCGTCATCACGGTTTTCCGCGGTCAGGTCGAGGCGCAGCGTCTCCCCGAGGGTCACCGTGAGGGTGAGGACGAAGTCGTGGGGCCAGATGCGACGGGTGGCCTCGTCGGCTTGCAGCCGCAGGATGGCCCGAGTGATGTCGTCCTCGACCGTCACCGATTCGATCTCCCACGGCAGGTGTCGTGCGAAGCCATGCGCCTTCTGCGCGGAATCGTTCGGATGGGCCCCGAACCATGGCCAGCAGATCGGAATGCCGCCGCGCACCGGACGAGTGCCATCGAAATGGGCCGTCTCGCTGACCCATATCAACTCGTCACCGCCTTGAGGTGTGTAACCGAGCACCGTCGCGCCCATCGTCGTGATCGATGCACTGCCCTGCGAATTTGTCAGTTCCATCACGACAAGCCGGCCATGTTGATGGAAGTGGACCCCGGGCAGGGCGAAGCGATTGCGCAGTGTTTCGATCACGTGAACAGTTCCTGACAGGAGTGAATGAGCTCTTGGCCGGGTTCATTATGGTCGATGCTCATGACGATTCGATCAAAACGGCAATTCGATGCAAGACCGCGAACTGAGCAACGGGATGACCGAGGCAATGCACGATGCCCAGGCCGGCAAGGGCTGGATGAAGGCCGAGGCCGGCGAGACCATGCAGGCGTGCAGCGGCTTTATGGAGAAGGTGCTGGGGGACGACGTCAAGGACCTCAGCGCCCTGGGCATGGCGATCACCGTACGCGGCAAGTATTGCATCGGTATCCACGTGCAGAAGGGGCTCAAGGCAGGAGGGCCCCATCCCGAGATCATCGAGGCGTGCAAGGTCGCCATCCTCATGGACGGCGGCCCGGCGATCACCGACATCGCCGAGGTGCACGATGCAGTAGAGGCCTTTGAGAAGAGCTAGAGGACAGTGACGGGCTAGTCGTCGCCGACCACTCGATCGCGCCCCTGTTGCTTGGCCGCATAGAGTCGCTGATCGACCCGGTGCACCGTTTGCTCCGGCGTTGCATCCTCCGCTAACGGGACGACACCGAAACTTGCCGTGACATGCCCAATTTCGGGGAAGTCGGTGTCGTGGACCAGCCGCCGCAGTTTCTCGGCCAATGCCCTCGCGGCGGGTTCATCGGTGTCCGGCGTGATCAGCATGAACTCCTCGCCGCCCCAGCGAGCAAAGCTGTCCGTGGCACGAATATGCTCGCTGATCAGGCGAGCGAAACGCGTCAGCACGGCGTCTCCGATGGGATGACCGAAATCGTCGTTGATCTGCTTGAAATGATCGATATCGATCATGATCAGGGCGGCCGGGTGGCCGTAACGCCGCACCCGGTCATGCTCGTGGCTGAGGATTTTCTCGAAATGCATCCGGTTGATCAGCCCGGTGAGCATGTCGGTGGTGGCAAGACGTTTGAGCTCGTTTTCCGCGTTGACACGCTCCGTGATGTCCTTGCCGATGGAGACGTAACCGGTCAATTCGCCATGCTCGTTCCTGACCGGCGTGATCGTCTCTTCCATGTGGAGTAGTTGGCCGTTCTTCTGCCGGTCGATGAACGTGTCCCGGAAGACATTACCCTGGTCGAGGGTGTCCCACATGCGTTGATAGAAGCTGCGGTCATGCAGGCCGGACTGGAGAACGCTGGGATTCTTGCCGCGTACTTCCTTGCGGCTATAGCCGATGTGCTTCTCGAATGCGCTATTGACGTCAAGAATGCGGTTGTCCCGATCGGTGATCACCACGCTGTCACTGCTGGCATCGAGCGCATAAACGAGCATCTGACCGCGCTCGTGCTCGCGGGTCTCCGCCGTGATGTCACGCTGGACCGAGACGAAGTGAGTGATGCCGCCGGCCTCGTCGCGCACCGGCGAAATGCTCCATTCGACGTCGTAGGGCGTCCCGTCCTTGCGATAATTGACGGTTTGCGCCGAGAAACCCTTGCCCGCCTCCAACGCCGCGCGCAGTCGATCGAGCATCGGACGGCTGGTGGCCTTGCCCTGGAACAGGTGCGGCGTCTGGCCGAGTATCTCCTCGAGCGGGTAGCCGGTCATCGACAGGAAGGCCGGGTTGGCGTAGACGATTTCCGGGCCGGGGCGATCGAGCTCTGCGGTGGTGATCACCACCGCGTCAAACGACTGTTCCACGGCGGCCTGAAGCAGCCTCAAGTAGTCGAGATCGTGCATGGTGGCCATTAAGCTCAGCGTCGTGTGAATGGGCGGCCAGTGGCCGTTAGTGATCGCAATCCGCGGCACGAGCGGCCGGCCGCGTCACATCGGCACCGTTGAGCGGGACAAGCCGAGAGAAACGCGGATTGTTTTGCCAATGGTGACATGGACGTCCATATGTCCAGTTTGCATTGGGCCTGTGCCGTGGGGTACGCCTTACTGGTAACGGATATCGACGATTTCCCAGGGCAGTTGACCCTTGTCTTCGCCGGCCGGCAGCCGCACCACGTCGCCGGGGCGACGGCCGATCAGCTTGCGGGCCACCGGAGAGTCGATGCTGATCCAGCCGCGCGACGGGTCGAGTTCGTCCGGCCCGACCAGGCGCAGGGTGCGTTCGAGTGCCTGGCTCTCGCATTCCATCTCGACGTAGGCGGCGAAGTAGACCTTGTCGGTGTCGTCGGGTACGCGGTCGACGACCTTGAGGTTCGGCAGGCGCTTTTGCAGGTAGCGGATGCGACGGTCAATCTCGCGCAGCCGCTTCTTGCCGTAGATGTACTCGGCGTTCTCCGATCGATCACCCAGCGCGGCGGCCTCGGAAACCGCCTGCACGACCTCGCGTCGTTCGACGCGCCAGAGCCGATCCAGCTCGGCCTCGAGGGCCTTGAAGCCGGGCCGGGTGATGATCGGCGTGCTCATCGATCGCCGGCGGCGAGGGTCTTCTGGATGGCGCTGACCGCGTGGGCGAGATCGCGCAGACGGTTGTCCTTGAGCTCACCGCCGGCCGCACCGGGATGACCGCCACCGCCAAAGTAGCGTGCGGAAATCTCACCGGCGTTCACGCCGGGGTTGGCGCGCAGTGAGAGGCGGCCATTGCCGCGTATGCCCATTGCCATGTCGATCTGACCGCGCACTTCCATCATGTCCATGATCACGCCACGCCAGACATCGTGCGGCCAGTTGAAGAACACGCCGGTACGCACGCCTTCGATCTCGAGTACCGGGACGAAATCCTCGTCGAGTACCGAGGCCGAGAGCATGTGGAACTTGTCGTTGAGCGGCAGGTTCTCGTCGTTGAAGATGCGTTTTTCCACCCGCCCCTTGAGGAAGCTCTTGCGGGCGTCGAATAGCTGGCGCTCGAACGCCTCCAGCGTCTCGCCGGACTCGTGGGAACGGAAGAACGCCTCCATCACGTGGAAGCGGTAGGCGCGCTTTAAATCCTTGAGCGGCGGGGCGAGGTGATCGTCTTGCATGACCAGGCCGATCAGGTAGATCGCCCGGCGGAAATTGTCGTGGTCGCGTAGCCAGCGGTCACCCACGTCGATGAACTCGGCGCGCTGGCGCATCAGGTCGCGTTGGACCGGGTCGAGGTGATCGGCCACCGCCTCGAAGGTCAGCAGGCTCGCGCAGCGATCGGTGTCGAGGTAGTACCAGTCGAAGGCCTCGGCACAGTCGGCGCCGGTGGCGTGGTGATCGAGCAATTGCAGCTCGACCGGCACCTTCATCTTCGTGATCCGCTTGTCGAGCGCCTTGGCCTGATCCAACGTCAGGTTGAGGTCGGTGATCAGCAGCCCCGCCGGCTCACCGGCCTTGAGGATGCGCGCGACGATGTCGTCGATGGCGTTGTTGATGTCGCGGTAATCGGCGTTGACGAAATGGCAGCGCTGGTCGGTCTGATCGACCATGTACTGAGCGCCGTAGCCGTCAAGGTCGGTGTGCGACACGTGATACAGCCAGCCTTCGGGACGGATGATAGTCGGTGTACTCATGGATGCTCGCTGACAGCGGTCGTCGCGAGGGACGACCGTGAATGAATAGGTGTGTTTAAGCTATTGATTGACCGGGAAAACACAAGTGTTGTCCGGTAAGCCGTGATTGGCAATGGCTTATTGCCGGCGCCAGGTCGTGCCCTGCGGACCATCTTCGAGGGTGACGCCGTTGTCGAGCAACAGGTCGCGGATGCGATCGGATTCCTCGAAGTTGTGGGAGGCCCGGGCCTCGGCGCGCTGGGCGATCAACTGGTTGATGTCGGCATCGTCGAAGGTGTCCTCGCGATCGCCTTCCGCACTCCAGTGGAGGAAGGCATCCGGATCAAGTTGACCCAGGTTCAGGATCGCGCCCATGGCGTTGATCGTGGCCGCATGCGGGGCCGCGGCTTCCTTGTCGGATTCGCCGATCTTGTGCACCAGGTGCAGTTGCTCGTGAATCAGGGCGATGGCCTTGGGCGTGTTGAAGTCGTCGTCCATGGCGTCATGGAAGGCGTCCATCACCTCGGCGATCGGCTCGGCGTTGGCCGGCACCTTCTTCAGCGCGCTGTACCAGCGCGACAGGCTCGCCTGGGCGGCATCGAGGTGCTGGTCAGAGTAGTTGAGCGGGCTGCGGTAGTGGCTCGAGAGGATGAACAGGCGCACCACCTCGGGGTGGTAGCGCTGGGTGACCTCCTCGATGGTGAAGAAGTTGCCCAGCGACTTGGACATCTTCTCGTCGTCGACCCGGACGAAGCCGTTATGCATCCAGTAGTTGACGAAGTGGCAGCCGGTGGCGCATTCGCTCTGAGCGATCTCGTTCTCGTGATGCGGGAACATCAGGTCGTGGCCGCCGCCGTGGATATCGAAGGTGGTGCCCAGCGACTCGGTGGACATTGCCGAGCATTCGATGTGCCAGCCGGGCCGACCCGGGCCGAAGGGCGCCTCCCACTTCGGCTCGCCGGGCTTGGCGTGCTTCCACAGCACGAAGTCGAGCGGATCGTCCTTGGCCTCGTCGACGGCCACGCGGGCGCCGGCGCGCAGATCCTCCGGATCGCGCCCGGAGAGCGTGCCGTAGCGCGCGAAGGTCGAGACGTCGAAATAGACGTCGCCGTTGTCGGCGCGATAGGCGTTGCCGCGCTCGATCAGTGTCGTGATCATCGTGATCATCTCGTCGACGTTCTCGGTGGCGCGTGGCTGCGAGGTCGGCGGCAGGCAGCCCAGTGCCTCGGCATCCCGGTGCATCAGCTCGATGAAACGATTGGTCAGCGACTCGATGCTCTCGGCGTTTTCGGCGGCGCGGGCGATGATCTTGTCGTCGATGTCGGTGATGTTGCGCACGTAGTTGACGTCGAAGCCGCGCTCCTTGAGGTAGCGCACCACCATGTCGAAGACGACCAGCACCCGGGCGTGACCGATGTGGCAGCGATCGTAGACCGTCATCCCGCAGACGTAGATCCCGACCTGGCCGGGCCGGATCGGGGTGAACTCGCGCTTGGCGCGGGCGGCGGTGTCATAGATTGTGAGCATGTTGGCTACGATTCCGGGTCGAAGGTCGTTAGACTGTTCTGCATTGGAAATGACGTGTTTCCTGAAAGCTAAGCTTTCGGGAAAGGCGTTAGTTTAACGGCCCCACAGACGAGATAAAACGCATGAGTGACATCAATAGCAAGATCCGCTTCTCCACGCGACTGGGCGAGATCGAGATCGGCCTGTACGACGACAAGGCCCCCAAGACGGTGGAAAACATTCTCGCCTATGTCGACGCGGGCCATTTCGCGGGCACGATCTTCCACCGTGTCATTCCGGGCTTCGTCGTCCAGGGTGGCGGTCTGACGCCGGAAATGGAGCAAAAGCCCACCCGCGCACCGATCGAGAACGAGGCCAACAACGGCCTGAAAAACAAGCGCGGGATGCTGTCGATGGCGCGTACCCCGGATCCGAATTCGGCCACCAGCCAGTTCTTCATCAACCTGGCCGACAACGCCTTTCTCGATTTCTCCTCCGAGACCCCGCAGGGCTGGGGCTACGCCGTGTTTGGTGAGGTGGTCAACGGCATGGACGTGGTCGACAAGATGGCCACGCTGCAGACGGGCTCCCGCCACGGTCACCAGGACGTGCCGGTCGACGACGTGCTGATCGACAAGGCCGAGCGCATCGACTGATCGACCCGACTCACCACCCGACTGATCACCCTGGGAGACGTGCCCGGTCATGGCCGAAACGCTGATCATCGCTGACCTGCACCTGGCGACACCCGAGCCCCGCACGCTGGCCCTGCTCGATACCTTTCTCGAACGCGCCGAGCATGCCGAGGCGGTCTATGTGCTCGGGGACCTGTTCGACTACTGGATCGGTGACGATCAGCCAATCGATCCGGCGATTGCCGAGCGGTTGGGGCGCTTTGCCGACCTGAAGGCCACGGTGTACTTCCAGCCGGGCAACCGGGATTTTCTCGTCGGGCGCCAGTTGCTCGAGCGGCTGGGTGCCACGCATCTGCCCGATCAGACCGTGCTCGAGCAGGGCGGGCGCCGCTGGCTACTCACCCACGGCGACGAGCTCTGCATCGATGATGCGGCCTACCAGGCCATGCGGGCCCAGCTGCGTGATCCGGGCTTCGTGCGTGATTTTCTCGCCCGCTCGCTTTCCGAGCGCATCGCGATCGCCGAGGATCTGCGTAACAAGAGCCGCACGGCCTCGTCGAGCAAGCCCGAGGACATCATGGACGTCAACGTCGCGGCGGTCGACGAGATCCTCGAGCGGACCGGCACCGACGGGCTGATCCACGGACACACCCATCGTCCAGCGATCCACCGGCTGGCCGACGGTCGCCCCCGGGTCGTGATCGGTGACTGGGGCGAGGCCGGCTGGCTGGTCTCGCTCGAGGGTGATGGCGTCGCCCTGGAGCGTTTCACGCCGGAATCCAGCGAGGTCATGGCGACCTGGCCACTACGCCGGGAGGCGATTGCATGAATTTGCCGATGATGCTCACCTGGCTGCGGATCGCGGCCATCCCGTTGATGGTGGTCGTGTTCCTGTTCACCCCGACCGAGTTCGCGCGACCGGCCTCCGCCTGGATCTTCGGCCTGGCCTCGTTGACCGATTTTCTCGATGGCTATCTTGCCCGTCGCTGGAACCAGCAATCGGCCTTCGGTGCGTTTCTCGATCCGGTGGCGGACAAGCTGATCGTTGCCGTGGCGTTGGTGCTCCTGGTGTTCAGTGACGGCGATCTGCCGATCGTTATAGCCACGGCGGTGATCATCGGGCGCGAGGTCTTCGTCTCGGCCCTGCGTGAGTGGATGGCGAGCCGCGGCATCAGTGCGGCGGTCAAGGTGTCGTCCCTGGGCAAGCTCAAGACGACGGCACAGATGTTCGCCATCCTGTTCCTGCTCTACTACTTCCCACTGTTCGGCGTGATCGACGTCTACCTGATCGGCTATTGGCTGCTGATGGTCGCCGCGCTTCTGACGTTCGTTTCCGGTGCCCAGTACGCGCAGGCCGCCATCGCGGCCGTGGCCCGTGCCGAGGCCGAAGGGCGGGAGCACTGACGTCGGTATGAGACCCGTCCTGCGTGGATTGAGTCGCGGTGTGCGGCTGCTGCTCTATTTTGTCGCGGGCCTTTGGCTAACCCGGCGATTTGCTCGACTGGACGAAGCGGTTCGCCTCGAACAGGCCAGGGCCTGGCTGGAGGGGGGCACCCGGGTGCTCGGGGTGCGCGTTCGTGTCGAGGGCTTGGAGCGGCTGTCTGACTTGCCACCCGGAGGTAGTCTTTGGCTCCCCAATCACGTCAGCTGGCTGGATATTCCGTTGCTGGGCGGACTCTGCGACGGAGCGGTGTTTGTCGCCAAGAGCGAGATTCGTCGCTGGCCGGTGATCGGTCGGCTGGCAAGGCTCAGCGGCACGGAGTTCATCGAGCGTGGCCGGGGGAGTGAGGCGGCCAGCGAGGCGGTGGCAAGGGGGCTTGAGCATGGTCGACAGATGTTGGTGTTTGCGGAAGGCACGACCACTGACGGTCTGATGGTGCGACGATTCCACGCTCGTTTGCTTGCTCCCGCCATCGACATGGAACGTCCGGTAGTGCCGATCGCCCTGCGTTATTACGACTCGCAGGGGGAGCGCACCACCGCGCCGGCATTCATCGGCAAGGAAAGCCTCTGGCCGTCATTGTGGCGGGTGCTTTCTTCCCAGGGGCTCGAGGCGCGGATCGACGTGCTCGAGCCGATCTATCCGACGGCGGATGACAACCGCAGCGAGATTGCGCGGCGCGCCCACCACGCCGTGGCGACGCGGATCGCGGCATCGGGAAACGAGGCCGTCGAGGCCATCCCCGACTGACCCGCGAACGACCGTTCGAAGTCGGGATCTCTCCCTTCCCCTAGGGAAACTCTGCACGATTCGATGGCATCTCTGGCTTGCGGGTTTGTTCGCAATCAAGGCGCCGTGCCGAAGACGGGCTCGTTGCCCGTCGAGGGACGGTAACGCCGAGTGCGGGCAAACCCGCAAGCCCCATCCGGGCGGGCCGCCAAGGGCCCATCTGCTGTGTTGCAGCCCTTGTAAAGGGCGACGGCCCTTCACGGCGGACTGTGCCTTGCATATGGGCTCTTGGCGGTCCCGCAGAGACGCTATCGAATCGTGCAGAGCTTCCCTAGTTCCCCATCACCCCACGCATCAGCTGCTGCAGGTCGAGCGGTTGGCTTGGCATAGCAAAGCGGGCATCGGGTTGACGGGCATCCGAAATGGATTCGAGGCGAAAGTCGTCACCAAAGCGCAGCACCGCCAGCCCGCGACGCGTGAGCTCTTGTTCTGCGGCCTCATGGCCACTCACACCGGTGCCACTGGCAATCGCCCGGGTCATGCCGCCCAGCAGGGCGTCCTGCATTTCCCTGACCAGAGGATCGTCGGTCAGTACCGCCTCGTCGATGCGGGCGTTGCCTTCACTGTCGACCCAACTCACCCGGTAGCGTTCGCCGTCGACCCCGGCAACCGTTTCGCGTTGCCCGGTCGCCTCCAGCGACGTGATCTGACTGGGGACGACCGCGTCCGGTCCGAGCCGTGCCAGGGCAGTGTGCTGCCCAAGGAGCTTCGCCAACTGGTCGAGATCCATGCTCACCGGGTGCCCCGCGACCTTCGCCACGCCCCAGGCCCTGCCGTCGATGGCCAGCACGTGGGCGGTTTCGTTGGGCGTATCCAGACGACTGCGTTCAGCTGTTTGCCAACTGAACATCAGCGACGGCAGGGATGGGTCGGCAGTCTTAAAACGAGCTTGGCCATCGGCGAGGGCGGCCGATGCGACGGCCGTGCCTAGGCCTGCAAGCAGTATCGAGCGAATCAATGAGTTCAAGCGCGACTCCCGGTCATGGCGGTGGTGGTGCGCTGCTTCGACCGTTCAGGCGGACAGGAATTCCCCGGGGGCTAGCGATAAGGCAGTTTATCGCGTCCACGCTGGGGGTCAGGCGTGGACAGGCAATCAGGCCAACGAGATCAATCAACGATGGCAAGATGCTCATGGTCATCACGAGGTGTAGGGAGGTTGGCAAGGGCGGGCGATGGTGCCAGGCGCGTCGGCCGGCAAGCGACGGATTGGTCCGGGTCGCTCTGGTGATCCATGCGACGAGCGGGACGAAAAGCACCAACACGGGGCTCCCGGACCAGAGCGCGCCGTTTTGCCGATTAACGGCGTGCCGCGCGGAGAAGTCGCTCGATACCCACGACGACGAGATAGATCGCGCAGGCCGTGGCGATGATCGCGGGGCCCGAGCCGACATCGAACCAGTAACTGGCGTACAGGCCGGCCAGGCAGAACAGCAGGCTGAAGGCGGCCGAGAGCAGCATCATGCCGCCCAGCGTGCGGGTGTAGCGCTGGGCCAGGTAGGGCGGCAGGGTCAGCAAGGCGATTACCAGCAACAGTCCAACCACCTGGATCATCATGACCACGGTTTCGGCGACCAGTAGCAGTAGCATGAAATACAGCCCGGTTACCGGAATTCCGCGGGTGCGCGCGTAGATGGGGTCAAAGGAGAACGAGAGCAGGTCGCGGTAGTAATAGAGCGCCAGCCCCAGGATCACGGCATCGATGCCGGCCATCAGCCAGAGATCGACGGTGGCGACGGTGAGAATCGAGCCGAACAGGTAGGTCATTAGCCCGGCCTGGTAGCCCGGCGTGAGCTCGACCAGGATCAGGCCGAAGGCCATGCCCGCGGCCCAGATCACCCCGATCAACGT
>JAGXGL010000085.1 GCA_024636755.1 Guyparkeria sp. | reverse complement strand
GGAAGAGTTATTCTCTTTCCAAGGACGAGAACACAGCAGATGCCCGGCTCAAGGCGCGCCCTGCGGGGCCTGGCGAGCCGCCCGTGCTCGGTGTTGCGTCGTCTTGACGTGACCACCGGCACGCCGGCGACGACGCGCCTGGATCACGAACGGCTCGCTAGGCCAGAGCGGCATGCCATTCGTGCAGAATTTCCCGAACGGCGAACATTACTGGAGGTGGTCCATGACCGCTCAAACGCACAGCGCACAACCCGTCAACGACACCCCGATTACCCCGGTAGACCCGGCCCGCATCGAGGCGGCACGCGAACGCGCCGCGGCCCTGCCTGCCGGACAGCGGCTGACCATGACCGAGGCTGCCCGCAAGCACCTCGAGCGCACCTTTGCCGACGACCCGGCGGCGCTGGGGCTGCGATTGGGTACCAAGAAATCCGGCTGCTCGGGATTCGCCTACGTGATGGACGCGGCACGCGACGTCGCGGAAGACGATCTGTGGTTCGACTGTGATGGCATCCCGATCATCACCGATCCTAAAAGCCTCGAGGCCATCCACGGCTCGGAACTCGATTACGTGGTCGACGGCCTGACCCGCATGCTTCACGTCAACAATCCCAACATCGAAGACAGTTGCGGCTGTGGCGAGAGCTTCACTGTTCGCGAAACCGACTGATTAGGAGTCTACCGATGGCCGACAAGGCGCCCAGCATCGACGCCGAGATCCAGGCACTCAAGGACGAATTCGCCTTCCTCGGCGACTGGACCGAGCGCTACCAGTACATCATGGACATGGGCAAGCAGATGCCTGCCTTCCCGTCCGGGAAACAGGACGAGGCGCACAAATTCCATGGTTGCCAGTCGCAGGTGTGGTTCGACTACCAGTGGGACGGCGACCGCCTCGAGTTGAGCGGCACCAGTGACGCGATGATCGTCAACGGCCTGATCGCCCTGCTCTTTCGCGTCTATTCGGGGCGAACCGCCGACGATATCCTGGCGACCGGTGGCGGCTTTATCGACGAACTGGGCCTGTCATCGCACCTTTCGGCCAACCGCGCGACCGGGCTGTCGAACATGATCGAGAAGATCCGGCAGCTTGCCACCGAGCGCGCCGCGGCCTGATCACTCGGCAAGCCGCCTTCCAAACTCGGGAATCGACACACCAACCGGCCGCCCTCGGCGCCGGTGCTCCCCGTCGGCGCTAACGGCCATCAGCCCGGCGCCGAATCGACCAATGATTCCATCATGCATTGATGGGCCGGGCTCGCCATCAACTCACGCTGGCGATAGAGCATCATTGCCGCCTCGGGACAGAGTCCCTTCTCGATCGGCAATACCATCAGGTCCGGCTCCGCACGGGCCTGGTGCTCCGGCAACCAGCCGAAACCCAACCCCGATCGCATCAGTTCGACCGCCGTATGCAGGTGGTTAACCGTAATCCGCTGGGCCGCGCCCAGCCAGCCGGCATTGCTCCCACGGCCGGGGTGTGAATCCCGCAACACGATTTGCCGATGTTGGCGTAGTTGCCCCTCGGCGAGCAACTGCCCCGCCGGCATCGCCTCGGCCTGTGTGACCAAGGGATGGCTCGGTCCGACGCACGGGACGAAGCGCACGCGCCCGACTTGCACACCGGTGTAATCACCGACCGGTTCGACCCCCAGGTAGATGCCCACCTCGTCGTCACAGAACATGGCCGGGCCGCCGCCGAGTACGGTCTCGAACAGCTCGATGCGGGTATGCGGGTAATCGGTGGAGAAGCGCTCCATCGCCTCGATCAGGCGATCGTGGGGAAACACCTGGTCGACGGCCAGGCGCATGACCGACGCGCCGGTATCGCGGAATTGCTCGATCACACCGCGCACACCTTCCAGTTCGCGAATCAGTGGACGCACGTGCTCGAGCAGAATCGAACCCGATTCGGTCAGCTGGATGCGTCGCGCACGCGTCTCCACCAACGTCACCCCGATGCGACGCTCGAGCTGCTTGATGGCGTGACTGATGGTCGAAGGCGTACGGTGCAACCGCTCGGAGGCCGGTTTGAGCCCGCCGAGTTCAATCACCGTTTCCAGCCAGTGCCAGGTGCGAAAATCGTCCATCGTCGCTCCTCAATACGAAACAAGGACTATACCCATCGGTACGCCATCAGGGCCATCCCTCCGGCTGGAGCCATAGCCATAACCAAAAAAATCCCCCGGCCCGGCCTGACACGGGCGACGGAGGAAAGACCGCAGGAGCGTCGGTCGACGCCACCCTTTCGGGCGGTCAGAGCGCGTAGGGAATGCGAATACCGAGGCTGAAATCCGGGGCATCCGGCGTCAGGCCGACACCGAGGGTGGTGACCAGGGTGGTTTTCTTGCCCAGCGCGTACGTCAGACCCAGATTGAACATCGCTGAGTTGCCGTCACTGCCGACCAGGTCAACCCAGCTGTCACCGTCCGCGCGGGTACGAGCCTGTCCACTGATCTGCTGGGAGAACGACATCGACAAACTGGCGCGATCATTCAACGCAAACGCCAGACCCAGGCCCCAGTTCCAGCTGTCGCCGAGGCTGACCGTACCGGGGGTGACGGTATCAGGGTCGTTGTTGAGGTCGTCGAAATCCCGCGACAAATAATGCGTGTAGCCGAAGTTGGCGAACAGCAGGGCCGGGTCGAGCGTCTTGACCATGGATACCGAGCCACCCACGCCCCAAACCCCGTTGCCGGTTGCCTGTTCTTCGGGCACCGCAAAACGAATGAAGTCATCGCCGGGCTTCTCGATCACCCGCCAGTCGGTCCCGTAGGGCTCCTGGCCGGTGGGCGCGATCACGCTGCCGGTCAGCACCACGTCGGGTCGAGTGGCCGTTTCCGGGAACAGTCGATAACTCACGTTGACCGTGGTATCGCCGATGGCCAGATCGCTGCTCTGATCCACCTCGGCGATAGCGGCCGCTGAACCACCGGCACCGCCCTTCTGATAGGTGGTGAAACGCTGAATGAACGGTGCCGAGATGCCGATGTTCCAGCGCGGCGTCAGGCCGTATCGGGCCGCCAGCGTGTACTTGAAGGTATCGGAGGCGACATTGTCGACCGCGATATTGCCAAGAAAGATCGCATCCAGGGCGAGAAAGCCGTTGAGCGTCAACTGCGTGCGATCGTAACGGCTGTATTCCATACCCGCCTCGAGAACAAATGGCCGATCGAAGGCCACGTGTTCCTGCTGCATGAAGTCATCGACACTACGACGGGTGGCCTCTCGCTTGTCCTCGGCGGTTGGCGCCGTGCGTGCTGTTTCTCCGTCCCCGTTCTCGCTGACCGGGGCCTGTGCCGCACTTTGGGGCGCCTGCGCGTCGAGATCACCTTCCGGCGAAACTCCGGCCTCTGACAGACGAGTCTGCGCGGCCATCAACCGGGCATCGATCTCGCGCAATCGCCGCACTTCGTCGACGTAGCGTTGTTTGAGCTCGTCCAGCTCGGAGCGCAGTTGTTGAACGTTATCTGCCTCGTTGGCCGCCCAGGTCATCGGCGCCAACCCCAGGGACACACAAACCGTTAGCGTCGACAATCCCACCGGGACGCGACTCATCAAGCGCCCCGCTCCTACCTTCTTCGGTACTTCCATTGACCCGTCTCCTTGGGAAATTACCCTCGATTGCAAGTCGTTATCAATACAAATCAAATGCCGCCGCGCAATGTGGCCAGCGACTGTCCTACCTGACGTTGCAGGCTTTCACGATTGTTCATTTGGCTTGGATCGATGCCGACCGTCAGGCGCAGCTGATTATTGACCACCTGGTGGTCACCTGCCAACTGGATCGACTGAGTGGCATTACCGGACTGGAAGCCCTGAAAGACACGGGAGTTGCCCAGTTGCATGGTTACACCCGCCTGTCGTCCGCCGTCGGACAGCCCGGAAGTCACCACGGCGCCCCCTTGCTGGGTTTCCACGTTGGAACCGCCGCTCGACGCCGTGCCACCGCGATGCGGCTCGATGCTCACGTCAAAGTGATTCGCGGCACGGTTATCGTTACCCGCCACCTGGATTTGCTGGCGAACACCGCGCGTGTCGTCGGTATTGTTTCCCGCAACCGTATGCGTGCCCGAGGTGGCCACGCTCGGCGAGCCCTCGATCGTCACCGTAGGCGCGAAAGTGATCGTGGGTCGGCCCCCGGCCCGATCGATGCCAACCGTCAGTGCGCCGGACATGGTGCCGCTCGAGGTCTGCCACTGCGTGATCATCTCGACGCCGAAATACATGACGCGGTTGTCGGCAGCGACGAATCGTCCGCGCATCTCGGCCAGTTCCGGATTGGTCAATGACACGATGTAGGGATTGGCGGCAAGCACCTTTCCGCTGATCAACAATCCGGCAACGGCCACGCCGATCGCAACGCCCCCGACCAACAACGCCTTGGTCGGCAGACCGGGCACGTGCCGGTCGTGATCGTGATCGTGAATCGATGGAATGCTGTTCAAACGCTTGCTATTCATGATATTTGCCCTCAAAGAGCCGTCGACCTCAGAACAGGTCGGCATGCTTAAAACCGAAATCGAGCAGGTCGGCCGTGGGCACCAATCCCGATCGACGATGCAGCTCGCCGCTATCGGGAATGCCGGAGTCCTCCAGCAGCACCGTCTGTCGATCAAACCCGGGCCCGATCACCGCAAACACGGTTTGCGACGGCCAGGCCTCGATGAATTCTTCCGTCGTGTAACGCTTGTTGCCCAGGGCCGGGTCGGCGACGTGAACGTAGCCATTGGCGGCGCTCTTGAGCACGACAAAGTGCTGGTACCCGTTGATGTCCATCAAAACGATCGTGGGGACGCTGATTCGGCCCAGACGAGCAAGATCGATCTCGTAGCCGCGTCCGCGATAGCCGAGTTCAGCCAGGTAATGCTTCATCTCGAGCAGGGAAAAGCCGCGCGTGCGCACCTGCTCGTGATCGGAAACACCCCACATCCCGGCGAGCACCGTCGCCTCGTCCAGGTTCAGGCCGTAGGCGTGCTTCAACAGGGTGGCGAGTGCCGCCGCCCCGCAGGAGAAATCGAATTGCTGACGCACGACGTTGCGATAGCGCCGCTCCAGCATGCTTTCCACCGGCTTTTCCATCACTTGGCCATGCGGCAGGATCCCGGCAAACTGAACATCGGCCGCCTGGACCGGCAAGGCAGCCATCGCGGTCATCAAGCCGGCGGTCATCACGCCGGTTACCGCCAACAGCCCTTTAGACGCGCGATGCGTCCGAGCGGGACCGGGGATAGAGGATGTGATGGACGGTGCCTGCAAGGTGATGCTCCCTGGAAATTCAAAGGTGTTGCTGTGGTCTGTCGTCTTTCCGGACGGCACCGATCGAGTGTTGCCGTCTGGAAAGACGGGGCGCTTGCGCGCCCCGTCGACCGATGGGTTATCGGTTATTAATTACTGCTCGCCGCCGCCGTTGCCAGCGCTACCGCCGACGCAGGTATTGCAAGCCACGGCCATTGAGAGCGAGTTGCTCTGCAGGTTGCCGGTGCCCGAAGCAACGTTCACGCCGATGTTGCCCGAAGCGTTGGAGAACGCGCTGTCTGACAGGAAGGCGTTGTTCTCGGCGTTGACGACCACGTAGCGAGTGGTAGCCACTTCGCCGCTAACACCTGCCAGATCGATGGTGCCGCGTTCACGGAAGCCGATGCTGCCGTTGGCTTCCATGTCAGAGGCGCCAAAGGCCAAAGCCCCGCCGTCGTCGTTCAGGTCGGAACCGCCCTGGGTGGCCGTGTCGAGGTCGAAGTGACCATCAGCATCGCCGTTCGGGTGCGGAGCGTCGTCCCACTGGTCCGGGTAGACATCGCCGATCTGGTCCATCGAGCCGGTGATGTCAGCGCTCATCTGGCCGCTGCCGCTACCGGTGTAAGTGCCGGTACCTGACAGGGTGACTGCCGTGGTCTCGGTGTACTCAGCAACACGACCTTCGTTACGGATGTTGTTGTCGTACGACTCCTGGTTGCTGTTCAGGGAGGCACTAGCCATGCGAGCCGTGGAAACGGACGCGGCCATGGTGTTCTTCTGAGCGTTACCGGTGCCGGAAGCGACGTTGACGCCGATGTTGCCCGAGGCATTGGCAAACGCGCTTTGCTGGACGTTAGCGCCGTTGATGACACCTTCGTTCATCGTCTCGTTG
>JAGXGL010000084.1 GCA_024636755.1 Guyparkeria sp. | reverse complement strand
TGGCGCCTCGTTGCTGCGCCCCATCCCCCTGACGTGCTACCGTTTCCCGCCAGATACACGCCGGACACCCTGATAAACGCCCATGAACATTCGCGACGCCATTGCCCGCACCGTCGACCACCATGATCTGACCCGCGAGCAGATGTATGCGGTCATGCACCAGATCATGGCCGGCGAGGCCACGCCGGTGCAGGTGGCCGGTCTAATGATCGCGCTGCGCATGAAGGGCGAGACGGTCGACGAGATCACGGCCGCCGCCGAGGTGATGCGCGAGCTGGCGGTGGGCGTGCAGGTGGACGTGCCGCACCTGGTCGACATTGTCGGTACCGGCGGTGACGGCTCGGCGCTGTTTAATGTCTCGACCGCCTCGAGCTTCGTGGTGGCCGCGGCCGGTGGGCATGTCGCCAAGCACGGCAACCGCTCGGTGACCAGTCGCTCGGGCAGTGCCGACATGCTCGAGACGGCGGGCGTGAATCTCGAGGTCGACAGCGATTGCGTCGCCCGCTGCGTGCGCGAGCTGGGCATCGGCTTCATGTTCGCCCCGCGCCATCACGGCTCGATGCGCCACGCCGCCGTGCCGCGCAAGGAGCTGGGCGTGCGCACCCTGTTCAATGTCCTTGGGCCCCTGACCAACCCGGCCGGGGCGCCCGCGATGCTGCTGGGCGTGTACAGCAGCGACTGGCTCGAGCCGCTGGCCGAGGTGATGCAGCGCCTCGGCGCCCGCCACGTGCTGGTGGTGCACAGCCACGACGGTCTCGACGAGATCTCGCTGGCGGAAGCCACCGAGGTCGCCGAGCTTAAAGAGAACACGATTCGTCGTTTCCGCATCGAGCCGGAGGATTTCGGCATCACGCGCCAGCCGCTCGACCGGTTGATCGTCGATGGTCCCGAACAGAGCGTCGAGCGCGTGCGCGCGGCCCTGGGTGGTGAGGCTGGCCCGGTCGCCGACATGATCGCGCTCAATGCCGGCGCGGCTATCTACGCCGCCGGCCTGGCCGAGGACCTGGTCGCCGGTGTGGCCACCGCCGAACGTTTGCTGGAACAGGGGCGCGCGTTGGACAAGCTCGATCAGTTGGTCGCCATGACCCGCGCCTGCCACGCCTGAATCGCTTGGCCGGGGCGCTCTATCCCTACGCGCTCGGCCGACCCATCCATGACTACCCGCCGTGACTGCCGTGACTGATACCCCCGATATCCTGAAAAAGATCATTGCCCGCAAGCGTGTCGAGGTGGTCGCCGCCCGCCAAGTGACCCCGCCGCTCGCCATGGAAGACATGGCGCTGGCCGCCGATCGGCCACGCGGCTTCGAGCGGGCCATCGAGTCGCGCGTCGCCGAGAAACGCCCGGCGGTGATCGCCGAGATCAAGAAGGCCTCGCCCAGCCGCGGCGTGTTCCGTGATCCGTTCGACCCGGTGGCGATTGCCAAGAGCTACCAGAAGGGCGGGGCGGCCTGCCTGTCGGTGCTCACCGACCGAGACTTCTTCCAGGGCGATGCCGAGTACCTCAAGGCCGCCCGCGCCGCCTGCCGTCTACCGGTGCTGCGCAAGGACTTCCTGATTGAGCCCTACCAGGTCGACGAGTCCCGCGCGATGGGCGCCGACTGCGTGTTGCTGATTGCCGCGGCCCTCGACGACGAGACCATGCATGCCCTGCACGATCGGGCGCGCCACTGGGGCATGGACGTGCTGGTCGAGGTGCACGATCACGAGGAACTGCGGCGCGCCCTGACGCTCGACACCCGCCTGATCGGCATCAACAACCGCGATCTGCGCAGCTTCGAGGTCAGCCTCGATGTCACCCTGTCATTGCTGCACGACATCCCGGATGACCGCTTGGTGGTCACGGAAAGCGGCATTCTCGCGGTCGAGGACGTCCGGCGCATGCGTGAGCACGACGTGCATGCCTTCCTGGTGGGCGAGGCGTTCATGCGGGCCGAGGAGCCGGGCGAGGCGCTGGCGGAACTGTTCGAACTGGGAGGAGAGGCATGAAAGCACGAGTCAAATGGGTCGACGGCATGGCGTTCATGGCCGAGGCCGACAGCGGTCACGGGCTGGTGATGGATGGCGCGCCGGAGATCGGCGGGCGTAATGCCGGCCCGCGGCCGATGGAGATGGTCCTGATGGGGCTGGGTGGCTGCACCGCCATCGACGTGATGATGATCCTGGGCAAGCAGCGCCAGCCGGTCGAGGATTGCTGGATCGAACTGTCCGCCGAGCGTGCCGAGGTCAAGGCGCCCAAGGTGTTCACCCACATTCATACCCGTTACGTGGTGGTCGGCAAGGGGCTCGATCCGAACAAGGTGGAGCGGGCCGTGAACCTGTCGGCGGACAAGTACTGCTCGGTCTCGGCAATGCTGCGCGACTCGGTGGAACTGACCCACGATTTCGAGGTGCGTGAGCCCGAGTTGTGACCGGGGGCATGACCGGAGTCGTGACGGGCGGCGCAGTTGTTCGTGGTCATCCGGGAGGTGGCGGTTTACACTTCGCCCAACGGTGCCGTCGATGGCGGCATCAACTCTTCATCGATTGTAAAAACGCCCGGCTTTGTATGGCCGGGCGCCTTGTTTTTGTCAGGGGGGTAGAGTATGGGTGAGCCGTCGGTCACCTTGCACGGGTTCAACAACCTCAGCAAGACGCTGAGCATGTCGATTTTCGACATCTGTTATGCCAAGACCCGGGCGCAGGTCAACGAGTACATCGCCTACATCGACGAGGTCTACGACGCCGACCGGCTGACCCAGATCCTGACGGATGTCACCGAGATGATCGGGGCGAACATCCTCAATGTCGCCCGGCAGGACTACGAGCCGCAGGGCGCCTCGGTGACCATCCTGATCTCCGAGGAGCCGGTGATCGCCGAGGGCATCGACTATCACGAGGAGCCGGGCCCGTTGCCGGGTGATGCCGAGCTGTCGCGCGAGTCGGTGGTGGCCCACCTCGACAAGAGCCACATCACCGTGCACACCTACCCGGAAAGCCACCCGGAAAACGGCATCTCCACCTTCCGGGCCGATATCGACGTGTCCACCTGCGGGCGGATCTCGCCGCTACGCGCGCTCAACTACCTGATCCACAGCTTCGATTCGGACATCGTGACGCTCGATTACCGCGTGCGGGGCTTTACCCGCGACGTGCACGGCAAGAAGCACTTTATCGATCACGAGATCAACTCGATCCAGAACTACATGTCCGAGGACACCCGGCAGCGCTACCAACTGATCGACGTCAACGTCTATCAGGAGAACATCTTCCACACCAAGATGCTTCTCAAGGACTTCGATCTGGACAACTACCTGTTCGGTCACGGCACCGACGATTACAGCCCGCAGGTCTGCACCCGCATCGAGAAGGCGCTGAAAAAGGAGATGTTCGAGATCTTCTACGGCCGCAATCTGGCCGACGCGGACGTGCCCAGCGGCTAGGTGCACGGATCCGATACCACTCTGGCCCGGCGAGTCGTTCGTGATCAAGGCGCGCAAGAGTGGTATCGGATTTGTGCAGGGTTTCCCTGGCACTCAGTCTTTCGCTGCGGCGATCGACTCGGCGAGCAACTCCACCGGCTGCTTGACGACCTGATTCGCGCCCGCCGCCAGGTGGGTCGCGCAGCCGACATTGGCGCTGACGACGACATCGGGCGCCAGCCGCTCGATCGACTCGAGCTTCGGTTCCCGCAGGCGTTCGGCCTGTTCCGGATAGAGCAGCACCTGCATCCCCGCCGCCCCGCAGCAACGCGCGTTGCCATCGATCTCCAGCAACTCGAGCCCCGGAATGGACTCCAGCAGTCGTCGGCTGGCGTCGGGTTGCGCCAGGTGATTGCGCTGGCTGCAGGGGGTGTGCAGCGCGACGCGGTGGTCGAGCCTTGCCAGGCGGGGCCATTCCTCCGGCTCGCGCCCAAGTAGCCACTCGGTGATCTCGCGGACCTTCAAGCCGTGCGAGGCCTGCAAGGCGGTCAGTTCGGCCGTGCAGGCCGTGCCGACGACGATCACCTCGTCGACGCCGACCGCCTTGAACACGGCCGCGTTGCGTTCGCGTTGTTGACTTGCTGCATCCGGTTCCCCGCCGTGGGCGTGCATCGCGCCGCAGCAGCCCTGATCGCCCGGAATGACCGGTTGATAGCCAAATGCGGTAATGGCCGCCCGGGCGGCGGCCACGGCGGGGGCGTTCATGGCCGCGCCAGTGCAGCCAATAAACAGGCCCACGCGCCCACGAGATGGGGGCAGCTCGTGACTTGGTGTCTGCTGCGGCGTGGTGTGGGTCAGTTGGCGGGGCAGGGCGCGCCCGATCGGTCCGGCCAGTCGCCGAGCCACACCGCCCAGTCCCAGTCGTTGCATGACGCGATACGCCTGCCAGGCCGTGCCGAGGCGCCGACGTCTTGTCAGCAGCTGGTCGCGCAGCAGTCGCCAGACGCGGGCCTCGGCCTGCGGACGCGTTGCGGGTGCCGACTCGTGGGCCAGGCGTGCCCGGCCGTTGTCGATCAGCCGTCCGTAAGCGACCCCCGAGGGGCAGACGGTTTCGCAGGCGCGACAGGTCAGGCAGGTATCCAGGTGCCGGCTGACGTCGGCATCCGGCGTCAATCCGCCCTGGCTGATGCCGAGCAGCAGGCTGATGCGCCCGCGGGGGCCATCGGCCTCGTTGTGAGTCAGGGAGAAGGTGGGGCAGTGTGGAACGCAGATCCCGCACATCACGCAGTCGAGCGCATCCGACTGGATGGCCTGATCGAGTGTGGCCGATGGGTTCGGGTGCGCGCGGGCGGACGGATCGGGCGAGTTCATGTCGTGAAGAGTGCAGTGGCCCGGTGGAGTGGTCAAGGCGGGTGATGGTCCGATTTCTGAAGGTCCAAGGGCCTACCGCTTTGAGCCGTGGGCGACGCGCCGACAGGGCTAGAAGAAAATGCGGGAAGTGGGTTGACGCCCCGTGGAGTATTAGTATATATTTATACCGTGAATTGCTTATCCTCCTTTGGTGGTTCTTGTTGTTGCCGGCTCCTGCCGGCATTTTTTTTGTCTGGAATATGTCGAGGGAAGGTCTGCGCGACTCCGATGCCGCTCTGCGTGCCGTGAGTTGCCCGTGCTCGGTGTTGCGTCGTCTTGGCGTGGCCACCGCACGCCGGCGCCGATGGGCCTTGATCACGAATGACTCGTCGGGCCAGGATGGCATCGGATTCGAGCAGGCCTTCTCTTTTCGGTGCGGAAAGTCCTTCGCTTTCCGCACCGATGCGTTTTATACTCCGCGGTTCTCCACGTTCAAGGCCGGTTGCGAAATCGGCCTTGCGGGGTGCGCTACCTTCGGGTAGACTTCGCGCCCTCTTGAAATCAATGTATCGCTTCTGGGCTGGGAGCTGTCGATCCATGAAAACCTATTCCGCCAAGCCGGCCGAGGTAAAACGCGACTGGTACGTCATCGATGCATCCGGCAAAACGCTGGGTCGTCTGGCTACCGAGGTCGCCCGCCGTCTGCGTGGCAAGCACAAGGCCGAGTTCACCCCGCACGTCGATACCGGTGACTACATCGTTATCGTCAATGCGAAGGACATCAAGGTCACTGGCAAGAAGGCCACTGACAAGATGTATCACTTCCATACCGGGTTCATCGGCAACATGAAGCACTTCACCTTCGAGAAGCTGATGGAGCGTTCCCCGGAGCGCGTCATCGAGCTGGCCGTCAAGGGGATGCTGCCGAAGAATGCGCTCGGTCGTCAGATGTATACCAAGCTCAAGGTCTACGCCAACGCCGAGCACAATCATCAGGCGCAACAGCCCCAGCTGCTCGAGATCTAAGAGAGACTACTCATGGCAATGACACAGAATTACGGAACCGGTCGTCGCAAGAGATCCTCTGCACGGGTCTTCCTGCGTCCGGGTACCGGCAACATCACCATCAACGGCAAGAGCATCGAAGACTTCTTCGGTCG
>JAGXGL010000083.1 GCA_024636755.1 Guyparkeria sp. | reverse complement strand
CGTATTCTCGGGATCCTCCTGATGGTCTTCGGCCTGACCTTTGTTCCGCCGTGGCTGGTCGGCTGGGCGATGGGTGATGCCAACCTGACGCCCTTTGCCCTGAGTTTCGGCATCAGCGTGACGCTGGGCGGCATCCTCTGGGGGCTGACCCGTAATTACCATCGTGAGATGAAGCTGCGTGATGGGCTGTTGATCGTGGTGTCGTTCTGGGTGGTCCTGGGGCTGATCGGCTCGACGCCGATCTACCTGCAGCCGGAGTTGGGCCTGAGCTTTACCCAGTCGGTGTTCGAGTCGGTCTCGGGCATCACCACCACCGGGGCAACGGTGATCACGGGGCTCGATGAGTTGCCGCGCTCGCTGCTGTTCTACCGCCAGCAACTCCAATGGCTGGGCGGGTTGGGGATCATCGTGCTGGTGGTGGCTTTCCTGCCGCTGCTGGGTGTGGGTGGCATGCAGCTCTACAAGGGCGAGATGACCGGCCCGATCAAGGATTCGCGCCTGTCGGGACGCATCTCGGAGACCGCCAAGGTGCTCTGGCTGGTGTACACCGGCATCACGGTGCTCTGTGCGCTGGTCTACAAGATCGAGGGCATGACCTGGTTCGATGCCGTCGGCCACGCCTTCACCACCGTGGCGACGGGGGGGTTCTCCACCCACGACGCAAGTTTCGGTTATTTCCAGAACCCGACCATGGAAGTCACGGCCATGGTCTTCATGATCCTCGGGGCGCTGCCCATGGCGCTGCATTTCATTGCGCTGCGGCACGGCTCGCTACGTGCCTACTGGCGCAGTGCCGAGGTGCGCTTCTTTATCGGCTGGCTGATGGCGGTCGCCGTGTTGGTCGTGGCATTCTTCCTCGCGAACTGGCCGGAGGGCAGTTGGCTCGATACGGTGCGCCAAAACCTGTTCAACCTGGTTTCGTTCGCGACGACCACGGGGTACACCGCCACGGATCACACCGTTTATGGCCCCTTCCTGATGCTGCTGCTGGTGATGACCACCGTCATCGGCGGCTGTGCCGGCTCGACCACCGGCGGCATGAAATCGGTGCGCGTGATGCTGCTCGCCCGCCAGGGATTCCACGAGATACGCCGCCTGATCCACCCGCACGCGGTGTTCGTCATCCGCCTGAGCGGGCGTCCACTTGACCCAAGTGTGATCAGCGCCGTGTGGGCCTTCTTCGCCGCCTGGATGTTCACCTTTCTGTTCTTCTTCTTCGCCATGCTGTTCACCGGCATGGACATCGAGTCGGCGCTGGGGGCGGTGCTCGCCACCCTCGCCAACCTCGGCCCGGGCATCGGCTCGGTGGCCAGCAATTTCGCCTCGGAGTCGGAGCCGGTGCTGTGGCTGGGCATGCTGGCGATGATCCTCGGCCGTCTCGAGATCTTCACCGTGCTGGCCATCCTGTTGCCGATGTTCTGGCGGCGATGAGCCCGAGGCGTGCCGCCGTCGGTCCGCCGGTGTTTCGTCGCGGGCTGCTCGCCCCGCGTTATTGGCCCACCTGGCTGGGGATCGGCCTGCTGCGACTGCTGGCGGTCGGCGGCCATCCGCTGCGCCGCACCGTGGCGCGTGCGCTTGCCGGTCTGTACCGGCGCCTCAATCCGCGCCGGGCGGGGATCATCGCGACCAACCTGCGGTTGTGTTTCCCGCATCAGACGGCCGCGACGCGCGAGCAATGGCTGCGTCAATACCTGGACCGGCACATGCTCGCCCTGCTGGATCTGGGTCGTATCCGCAGTGCTGGCCGCGGCGAGCTGACCCGCCAGACCGAGGTTGAGGGCCAGGCGATTCTCGACCGGCTGCGCGCCGAGCCCGGACTGATTCTCACCGTGCACAGCGTGGGGCTGGAGTGGGCGGCGGCCATGCTGGCGGAAACGGTCCTGGGCTCGACCATCTACAAGCCGTTTGCCCGCAACCCGGTGATCGACTGGTGGTTCGGCGGCATGCGCACCCGGCACGGCACCGAGGCGTTGCCGCGCGAGCGCGGCATGGGGCCGCATCTGCGCGCCCTGCGCTCGGGGCGGAGCTTCTTCTACATCGCTGACGAGGATCTGGGGGCCGAGCACAGCGTCTTCGCGCCGTTCTTCGGCGTGGAAAAGGCGACCTTGCCGCTGGCGGGCAAGCTGGCGCAGGCGAGCCGCCGGCCGGTCTATCCCGTGATCGGGCAGCTCGACGAGACCACCGGGCAGTACCGGTTGCGATTTCTCGAGCCGGTCGACCTGCCCGCGGGCAACGATCGCGAAGCGGCTGCGGCGATCAACCGCGTGATCGAGGACCTGGTGATCGACGACCCGGCCCAGTTGATGTGGTCGCTCAAGTACTTCAAGACCACGCCGCCGGACGAGGCCGACCGGTATCGGGACTGACCGGAAGAGGCTTGTCGTCAATCCTCTCGGCGCTGGCCGCCTCGAGCCCGTCCGCTGGCCTGGCGACGGAAACGCCGGTAGGTCCATTGGTACTGGCTGGGATTCTCGCGCACGATACGCTCGACCACGCGATTGAGGGCCGCAGCCGCCTCGACGGGGTCGTCGTGGTCGATGGGTTCGGTGACCGGCGCGTAGTGGATGCGAAACCCGCGCGCATCGGGTAGGCGTTCGGCCCAGCCGGTGAAGACGGGCACGCCGGTGCGTCGAGTCAGGGTGCGGATCAACGTCATGGTCAGCGCCGGCTGGCCGAAGAATGGCGCCATGACTCCCTCGCCGTGCCGCGGCGCCTGGTCGGGCAGAATGGCGACCAGTTCACCGCGCTTGAGCGCGCGCAGCGCCTTTCGCACCCCGCCCAGGTTGGCCGGCGCCATGGCGGCGCCGAAGCGAGCGCGGAACTCCACCAGCAATTGCTCCATGGCCGGTTCGCGCGGCGGGCGGTACATGACCGTGGTCGGAACCCGGGCGCCTGTCGCGAGCCCGCCCAGTTCCCAGTTGCCGATATGTGGCGCGAGCAGAATGGCGCCTCGACCGGTCTCGATCGCCTGTTCGATTGGCTCGAACCCGTCCATCGTGCGCACCACCGCCCCGACGTCGGACTGGTCCCAATGCCAGGCCGAGGCGGTTTCGACCACTCCCTTGCCCGTCTCGATCAGCGTTTCCCGGGCGAGCGTCTTGCGTTGGCCATCGTCCAGTTCGGGCAGGCATTGGGCGAGGTTTGCCTCGATGGTCCGACGCGTCGATCCGCGCATGACCCAGGCGAGCCTGCCCAGCCAGGTGCCGAGGCGTTGTGCGGCGGGGAGGGGGAGCCAGCCCAATGCGGCGAGCACGGCCCGTGCCGCGGCCAGCCTCAGGCGACCGCGCCAATAGCCCCAGGTCGTGTCGAGCCGTTTTTTCACTTGCGAGAGGCCGCCAGCGGGGCGGCGTATGCCGTGGTGGCATGCGCGATCGCCCGATCGGCGCCATCAGCGACCAGGGGCGCAATGGCCGATCGGAGCGAGTGGAACAGCTGGCCGTTGCCGTGCTCCTCGGCGACAAGCAGTTGCTTGAAGTGTTCGCGTTGGGTGGGCATGGCGAAGCAGGCGGGGCAGTTGTCGTTGATCACCGGCAACTCGAAGTCGCGGGCGAAATCGACCAGGGTCGACTCGCGCACGTCCACCAGCGGGCGGATGATGCGCACATCGCCGGCATCATTGAGGTAATGCGCCTTCATGGTGTTGAGCTTGCCGCCGTGAAACGCGCTCATCAGGAAGCTCTCGGCGAGGTCGTCGAGGTGCTGGGCCAGTGCCAGCACGTTGAAACCTTCCTCGCGGGCCAGTCGATAGATCAGACCGCGCTTGAGCCTGGAGCAGAACGAGCAGTAGGAATCCCCGCTCATGTGGTCGTCGGCCAGTGCGACGATGTCCTCCTGCACCCGGTAGTGGCGAATGCCGAGGGATTCGAGGTAGCCGCCGAGCGGGCCGGGGTCGAAACCGGGCACCATCGGATCGACGGTGATCGCCGCGATCTCGAAATCGATCGGCGCGCGTCGCTGGACGTGCCGCAGGAGGTGCAGCAGCGAGAGCGAGTCCTTGCCGCCGGACAGTCCCAGCAGGACCCGGTCGCCGTGGTGCAGCATCTGGTAGCGCATCACGGCCCGAGCGACCTGCTTTTGCAGGGGGCGGCCGGGCGTTGCCCAGCGCCCGCGTGGCGTGTCGGCGATATCGACGGGATGGTTCTTCAGGATGACGGGCATGCGACGGGTCGATGGGGTCGTTGGTGATGGTCGGCCATCTTACCAGTCGTGATTCAGCCGCGAGTCGTTCTCCGGCCGTATGGCGGGGGCTATTCGTGTTCTTCGTACACGGGGCGGCCACGGTAGTAGCCACGGATGCGGGTGCCCCGGTCATCGGACGCGGCGTCTGCCACGGGCTTGCCGATTGCCTCGGCGAGCGCCAGTATCCTCGGATCCTCGCTCGCCCGGGCGAGACGCAGCAATCGCTGCTCGACCCCGTAGCGAGACATGTCGACGGTGATCCCCATGTCTTTTTCCAGGGCGCGCTTGAGTTCGACCAGGTGTTGCATTCGCTCGCGTTGTGACATGGGTGCTCCGATGACGAGATCGGCGTCGGATCTGCAATATCCGCACCATGGGAGCGTCAACCCGCGCGGCCGCGCCACATGACCGATAGCTCGGTCGGCACGCACCGGCTTGGGGCGAACCCCGTCTTGAGTGCGCGTTGACGAGGCGTTGCCGATTTGAACCGAGGTTCTCTAGACTGAACTCTCGCCATCTGGCCTGTTCGTCCACCGCAGCCAATCGAGGTCCGCCTGCATGCGCTCGCTCTATCCCCCGCTTGAACCCCTGGTCAATCACAGCCTGCCGGTCGGCGACGGGCACGTCCTGCACATCGAGGAGTGCGGGCGGTTGACCGGCCTGCCGGTGTTGTTCCTGCATGGTGGCCCGGGGGCCGGCTGCACCCCGATGCACCGGCGATTCTTTGACCCGGACCGCTACCGCATCATCCTGCCGGACCAGCGCGGCGCGGGCCGTTCGACGCCGCATGCCGGTCTGGAGGCCAATACCACCGGCCACCTGATCGCGGATCTCGAGTTGCTGCGCGAAACATTGGGCATCGATCGCTGGCTGGTCTTCGGTGGCTCCTGGGGCTCGACCCTGGCGCTGGCCTATGCCCAGGCCCACCCCGAGCGGGTGAGCGGGCTGATCCTGCGGGGCGTGTTTCTCTGTCGTCGGCAGGACATCCGCTGGTTCTACCAGGATGGTGCCTCGCACGTGTTTCCCGATTACTGGCGCGATTACGTCGAGCCGATTCCCGTCGATGAGCGCGAGGATTTGGTTGCCGCCTACCACCGTCGACTCAACGGCGATGACGAGATCGCCCAGTACCACGCCGCGCGGGCCTGGTCGGTGTGGGAGGGGCGCTGCGCCACGCTGCGGCCCGAACCCGAGGTGGTGGACTACTTTGCCGATGCCCATCACGCCCTGTCGATCGCCCGGATCGAGAACCACTATTTCATGAACGATTCGTTCCTCGAGACACCGCTGCTCGATGGCATGGATCGCCTTGCCGATATCCCGGGGCACATCGTCCATGGGCGCTACGACATGGTCTGTCCCATCGATCAGGCCTTCGCCCTGCACGAACGCTGGCCGGGCGCGACGTTCGAGGTGATCGATGACGCCGGTCATGCCGCGAGCGAGGCGGGCATCGTCGATTCGCTGGTGCGTGCCACCGACCGGTTCGCCGACGAGGCGCGTTCATGATCGGGCTGATCCAGCGCGCGCGGCGGGGCGCCGTGCGGGTCGATGACAAGGTGGTCGGCGAAATCGGGGTGGGGCTGGTCTGCCTGGTCGGGGTCGAGCAGGGCGATGGGCCGGCTCAGGCCGAGCGACTGGCCGAGCGGGTGCTCAATTATCGCGTGTTCCCCGACGAGGCCGGCCGGATGAACCTGTCCCTACTTCAGACTGAAGGCGGGGTGTTGGCCGTGCCGCAATTCACGCTGGCGGCAGATACCCGCAGCGGCAATCGGCCCAGCTTCACCCCGGCGGCCGATCCCGGCGTGGCGCAAGAGCTCTTTGACGTCTTCGTCGACACGCTGAGTCGCCGCCACGCCGGGACGGTGGCGACCGGGCGCTTCGGTGCCGACATGCAGGTGGAGCTGATCAATGACGGACCGGTGACCTTCTGGCTGGAGGCGCCGCCAGGCTGACCGTGCCGGAAGCGCTCATCGCTTCCCGCCGCGATAAAAACGTCAGGCACAAAAAAGGCCCGCCGAATGGCGGGCCTTGTCCTTTTGGCGGTTCAGTCTGCCTTAGGCAGCCTGGGTAGCCTCGTCGGACTCACCAGTGTTGGAGGTCCAAGCGATGGTGACTTCGTCACCCTTCTTACCCGGTACCTTGATGTTCAGGTAGGGGTTCTTGGAAACGGCTTCCGACAGGTTGCCGTCCATGACGTTCTCACCGTTGACGGAGACCATCAGCTTCTGGATAAAGTCAGCCGGGATCTTCTCGCCGGTGGACTTGTCTTCGCGGTTGCCAGACTCCATCGGGTGACGGATCAGGGCCTTCACGTCCAGAACGTCGCCGGCCGGAGAAATGCGCATGCGGATAGTAGACATAATCTATACCTCTTGGGTTATCTGTCTTTAATCAATGACTTCGGGTTCAGAGGCTGATTAGCCGCCGCAGCCACCGATGGTTACCTTGACTTCCTTGGACGCTTTGTACAGCTTGCCGCCAGCGTGAACTACGCCAGTGACGTTGTCGGTCTCGCCCATACGGATACGGGTGGAGACGAACGGGTTGGCGCCAGACAGGTCGAAGGAAGCGACCAGCGGGGTCGGGTTCTTCGATACGAAGATGGCGATTTTATCGGCATCGGCGATGCCAGACTCGACGGTGACCGGCACAACGGCGCCGTTCTCGGCGATGTCCGGAGCCTTCACGGAGACGTCGCCGGAATCGGCGGCTTCATGGGCGCCGAACAGCTCGTCCATGGCAGTTTCCATGCCTTCGGAATCGAAAGCCGCTTCCGGCCAATCGGCGGCAGCGGCCAGGACCGCACGCGGGGTCAGCAGACCGGCACCAACGGCCAGGCCAGCAGCACTGGCAGCGAGGCTGCCCTTCAGAAATACGCGACGCTTGGTTTGCATATCTTAACTCCTCGTTAATGTGTGGGTGTCCACGCCCCTCATCAAGCATGGCCCGTGCCATGTTGGCAAGTGGCTGATAAAGAGAGGAAATGGTGGGATATGGAGGGGGTTGCAAGTTGCAATCTGCAATGTTGCTGCGTCCAGCATTGCAATGATTCCGGCTGTGATCGGCCGGATGCGGCGTGTTGATCACTGCTTGTCGTAGTTCTGCAGCTTGCGCCAGAGCGTCGACTTGTTGATGCCGAGGATGGCGGCAGTCTTCTCGCGGTTGCCCTCGGTATGCTCCAGCGTCTTTTCAATGTAGCGACGCTCGAGCTCGTCGAGGGTCGGGAAGTCGGCGTCGATGGTGCTTGCGCCGGTATGGGTCGATGCAGGGGCCGTGTCCTCGCCGACCAGTTCCAGGTCGATCTCCTCGCTGTCGGACAGGGCCACGGCCCGCTCGATGGCGTTCTTGAGTTCGCGGACGTTGCCGGGCCAGGGGTACTCGAGGATCGCGCGCTCGGCGCGTTCGGTCAGTTGCTTGGCCGGCCGGCGGAATCGGCCGGCGAACTCGTCGATGAAGTGCTGGGCCAGTGCCGCGATGTCAGCGCGTCGTTCACGCAACGGGGGCACCAGCAGGCGCACCACGTTCAGCCGGTGGTAGAGGTCGTGGCGGAACGTGCCTTCACGCACCATCTCGGCGAGGTTGCGATTGCTCGCAACGATAAAGCGCACGTCAATCGGGATGGTCTGCACCCCGCCGACGCGGGTGATTTCCTGTTCCTGCACCACGCGCAGCAGCTTGATCTGCATCGCATCCGAGATGTTGCCGATCTCGTCGAGAAAGACCGTGCCGCCGCTGGCGACTTCCAGCAGGCCCGTCTTGGCCGTGTTCGCGCCGGTGAAGGAGCCCTTCTCGTGGCCGAAGAGCTCGGTTTCCAGCAGGGTGTCGGTCAGCGCACCGCAGTCGATCACGATGTAGGGCGTGCCGGCGAAGTCCGAGCGCTCGTGCGTGGCGCGCGCGGCCAGCTCCTTGCCCGAGCCGGATTCGCCCTCGATCATGACGTTGATGCGCACGTCACGGATCTTGTCGATGATCTGGTAGACCGCCTCAATGGCCTTCGATTGCCCCAGCATCCCCCGTTCGCCTGGCTCGGTCGCCGAGGGCGGTTGGGCCGGCCCTTCGTCGAGCAGTCGGCGCACCAGGTCGATCAACTCCTCCGGGTCGTAGGGTTTCTTGACGAAATCGCTGGCACCGAGCCGCAGCGCCTGGATGGCGTTGTCGATGGTGGAATAGCCAGTAATCAGGATCACGGGCAGCTCGGGCCATTCGCCGCGCAGCCATTCCAGGAACTCCAGGCCGTTCATGCCCGGCATCTTGAGATCCGAGATGACCAGGTCGACCGGATTGTCGATCAGCCACGACTGGGCGGCCTCCACCGATTGAAAGCCGTGAACCGTCAGCCCCTCCGTGCGCGCGTAGCGCGTGAACAGGTCGGAGGCGCGTTCGTCGTCGTCGACGAAGGCGATCACCGGCGGGTTGTCGGTTGGCCTGGCTGTCGTCATGGCGTCGGTGTCGATTGCGTGGGTTTCTCGGGTGGACGAATGATGCGCGGTCGCGCCTTGTGGCGCGGCAGCACGACGCGAGCGAGCACGCCGGTGGCGTCCTCGCCCAAATCACGCCGGTTTTCCAGTGTCAGCTCGCCGCCGTGGTACTGCACGATGCCGAGGCTGATCGACAGCCCCAGGCCCGTGCCACGATCGACCGCCTTGGTGGTGAAGAACGGGTCGAAAATCTGTTCGATCACCTCGGTCGGCAGGCCGCTGCCCTCATCGCGGATCTCGATCTGGACGGCTTCTTCGAGGCATTCGGCCTGGATCAGTATATGCCCCCCGGTGGGGCTGGCGTGGATGGCGTTGCGCACCAGGTTGGCAACCACCTGTTCCATCTGGCCGGGATCCAACTCGGCCTCGCAGCGAGCGGTGGCGCTCAGCAGGGCCAAGTGCACGTCGGCCTCCATGGCCTCGGGCTCCATGCGGTCGATCACCTCTTCCAGCCACTCGGCGAGCGCGATGGTCTCGTGTTCGGGGGGCAGCTGGCGCGCGAAGTTCATCACGCCGCGCACGATGCGGCTGGCACGATGCGCCTCGGCGCGCAGATCAACCATGTCCTCGTGGACCCCGGGCTGGTCGTCCGGCAGCTGGCGCTCGACCAGCCGGGTGAGCGTGAGGATGTTGTTGAGCGGGTTGTTGATCTCGTGGCCGATGCCGGCGGCCATCTCGCCAATCGAGGCCAGCTTGGCCTGTTGCAGGGCCTTTTTCTCGGCGCGGTCACGTCGACGGGCCTCGCTGGCGAGTTGTTCGGTCAGATAGTGGAACGAGGCCTGCAGTTCGTGGACCTCGGTTGTGCGGGAGTCCACCGGGATGGGGCCGTCGCGGTGACCGTCGGCGAATCGCTTGAGGCTTTCGGAGAGCCGGATGATCGGCCGGGAGAAGAAGCGCGCCCCAAGCCCGGCGAACAGCAGGCTCATCACCAGGGCCAGCAGGCCGAAGCCGAACAGGCTCAGTCGAATGTCGCGAAACGGGGCGGTGGTGATGTCGGCCGGCAACTTGAATACCACGAACCATGACGTAAGGCTGTGCGGGTAGGGATGGTACTCCTGGTAGTAATAGCGGGTATCGCCGTCCTCGCTTAGGTAGGAGCCGTTTGATTGGGCTACGGCGGCATTCCAGAACGCGCCTTCGTCGATCTGACGGGCATCGGGGTAGCCGGCCCGGCCGCCGTTTTCGAACGGGCTGATAAAGCCGATCTCGCGCTGATCGTCGAACAGCAGCAAGCCGTCACGCGCCGTCACGCCCGGATTGTGTTCGATGATCATCACCTCGCCGTCCCGGGGGCGGGGCGAGAACGACAGGATCTCGTCGAGCTGCTCGCCGAAGGTGTTGACCACCACGTAGCCGGCAATGCGGTCGTCGACGTTGCGCAGCGGACGCACGGCGGACAGCGTGCTCGGCTCGCGGCCGGGGAGGGCGTCGCCGAAGGCCAGCGGCAGCGTCATGTAGCTGATCTGGTCGGAAGGCAGGCTCTCCAGCCGCTGGAGAAAGCGGTCGTTGTCGAATTCCTCCTCGACGTAGGTGACCTGTCCGAGGCTGTCGAATGAGGGCGAGGCGACCCGCCCGAGGGTGACCTTGATTACCGTGTTGCCGGCCGCGTCGAGAATACGGATACTTCCCAGCCCCGGCACGGTGCGCTGCAGGCCGGCCAGAAAGCGGTTGGCATTGATGCGCATCGAGGTCAGCTCGGGGTGGCGAATGCCCAAGGACGAGGCCATCAGGGCGTTGAGCATCGTCTGGATTTCCTGCGACTGGCCGATGCCCTCGACCACCTCGCGCTCATAACGCATCCGGTTGCTCATCTCGCCGATGAGCGAATCGATGTTTTCGTCGATTTCGCGGCTGATTTCCTTCTGGAAGCGCTGCTCGCTGTAACTGGTCACCCCCCATACCAGGAGCACCAGCGGTACCAGGGTGGCGGTAAAGGTCCACAGGAAGATGTTGACCGGCAGACGCATGCGGGCGAGCCTCGGGGTGCGTCCGGCCCGATGGCCGGCGCAAGGATTACGGTGAGGGTGACGCTATCACAAAGCATGATTGGACACAGTGGCTGGACGAGCGCGCCGCGAAGGGGCTGAGCCGGCGCTTGAGGGTGGCCGACTCGCCGCAGGGCCCGCGCATGCGGATCGACGGGCGCGAGTATCTGGCCTTCTGCAGCAACGACTACCTCGGATTGGCCAACGATCCGCGGCTGGCCGAGGCCATGCGCGAGGGCATTGACCGCTACGGGGTGGGCGCCGGCTCGGCGCACCTGATCAACGGCCATTTCGAGTCGCATCAGCGCCTGGAGGATGAGCTCGCGAGTTGGCTCGACGTGGAGGCCGCGCGGCTCTTTTCCACGGGATACATGGCAAACCTGGGGGTGGTCGGGGCGCTGATGGGGCGTGGCGACACCGTGATCGCCGACCGACTCAATCACGCCTCGCTGACCGATGCCGTGCAATTGTCCGGGGCCCGCCTGTCGCGTTATCGGCACAACGATCTGGGCGATCTCGAGGATCGTCTCGAGCGCGCCCGTGGCGAGCGAATGATCCTCACCGACGGCGTGTTTTCCATGGACGGTGACATGGCGCCATTGGCCGAACTGGTCGAGCTGGCGGAGCGATTCGATGCCTGGCTGGTGGTCGACGAGGCGCATGCCTTCGGCGTGCTCGGCGCGCAGGGGCGCGGCTGCTTCGAGGTGGCCGGCCTAGTTCCCGGCGAGCGGGTGTTGCGGGTCGGCACCCTGGGCAAGGCCTTCGGTACGGCCGGTGCCTTCGTGGCCGGCGCCGCCGAGCCGTTGGCGGTGTTGCTGCAACGGGCGCGCACCTATCTGTTCACCACGGCCCAGCCGCCGGCCGTGGCCGAGGCCTCACGCGCCGCGCTGGCGATCGTGCGTGACGAGGGCTGGCGTCGTGATCACCTGGCCGACCTGGTGAGCGCGTTTCGTGAGGGTGTGGTCGGCCTCGCCGGCCTCGAGCCGATGCCGTCATCCACTCCGATCCAGCCGCTCAAGGTGGGCGAGGCGGACCGGGCGCTGGCCATGGCCGAGCGGCTCGACGCGGCGGGGCTCCTGGTGCCGGCGATCCGACCCCCGACCGTCCCGACGGGCGGTTCGCGGCTGCGCATCACCTTCAGTGCCGCCCACGAACGAACCGACCTCAAAGAATTGCTGTCGGCCCTGCGTACATGCACTAGTGTTGTGTGACCGTCCGGAAAGGTTCTGCCACGAGGTGGTGGGAACCAACCGGGGTTTTACAGGTCAGATAGGGGCTTATTCGAGCCCCGCCAACCGCCCCACTTACGGGGCCGTGTGGCAAATTGGCCGGATGGTGGTGTCTCGATGGCCGCCCGAATCCGGCGACCATCCAAGGAGTGATGAACATGAAACATATGACATTGATTGCCGCTGCCGCCAGCGTAATGCTCGTTGCCGGCTGTGCCCAGAATCCCTACACCGGCGATAACCGCAAGACCGCGACGGGGGCGACCGTCGGTGCCGGCGCTGGCGCGCTGCTCGGTAACGTGATTGCCGGCTCGGGTAACAAGACCGGCGGCACCCTGATCGGCGCCGCAGTCGGTGCCACCGTCGGTGGCCTGGTTGGTCGTCAGATGGACCAGCAGGAGCGCGAGTTGCGCCAGGACATGCAGGGGACCGGCGTGGACGTGCAGCGTCAGGGTGACACCATCCGCCTGCAGGCCCCCGAGTCGATCACCTTCGCCACGGACAGCGCCGAGATCAGGCCGCAGTTCCGCAGCACGCTCGATCAGCTGGCCTACTCGCTCCAGCAGTACCCGAATACCGTGGTACGCGTCGAGGGGCATACCGACTCGACCGGCTCGGCGAGCCACAACCAGACCCTGTCGCTCAATCGCGCCCAGAGCGTGACGAGCTACCTGGCGCGTTCCGGGGTGGATGCCAGCCGCCTGCAGCCGGTCGGTTACGGGCTTAACCGTCCGATCGCGACCAACGACACCTACGAGGGTCGTGCGCAGAACCGTCGGGTCGAGATCCTGATCCTGCCGCAGCAGTAATAAGCCGCGAGGCTAGTCCCGATGACAAAGGCCCCGGTTATTCCGGGGCCTTTTTCTTGGTGACGCCGGCCGGGAGGGGTGGATGGAGCCGGGTGCCCGGCTCCAGTGGCAGGCGGCTTGCCGTGCCGGCGGGCAGTTCCAGCACGTAGCGCGCCGCTTCGTGGCTCGGGTAGCCGGGGCAGGGATCGCTGCGGCAGGGCGGTACGGCCTCGTGCAGGTGAACGAGGCGCCAGTCGGTATCGAGATAGAGGATGTCGATGGCAAACGAGACGTTCTTCATCCAGAACGAGCGGGGCGCCTGGTCGGGGTAGATGAACAGCATGCCCTGGTTGCTTGCCAGCGGCGGGCGGTGCATCAGCCCCCGCAGGCGGCTCGATGGGGTGGTCGCCAGTTCGATCTGGAAGCGCTCGCCGCCCAGCCACATCGCCCGCTGGGCGCCATCATCGGACGACGGGGTGCCCCATGCCAGCCACGCGATCAGCAGCAACGCGCCCAGCAGGAGGGTGGCGGTGAGCGGGCGAGAGGTCGATGTGCGAGGTGAAGAGGACATGCGGGCAGCATAGCGCCGAAGAAGCCGGGAAGGATCCGGGAAGGATCCGGGAAGATCTTGGGGGGGGGGGCGGAGTCGATCGCCCTGACGAGTGCAGCGGGCGCTGATAAGATGTGCGCCCCGTATCGACACCGCCCAAACCCACACTGCCCAGGCCCCCATGACCCAACGTCCCGATGCCGAACAACGGCGCGCCGAAGCGCTCGATTACCACGCCAAGCCGCAGCCGGGGAAGATCGCCACGGCGATCACCAAGCCCACCGAGACGGCACGCGATCTGGCGCTGGCCTACTCGCCCGGCGTGGCCGAGCCGGTGCGCGCCATTGCCGCCGACCCGGACGCCGCCTGGCAGTACACCGCCCGCGGCAACCTGGTGGCGGTGATCTCCGATGGCTCGGCGATCCTGGGGCTAGGTGATCTCGGGCCGCTGGCCTCCAAGCCGGTGATGGAGGGCAAGGGCGTGCTGTTCAAGCGCTTTGCCGACATCGACGTGGTCGATCTGGAGGTCGAGGCGGAAAGCCCGCAGGCCTTCATCGACACGGTCCGCCGACTCGAGCCGTCGTTCGGCGGCATCAACCTCGAGGACATCTGCGCACCGCGCTGCTTCGAGATCGAGTCCGCGCTGAAGAAGGCGATGGATATCCCCGTCTTCCACGACGACCAGCACGGCACGGCGATCATCATCGCCGCGGGGCTCACCAACGCCCTGCGCCTGCAGGGCAAGCGCCTCGAGGAGGCGCGGCTGGTGCTGGTCGGCGCCGGGGCGGCCGGCACGGCCACCCTCAACCTGCTGCTCGACATGGGCCTCAAGCGCGAGAACCTGCTGGTGGTCGACCGGGTCGGCGTATTGCACGAGGGGCTCGAGGACCTGCCCGAGCATCATCGTCGCTTTGCCGCCAAGACCGAGGCGCGCACGCTCGCCGAGGCGCTGGTGGGTGCCGACGCCTTCGTCGGCCTGTCGGCGCCCAACCTGCTGAGCGAGGAGATGCTCGCCAGCATGGCGGACAAGCCGGTGGTCTTCGCGCTGGCCAACCCCGACCCTGAGATCCTGCCCGAGCTCGCCCACCAGGTGCGCGATGATCTGATTATGGCGACCGGGCGCAGTGACTACCCCAACCAGGTCAACAACGTGCTGGCCTTCCCGTTCATCTTCCGCGGTGCGCTCGACTGCCGGGCGCGCAGCATCACGCCCAACATGAAGATCGCCTGCGTCGAGGCGCTGGCGGCACTCGCCCGCGAGGACGTGCCGGCCTCCGTGCTGGCAGCCTACGAGCTCGACGAGATGGCCTTCGGTCCCGAGTACATCCTGCCCAAGCCGTTCGACCCGCGCCTGATCGAGCGCCTGCCGGCGGCGGTCGCCCGGGCCGCCGAGACCGATGGCGTCGCCCGGATGACCTATCGCCCGCACCCGATGCCGGAGGCCGGATGAGTCAGGCGCGTGCCTGGTTGATTGATTCTCACGCCCAGATCTGGCGGGCGTGGCACGTATACGAGAAGGGGCGCACCGATAGCGCCGGGCGACCGGTCAACGCCCTGCTGGGCTTCGCCGACTACCTGCTGGCACTGCTCGAATCGACCTGGCTGCCCAACCAGCCGGCACCGATCATCGCGGCTATTTTCGATGCCCCCTGCGGTCGAGGCCATCGTCAGGCGATCTATCCCGACTACAAGGGGCACCGCCCGCCCACGCCCGTCGATCTCAAGGATCAGTTTCCGCGTTGCCGCGAGCTGGCCGCCGCGGCCGGTTTCGGCGCGCTGGACCATGCCGGCTTCGAGGCCGACGACGTGATCGGCACCCTGGTCGGGCTGCTGCGCAGCCGCGAGCGGGCGGTGACCATCGTCACCGGCGACAAGGATTTGGCCCAACTCCTGGGCCCG
>JAGXGL010000009.1 GCA_024636755.1 Guyparkeria sp. | reverse complement strand
GTGGTGCCGATGCGCTCGATGAACATCAGCTGGCGGGTGGCCAGATAGATCACGTGGCTGGGGGCGTCATTGGCAACCAGGGTCTGGACCACCTCGTCCGACGAGGCCGTCAGGTCAGGCAGGATTTCCTCGATCTGGGCCGACTGCTCACCGACGCTGAGGATGGCCTCACGCCCCTCCAGCACCTTGCTAAGGGATTCGTTATAGACGTTCCAGCGATTGGAAACCGCGGCGAGAAGGTCTTCGCGATTCGGCGGCACCTCGAGCTGGGGCCGCTCGGGGGTTTCGCCCTGGAGGGCATTGAGCGTCTCGGTGAAATCGGCACGGATCGACTGGACCCGGTCGAACGCCCCGGGATTGCCGCGAATGGCTCGCAACACCTCGATGGTGAGCTCCTGCGAGGAACGCTCCAACTCGGCGCCGGCAAGGCGGCGGTCGAGGAATTCCTGTTCGCGTTGGGCCGCGAAAATGAACACCACCACGGTCGCGACCAGGGCCAGAACCGCGAGAACCACGAGGATCAGTATCTTACGGCTGATGCCGCCCATCCGTGCGCCAAGACTCATAGTTGCCACTTACTCCTGAATGGAATTCATCGTCATTGTTTGGTTATAAGCCGACGTCATGCGACGGCATTGAGAAACTGGTCGTGATCGAGCAGCGAGCGGAACTCGAGCACCGGCAACCACTCCTCGTTGAGCCGCACTTCCTGCTGGAAACCCGGCAGGGAAGCGAGCTCGCGGTGATGCTCGGAATCACTCAAGGGGCGCTCATCACCGTAGGCGATCTGGCGGATTCCGTAGGAACGCTCCACCAGAAAGGCCGACGAGGCCTGGGCGTGCTTGGCGAGAAAGACCACGCTGTGGCGGGATGCCGGTGTGGTGACATCAAACCAGAAGCGGGCCAGATCGAACACCCCGGTCAGTTCGCCGCGCAGGTTCGCCAGACCCGACACCCAGGGGCGCGCACCAGGAAGCGTCACCATGCGAGGCGGGGCGACGATGGCCCGCACCTCGTCCAGCGCGACGAGCATGCGTCGACCGTCGACGGCAAACAGGATGCCCTGCCAGGTCCTGACATGGTCATCGCTGCTCGGCAGGCCGACGGCATGCTGCTCGACCTGGCGATTGATCCAGCCGAGATAGTCGAACACGTCCTCTGTGCGCTGCATCACGTCAGCCGAGCACGCTCTTGAGCACGGTGATCAAGTCGGCCTCCTTGACCGGCTTGACCAGGTACTCCTTGGCACCCTGACGCATGCCCCAGATGCGGTCGGTCTGCTGGTCCTTGGTGGTGACGATAACCACCGGGATAGCGCTCGTCTCGCTGTCCTTGTTGAGGGTGCGGGTGGCCTGAAAACCGTTCATGCCCGGCATCACCACGTCCATGAGCACCGCGTCGGGGCGCACCGTGCGCACCAGCTCGATACCCTCTTCACCACTGTTGGCGACGGAAACCTGGTGGCCGTGACGCTCAAGAATCTGCTGGAGGACATACACCTCAGTCGGCGAGTCATCAATGACAACAATATGAGCCACTATCCTGTTCCTCTAGAAAAATCCGGTTCAATACGATCCTGCCGGCATCCGGAATCGGACCCCGGGAGCCCACGCCTTTCTCAGTCTGCCATCGCGCCCTCGCCGGCCACGGGGCGCCCTTCGGCGAAACGCTCCACGGCAGCGAGAATCTCGTCGCTGTTGAAAGGCTTGGTGAGGTAGTCGGAGGCCCCGACAATGCGGCCACGGGCCTTGTCGAAGATACTGTCCTTGCTGGACAGCAGGATGATGGGCGTCTCGGCGAAGCGATCGTTGTTCTTGATCAGCGCCGTGGTCTGGTAGCCGTCGAGACGCGGCATGAGGATATCGATGATGACGACGTCCGGGTCGAACGCGCCAATGCGGGCCAGGGCGTCGAATCCGTCGATCGCGCTTTCCACTTCGCAGCCCGCCTTGCTGAGGATGCTGTCGGCTGTCCGTCGGATGGTCTTGCTGTCATCGACCACCAAGACCCTCAAGCCATCGAGGCCGGCGTGATTCTCTGTCGCTTCCATGTCTTCGTCCTTGCTGCTGGCCGATTCTTGCCTTGCGTCGGCCGAATGTAACCAACGCGCCCGTCTTTGGCAAACGCCTTGACGGCTCCCCGCGTGAACGAACCAGCGCGCCAGCCGTCATCTGGGGAAGGTCGACACGCCATCCGATACCGCTCTGCGAGTCTTGAGCCGGGCAGACGCAGGGCGACCCTCCGCCGAGAAAGAGCCGCTCTCCCTTGCCAAGGAAGGCAACACCGCACTCAAGACTCGCCCTCTGGGGCCGGGCAAGCGGCTGGCTCAGCCAGAGTGGCATCGGATTTCATGCCGACCTTCTATTACACTGTGGCCACGAAAAGCGCGGCCAAGCACCGCCCCGCGCCCCACCCAAGCGAACACCGTGACGAAAAGTCGATGACAAACAACCATTCCGCCCTGCAACTCGACAGCCAGGATTCGACCCCCGAGCTCGAGGCGAGCTACTGCGGCCCGCTGTTGATGATCGAATCGCACATCATCGAGAACCGCCGACAGATCGAGACCTGGTTCCGCGAGCAGTGGCGCAAGACGCCGGCGCCGTTCTATTCCTCGGTCGATCTGCGCAACGCCGGCTACAAGCTCGGCCCGGTCGACACCAACCTGTTCCCGGCCGGCTTCAACAACCTCAACCACAGCTTCGATCCACTGGTGGTACAGGCGATCCAGTCGGCGGTCGAGCACGCCTGCCCGGATGCGCGCGGCATGCTGATCATCCCGGAGCGCCATACGCGCAACCAGTTCTACCTCGAATCGCTGGCCACCATGGCCGAACTGTTCGAGTTGGCCGGTTTCGAGACACGCATCGGCTCGCTCGATGCGCTCGATGGTCCAGCGCACTTCGACCTGCCCTCCGGGCGCACGTTGACCCAGCACCCGATCCATCGCGAAGGCCGACGGATCGAGGTCGACGGCTTCTCGCCCTGCACCATCGTGCTCAACAACGACCTGTCCGGCGGGCGCGAGGACATCCTCGAGGACATCGAGCAGACCGTGGTGCCGCCCTCGGCGCTGGGCTGGTGGCATCGCTCCAAGTTCAATCACTTCAACCACTACCAGACACTGGCTAATGAGCTGGCCGCCCTGATGGACCTCGACCCTTGGCATCTCGCACCGATGATCCTCGACTGCGGCCAGATCGACTTCATGAAGCGCGAGGGCGAGAACTGCCTGCAGGAAAAGGTCAGCGAGATGCTTGCCGCGATCCAGAAGAAATACGACGAGCTCGAGATCAAGGAAAAGCCCTTCGTCGTGATCAAGGCGGATGCCGGCACCTACGGCATGGGCGTGATGATGGCCCAATCCACCGATGAGGTGGTCGGGCTGAACCGCAAGCAGCGCACGCGCATGGCGGCCTCCAAGGATGGGCGCAGCATCAACCGGGTCCTGATACAGGAAGGCATTTACAGCTTCGAGCGACTGGGCTCGAGTGGGCACGTCGCCGAGCCGGTGCTCTACATGATCGATCGCCACGTGGTCGGCGGCTTCTACCGCGTACACACCAAGAAGGGCCAGAGCGAGAACCTCAATTCGCCCGGCGCGGAATTCGTGCCGCTGCCCTTCACCCAGTCCTGCGTCACGCCGGCCCCGGACGCCTCGCCCGACAGCGACCAGAACCGGCTGTACTGCTATGGCGTGGTCGCCCGACTGGCCCTGCTCGCCGCCGCGCGCGAGCAGCGTGACCTGATCGGCGGCCCAACCGTCGCCCCGACCGCCGACTGATCCGAACCGCAAGCGGAGCCGCCTCATGCGCATCGCCGTCGTCATGGATCCGATCGAACGGATCAAGCCCTGGAAGGACACCTCGTTCGCCTTCCTCCTGAGCGCCCAGGCCCGCGACTGGGACTGCTGGTACATCGAGCCGGACTGGCTGTTCTTCGCCGACGGCCGTCCGCAGGCGCAGGCCGCCCCGATCACGGTGGTCGATCGCGACACGGACTTCCACACGCTGGGCGAGCGTTCGACACATGCACTGGCGGACTTCGACATCATCCTGCAGCGCCAGGACCCGCCGATCGACCTGAACTACCACTACATCACCGGGCTGTTGTCGTTGGCCGAGCAGGCCGGTGTCGTGGTCGGCAATCGACCCGACGCCGTGCGGGCAGCCAACGAGAAACTCCTCGCCCAGCATTTCCCCGCCCTGTGCCCACCGACACTGGTGAGCCGATCGATCGAGCAGCTCAAGGCCTTTATCGCCGAACAGGGCGAGATCGTCGTCAAGCCGCTGGATGCCATGGGCGGCAGTTCGATATTCAAGATCCACCAGGACGAGGTGAACACGCAGGTGATCCTCGAGGTGATGACACACGACCAGACCGAGTTGGTGATGGCGCAGCGCTACCTGCCCGAGATTCACACCGGTGACCGCCGCGTGCTGCTGATCGACGGCGAGCCGGTCGACCACGCCCTGTTGCGCGTGCCGGCCGAGAAGAGCTTCCGCGCCAACCTCGCCGCCGGCGGTCGCGGCGAGGTGGTGCCGTTGCGCGAGCGCGACCGGGAAATCGCCGCGATCGTCGGCCCGTGGTTGGCCGAACGGGGATACTGGTTCGTCGGCCTGGACGTGATCGGCGACCGGCTGACCGAGATCAACGTCACCAGCCCCACTTGCGCCCGCGAGATCAGCGCGGCCACCGGGCAGGACGTCACCGGGCGGATGCTCGACCGCCTCGCCCAACGCCTCACGCGATGATCGACCGGCGCCGGCGCGCGCTACTGGGCGGGCTCGCCGGCCTGCCGCTGACCACCCTGACCACCCTGGCCGGCTGCGGGAGTGAGCCGACCTTCCGCGAGGCCGGTTTCAGCGTGTTTGGCCAGATCTGGACCCTGCGCTTCGCCGACACGCCCGCCGAGCAAATCAATGCCGCCGTGCGTGCCGCGGAGCACATTGTCGAGCCGCTCTATCGTCGCCTGCACCCCTGGCGCGACAGCGAACTGACCCACCTCAACCGCCAGCTGGCCGAACGCGGCGAGGCCGTTTCCAGCCCCGATATTCGTGCCCTGATCCGGGCTGCCCGCCCCCTGTTCGAGGCCAGCGACGGACGGTTCGACCCCAGCATCGGCGGACTGATTGGCCTGTGGGGCTTTCACCGGGACGCCGGCGACACACCGATCACGCCACCCGCCGAATCCGCGCTGGACGCCTGGCTGGCCGATGCGCCCTCGCTCGACGACGTGCGGATCGAAGGCGACCGTGTGATCGCCTCCCACCCGAGGGTCCAATTCGACTTCAACGCCCTGGCCGAGGGATTCGCCGCCGAACAGGTGCTCGACGCCATCGAGGCGGTCGGGATCACCAACTGCCTGCTCGACTCCGGCGGCGATCTCTACACCCTGGGCCATGCCGGTGGGCGGGACTGGCGACTGGGCATCCGCGACCCGCAAGGCCGCGACGCGCTTGGCGGCGTGCGCGTGTCCGGACGGCGCGCCCTGTGCAGTTCGGGCGACTACGAGCGTCGCCTGCGCTATCGGGGCAAGAGCTTCGGTCACATCATCGATCCGCTGACCGCCCGCCCGGCGCGCCACAACACCGGCACCACGGTGCTGGGCCGCGACCCCGTCATCGCCGACGGGGCCGCCACCGCACTGATGCTGCTCTCCCCCAGCGAGGCCAAGCGCTTTGCCGGACAGGTGGGACTCGACGGCATCCTGCTGGTAACCGAGAATGGCAGACCATGGCGCGATGCCGGCATGCAGTCGGCCATGTCGACGACGCCCGCCGGGCGCTCGATCGACTGGCACTCGTTCTAATCCAAACGACCCGGGAAACGCAGGGATGCCGACCAAGGGAACGACACGAGACCAGCACCGCCCCGACAACGCGGCAGCGAGCCCCGCACGGGGCTCCTCGCGGGTGTTGCCGATCGCCATCGGGCTGGCGGTGCTCGCCCACGTCGGCCTGCTGCTGCTCGAAGTCACCCGCCCGGAAGTAGAAAAGCGCCCCGTCATCGAAATCACCCTGGATGCCCCCCAGGCCGAACGCACCCTGGATGCCGGTCGAGAAGCCGATGCGCTCGAGCGGGAATTACCGGCCGACCCGATGCTCGCCGGCCAGCGCGGGCCGGACAGTCCCACCGACACCCTCAAGGAGGACGGTCAGGGCCCGCAGCAGGAAGGCGCCCAGGCGGCAAGCGACACGCCGCGACACGTGTCCACCCAGGACCAGATCGACCAACTCTACGAACAGGTCAACGCCGCCCTGCGCACCGGGTACGCCACCAGCCGCACCCAGGGCGGGCCGGCCGGGCGCTATCTCGCTCGCTGGAAGCGCCAGGTGGAGGCCTACGGCAACCGGCATTACCCCGATGCCCTGGTTCAGCAGAACCTCTCGGGCCAGGTGATACTCGAGGTAACCATCGGCAAGCGGGGCCATGTGCTCAACCTCGCCATTCGCCAGTCCTCGGGCCACCCGATCCTCGACAGCGCTGCGCGCAACCTCCTGCAGGCCGCCGCCCCCTACCCGGCGTTCCCCGAGGATCTGGCCGCCGGGTACGACCGACTGGTAATCACGCGCACCTGGGTGTTCACCAGTGACCGGCGCCTGCGCGACGAAGCAACAAGCCCTTGATTGGCCACCGACAACCCCTTTCTGCGGGCGTTGCGCTCACCGGAAACCACACCTATACTTGCCCGTCGCCCGTTCTCGGCCATGGACCGGAGGACGAGGCAGGCAGCGGCCCGGGCGCGATCCGCGTGATCGCACAACATCCCGGGCGGCCCCAATCGGGCCCGTTCCGCGAGTCGTCATTCGGCGCTTTCACATTCAATTTTGGCGTCTGCTCGGGCAGAGGTGGTGGATAAACATGGCAGTTGAACTCCCGAAAGGTTACAAACCCTCGGAAGACGAGGAATACATGAACCCGATGCAGCTGGAATACTTCCGGCAGAAGCTCATGACCTGGCGCGACCAGCTGATGACCGATTCGGACTCGACCATCAACCACTTGCGTGAGGAGAACTGGCAGGAGCCGGATATCAACGACCGCGCCACGCTGGAATCCGACGCCGCGCTGGAGCTGCGCACCCGCGACCGCTACCGCAAGCTGATCAACAAGATCGACAAGGCGCTCAAGCGCATCAACGACGGCGATTACGGCTTTTGCGAGGAGACCGGTGACGAGATCGGCCTCAAGCGCCTGGAGGCCCGTCCGATCGCCACCCTGACGATCGAGGCCCAGGAACGCCACGAGCGCCTTGAACGCGTCCAGCGCGATGATTGATGCGGGCCGCCGATTCGCGGCGATTGCCTTGGCCGCCATGCTCGCCTTTGCGGCCTCGCCGGTGGCCGCCGACACCCAGGTGCGGCTGAATACCAGTCACGGCCCCATCCTGGTCGAGCTGTTCGACGAGAAGGCCCCCGCCACGGTCGACAACTTCCTCACCTATGTCCGTGACGGCTTCTACGAAGGCACGATCTTCCATCGGGTGATCCCGGGTTTCGTCGTTCAGGTTGGTGGCTTCACCGCCGAGTTCGAGCGCAAGGCCGTACGCGACCCGATCGAGAACGAGGCCGGCAACGGCCTGAAGAACCGCCGTGGCACGCTGTCGATGGCGCGCACCAACGACCCGCATTCGGCCACCTCGCAGTTCTTCATCAATCTCGCCGACAACGACTTTCTCGATCGTCAAGCCGGCAAGCCCGGCTACGCCGTGTTCGGCCGGGTGATCGAGGGGCTGGACAACGTCGAGGCGATCGCGGCCATCCCGACGGGTGCGGCCGGCCCGTTCCGTCAGGACGTGCCCCGCGAGACCGTGCGGATCGAATCGGCGGACATCGTCGAGCCGGCCGAATAATCGGCGTGCCAAGGCTCCCTCGATCCCGCCGCCAGAGCACGTCGACGGGCGCATGAATCACGAGCGCCCCCAGGTTCGTTTCGTCACCCGCCCCGAAGAGCTCGCCGCGCTGATCGAGGCCATGGGCGCGGCCAGTTACCTGCCGTTGGACACCGAGTTCGTCCGCGAACGCACCTACTTCCCCCAGCTTGCCCTGCTGCAGATCGCGACCACGGACACCGTCTGGCTGGTCGACCCGATCGCCGGGCTAGATCTCACCCCGTTCTGGCAGGCGCTCGTCTCGAGTGACACGCCGGTGGTTCTGCATGCCGGCGACCAGGACCTCGACCTCATCCTCACGGCCGCCGGGCGACTGCCTCCCCAAGTATTCGATACCCAGATCGCCGCCGAACTGCTCGGCATCGGCGGCCAGCTGAGTTACGCGGCACTTACCGAAGCGCTGCTCGGCATCCGCCTGGACAAGGGCGAGACGCGCAGTGACTGGCTCGCCCGCCCGTTGAGCGACACGCAGCTGAACTACGCCGTGCAGGATGTCGCCCAGCTCCACGCCCTCTTCCCGATACTCGAACAACGCCTGCGCGAGGCCGGGCGCCTCGACTGGATGGCCGAGGAGACGACCCGGCAGTGTGATCCGACCCGCTTCACCCCGCCCGACGACCAGCGCTGGCAAAAGATCCGGGGCGTCCAGGCCCTCAACCGCGCCGGATTGGCGGTACTGCAGGTCCTTGCGGGCTGGCGCGAACGACTGGCACGCAAACAGGACCGACCTCGCCGCTGGGTATGGGGCGATCAGGCGATGCTGGACCTGGCCCACGCCATCGCCCGACAGGCAGCCAAGGCCGACGCCCCGCCGGATGCGAAAACCATCAGCGACCAGATCGCTCGGACCCGTTCCCCGCTGGGTCGCGATACCGCCGCCCAGGATGCACTCGGCCAGGCGATCGCCACCGCACTGGCCGGCGCCCCCAACCAATGGCCGCACCTGCCACGCCCGCCGGCGCTGCCACCAGCCCAGCGCGAACTGGTAAAATCCCGCCAGGCGCAGCTGGCCGCCCTCGCCGAGGAGCACGCCATCAGCCCCTCGCGGCTGGCCACCAGCGCCGAACTCAGACAACAGCTGGCCAATCCGGATCGGCCATCAAGGCTCACGCAGGGCTGGCGCGACGCGCTGCTCGCCCCCATCCTGCAGGCACCCGACTGAACCACGACCCGGAGGACCTTCCGCAGATGACCGATAACGAGATCATCAAGCTGATCCAGGCCGAACTACCCGACGCCCGCGTACGCCCGGACGGCGAAGGCTGCAATTTCCGCATCGCCGTGACCAGCAGCGCCTTTGTCGGCAAATCCCTGCTGCAGCAGCACCAACTCCTCAATCGCATCCTCAAGCCGTCACTTGAGTCGGGCGAATTGCATGCCGTCACCTACGACACGCGAACCCCGGACAGCTGATCCGGCCCCGACTGACTCCCCCAAGTGAGTCAGCCCCAAGTGAATAAATTCATTACGCGAGGGAACCTCACATGGCCATCGATTCCAGCAACCGCGATCAGCTCGAGGCCGCCGCCTTCCGCCGACTGGTGGCGCACCTGCAGGACCGCACTGACGTGCAGAACATCGACCTGATGAATCTCGCCGGCTTTTGCCGCAACTGCCTGTCTCGCTGGCTGCGCGAGGAGGCCGAGAAGCAGGGTATCGACCTGGCGGAGGCCGAGGCGCGCGAACACGTCTACGGCATGCCCTACGAGGACTGGAAGGCCCGCTACCAGAAATAGGTTGGGCCCAATGAGAACGCCCGGACCAAGCACGGTCCGGGCGTTTTTGGTGACTCGACGTGCGGCGCGCTTACTTCAGGGCCGGCCACTCGCCATTGTCCAGCGCCTTGGCCGCGCGCTCGCGGTAGTAGCCGACATCGGCGTTCTGGAACGATCGGGTGTCATTGGCCGTGATCACGCGGAACCAGCCGGTGTAGATGGCCAACAGCTCATCGGCACTGTACCCGGAGACCTCGCGTGGATCGCTGCTCTGCTGGGCAAGCTCGCCCAGCTGCTCGTCGAGGAGCTCGTGCAGCCGCACGACAACCGCCGCCAGCGGATCGTCCCGGTGCTCGGGCGTGGTGCCGCCCAGCATGCGCGCGGCCGCCTCGACCGACTCGGGATGCGCCTCGAGCTTTGCGGCGACCGCATCGAGCATCGGGGCGGCCTTCTGCAGGGCGCGAGAGGCCGGCACCGGGAACCCGCGACCCTGCGTCGACTCCATCTGCATCTTGCCGATCCCCATGGCGGCCACCATGCCCGGCAGCCCAACCTCCTCGGCACGACGGATGGCCACGTCGAAACGATCCGGCGTCATGCCCATGCCGCTGCCGAGATACTTGAGGTAGGCGATACTCAAATTCTCGCGCTTGAGGTATAGCTGACTGCCGCGCCGGTAGGTCATCACCTCATCGACCGGCAGGCGCTGCTCGACCACCAGGTCCTCCGGGTCGTCGGAGACAATTTTGGCGCCGGACAGGGCCGTGCCGCCCGACGGGTGGCAGGTACCGCTCAGCGTCTTGCCCTTGCCGGTCTGGACCTTGTTGATTCGCAGGGTCAGGGTGCCGTCATCATGCACCTGTTCGACGAAGCCCTCGGCGTAGCCGTCGAGTTCGGGGTTGGGTTCGAACATGGGCACGAACACCTTCTCGCCCACCTCGAAGCCCGCGGCGGAAACCAGATTGGCGGACAGCAACAGCGTCGTGCCGACGGTGACAGCAGCCACACGGGCCACTCGGGCCATGTGTCGGGTGACCGGCTGGGTGATTCGTTCACGAACCCACCCACCGATAATGGCGGGCACGCTCAGACCAGTCGTCCGCCCCGCTGAAAGGGAGATCCACATTATCGTTACCTCGAAATACCTGTTTTCCAAGCGCGTAGGGCCGCCCCGGGTCACCGAGAGATCAGCGGCATCTTGCCGAGTTCATCCCGCATCGAACCCCGGGGTCATTGCATGAAGGCCAAGATACTCGAACGACTGATCGACGAGCATGGCCCCATCGAGGTGACCGAACAGGGCGGCGAGGTCGAACTGCATTTCGGCAACCAGACCGCGCAGTCGGCCTGGCGACCGGAGCAGCCGGAGCAGCTCTGCTTCGCCTATTACCGGGCCATGATGCTACCCGTCGCACTGCACCCGCGCCCCGCCCGAATCGGGCTATTGGGGTTTGGCGGCGGCGTTCTGGCGAAGTTTCTTCTCGAACATACCGAGTCTAGCATCCACGCCGTCGATCTGCGCCCCGCCCTCGGGCCCGTTGCGGCGCGCCATTTCGGACTCGACCTCGATCACCCTCGGTTAAAACTGCAGTTCGCCGATCTCAGCGCGCCTGACTGGGAGCCACCGGCGGCACTGGACCTGGTCCTGATCGACCTGTTCGACCGGGACGGCATGATCCACCTGCCGAATGAAACGGTCGCGCGCCTCGCCGAGACCATGAGCCCCACCGGCATGATCTGTCTCAACCTGTGGCGCAACCACGTACCGGCGGTGGTGGCGGCCCACCGCCAGCTCTCGGCGCACTTCCACCCGGACGCCCTGGTCGCCCACGTGCCCGACCGCCTGAACACCGTGATGACCTACCGGCGGGAGGCGTGGCGACCTGAGGATCTGCAGAACGGGCTGCGACGACTCAGCGGTGAAAGCACACCACTACGACGCGCCCAGGGCCAGGCCTGGCAATGGCTGCAACCCCTTCGCGGCCAGCGTCGGTAACCGCCACTGACTCACGGCAGCAACAAGGAAAACGCCCCGGGCGATCATCGTTCGGGGCGCAAACGAAGAAAGGCCCGCCATGGAAGGCGGGCCTTTCGGGATGTGGCGCAGCGGACGGGACTCGAACCCGCGACCCCCGGCGTGACAGGCCGGTATTCTAACCAACTGAACTACCGCTGCTTATAGAGATGATGGTGGGTGGTGAGAGGCTCGAACTCCCGACCTAAGCCTTGTAAGGGCTCCGCTCTACCAACTGAGCTAACCACCCGATGGAGCGGGAAACCGGATTCGAACCGGCGACCCCAACCTTGGCAAGGTTGTGCTCTACCAGCTGAGCTATTCCCGC
>JAGXGL010000082.1 GCA_024636755.1 Guyparkeria sp. | reverse complement strand
CGGCGTGAACTACCGCTCGGCCGGTACGGTGGAGTACATCCTCGACGACGACACCGGGCGCTTCTACTTCCTCGAGGTCAACACCCGCCTGCAGGTGGAGCACGGCGTGACCGAGGAGGTCACCGGCGTGGACCTGGTCGAGTGGATGGTACGCGGCGCCGCCGGCGACCTGCCGGACCTCGAGACCCTGCGCCCGGCGGGCATCGAGGGCCACTCGATCCAGGTCCGCCTGTACGCCGAAGACCCCGGCAAGAACTTCCAGCCCTCCACCGGCCTGCTCACCGATGTGCGCTGGCCCGCGGATACCCGCATCGAGACCTGGGTGGAAAGCGGCACGGAGATCTCGCCCTTCTACGACCCGATGCTCGCCAAGCTGATCGTCCGAGCCCCCAACCGGGAGGACGCCCTTCGCCGATTGCGCGAGGCGCTCGACCAGACCGCCATCCACGGACTGGAGACCAACCGGCTCTACCTGCGCCAGGTGGCCACCGATCCCGGCTTCGAGGCCGGGCACTACACCACCGCGCACCTGGCTGGGATCGAGTACCTCGCACCGACCGTCGAGGTGCTCAGCCCCGGCACGCAGACCACCATTCAGGACTACCCCGGCCGCGTCGGCTACTGGGACATCGGCGTGCCGCCCTCCGGCCCGATGGACAGGCTCGCCTTCCGCCAGGCCAACCGCCTGGTCGGCAACCCCGAGGAGGCCGCTGGCCTGGAGGTAACGGTCAACGGCCCGACGCTCAAGTTCAACGTCGATGCGACCATCGCCCTGACCGGCGCCACCATGGCGACCACGCTCGACGACGAACCCGTGGCGTTCTGGGAGCCGGTGAGCGTCCGACGCGGCCAGATGCTCAAGGTCGGCGCGGTCGAAGGAACGGGCGCACGCGCCTATCTCGCCTTGCGCGGCGGGCTGGACGCCCCCCTGCACATGGGCAGCCGCTCGACCTTCACCCTCGGCCAGATGGGCGGCCACGGCGGGCGCGTGCTCTGGCCGGGCGACGTGCTGCATGTCGGCCAGCAGACTGCCGGCAAGCCCGAAGCCATGCCCGCCGCGTCGATCCCCGACTACGACAATGCCTGGGACATCCGCACCATCTACGGCCCCCACGGCGCGCCGGACTTCTTCACCTCCGATGACATCGAGATGTTCTTCGGCACCGACTGGGAGGTGCACTACAACTCCAGCCGCACCGGCGTGCGCCTGATCGGGCCCAAGCCCGAGTGGGCCCGCGAGGACGGCGGCGAGGCGGGCCTGCACCCGTCGAACATCCACGACAACGCCTACGCCGTCGGCACCATCGATTTTACCGGCGACATGCCGGTGATCCTGGGCCCGGACGGCCCCAGCCTGGGCGGGTTCGTCTGCCCGGCGACCATCGTCACCGCCGACCTGTGGAAGCTCGGCCAGTTAAAGCCCGGCGACACCATCCGCTTCGTGCCCACCACGCTGGCCGAGGCCAACCGCCTCGAGCGCGAGCAGGATCAGGCGATCGACCGGCTCGAACCGGCCGAACGCGAGGCCGAGCGCGCCGAGATCACCACCCCCATAATCCGCGAGCGCCGCGCAGAGGACGGCGAGCACCCGGTGGGCGTGACCTACCGCCCCGCCGGCGACAAGTACCTGCTGGTCGAGTACGGCCCGATCGTGCTCGACCTTTCGCTGCGGTTTCGCGTCCAGGCCCTGCTGGAGTGGCTCAACGAGCAAGGCATCGACGGCATCGTCGAGATGACGCCGGGGGTGCGCAGCCTGCAGCTCCACTACGAGCCGGCCCGGCTGCCCACCGAGCGCCTGCTGGCGATCCTCGATCAGGCGGAAAACGAGCTCAAGAGCCTCGAGGACACCGAGCTGCCCTCGCGGATCATCCATCTGCCGCTGGCCTGGGATGACAGCCAGACGCAACTGGCCACCGAGAAGTACATGCAATCGGTGCGCAAGGACGCGCCCTGGTGCCCACGCAACATCGAGTTCATCCGCCGGATCAACGGGCTGGACAGCGAGGCGGAGGTCAAGCGGATCGTCTATGACGCCTCGTACCTGGTCATGGGCCTGGGCGACGTCTACCTCTCGGCACCGCTGGCAACCCCGGTCGATCCGCGCCACCGCCTGGTAACCACCAAGTACAACCCGGCGCGCACCTGGACGCCGGAGAACGCGGTGGGCATCGGGGGCTCGTACATGTGCATCTACGGTATGGAGGGCCCGGGTGGCTACCAGTTCGTCGGCCGCACGCTGCCGATCTGGAACCGCTACAAGCGCACGCCCGAATTCCAACAACCGTGGCTGCTGCGCTTTTTCGACCAGATCCGCTACTACGAGGTCAGCGAGGAGGAGTTGCTGCGGATGCGCGATGCCTTCCCGCACGGCGGCGTGCGCCTGGAGATCGAGGAGACCACCTTCTCGCTGGGGCGCTACAACCGCTTTCTCGAAGAGCACGCCGCGGAGATCCGCACCTTCAAGGACCGCCAGCAGGCCGCCTTCGAGGCCGAGCGGCAGCACTGGATCGCCACCGGTCAGGCCAACTACGAATCCGAGTCCGAGCCGGTCGACACCGGCATCGACACCATCGAGATCGGCGATGGCCAGACCGCCATCTCCGAGCACGTCCACGGCGTGGTCTGGAAGCTCGAGGTCAACGTCGGCGACCGGATCGAACCCGGCCAGACCTTGTTGGTGCTCGAGTCGATGAAGATGGAAATCCACGTCGACAGCGAGGTCGCCGGCACGGTGGCCCGCGTGCTGTGCAAGGAAGACGACCAGGTCAAGCCCGGACAGACCCTGATCGTGCTCGACCACGCCGAGTGACCCGCCCATGCCCAGTACGGCCTTGCCAGGAACGACCATGACAGCCACGACCATCACCGACCTGCTCGCCGCGTACCGAACCGGCCAATTGCGTGTGCGCGACCACCTGCGTGCCACGATGCAGACCATCCGTGCCGGCGACGAACACCGCGTCTGGATCACCATGCTCGACGAGGCGCAGCTCGAGCCCTACCTCGAGCGCCTCGAGGCCGCCGATCCGGCCGACCTGCCGCTCTACGGGGTGCCGTTCGCGATCAAGGACAACATCGATCTCGCCGGCGTGCCCACCACGGCCGCCTGCCCGGACTACGCCTACACGCCCGAGCGTTCGGCGTTCGTGGTCCAGCGCCTGATCGAGGCGGGGGCGGTGCCGGTGGGCAAGACCAACCTCGACCAGTTCGCCACCGGCCTGGTCGGCACCCGCTCGCCCTACGGCGCCTGTCACAACGCCTTCGATCCGGATTACCTCTCCGGCGGGTCAAGCTCGGGTTCGGCGGTCGCCGTCGCACTCGGCCAGGTGGCCTTCTCGCTGGGCACCGACACCGCCGGCTCGGGCCGGGTGCCGGCGATGTTCAACAACCTCGTCGGCGTCAAGCCCACCCGCGGGCTGTTGAGCGCCGGTGGCGTGGTCCCGGCCTGCCGCACGCTCGATACCGTCTCGATCTTCGCCCTGACCGGGCCGGACGCCCAGCGGGTGCTCGATGTGGCCGCGGTCTTCGATAGCGATGATGCCTTTGCCCGCCCCGACCGGGTGCCCGAGTTCGGCCACGCCGCGATCCCGGCGACAGGTTTTCGCTTTGGCGTGCCCCGCCGCGAGCAGTTGGCCTTCTTCGGCGATGCGGAGAACCCGGGGCGCTTCGATACCACCATCGATCGCCTCGCCGCGCTGGGCGGCACCGCCGTGGAGATCGACTTCGGCCCGTTTCTCGAGGCCGCGCGCCTGCTCTACGAGGGGCCGTGGGTGGCCGAGCGCTATGCCGCGATCGAGCCATTCATCGAGCAGTCCGCCGACAGCCTGCACCCGGTCACCCGGCAGATCATCGCCGGCGGCGCCACGCCCCGGGCCGCCGAGGCCTTCAAGGCGCAGTACCGGCTGGCCGAGTTGCGGCGGCAGACCGAAACGGTCTGGGCCGACGTGGATCTGGTCGTCACGCCCACCGCCGGGCGCCACTACCGCATCGACGAGGTCGAGGCCGACCCGGTGCAGAAGAACAGCGACCTGGGCTACTACACCAACTTCATGAACCTGCTCGACTTCGCCGCGCTCGCCGTGCCGGCGGGATTCCGCGATGACGGGCTGCCGTTCGGCGTCACCCTGTTCGCCCCGGCGTTCACCGACCGCGACCTGCTCGCACTCGGCGACCGGCTGCAGCGGGCCAGCGTCGACCGGCTCGGCGCCACCGACCAGCCGCTGCCCGAGGAGACGCTCGACGCCGGCGGCGAGCACGTCATCCCGGTGGCGGTCTGCGGCGCGCACCTGAGCGGGCTGCCGCTCAACTGGCAACTGACCCAGCGCCGCGGCCGGCTGGCCCAGACCACCCGCACGGCCCCCGAGTATCGCTTCTACGCCCTGCCCGGCGGCCCGCCCGAGCGCCCCGGGCTGGTGCGCGTCACGGAGGGCGGCGCGGCGATCGACGTGGAGGTGTGGGACGTGCCCGCCAGCGAATTCGGCTCGTTCGTCGCCGGCATCCCCGCGCCGCTCGGCATCGGCAAGCTCACGCTCGCCGACGGGAGCGAGGTGCCGGGGTTCATTGCCGAACCCATCGCCACGCAGGGTGCAACCGATATCACCGAGCTTGGCTCGTGGCGTAGCCACCTGGCCGAACGGCGCTAGGAGACGGCGCGACCACCAGCTTTTTCGCCGGGTTACCCAAGACTGTCGCCTTGATTGCTGACGCCGTCGCCTTCGATGGTGTCAACACGATCATTCCAGCTGCACCGCGATCCCGCACCAAGAACCGGCCACTGAGGTGGATTGAATTTCAGCCGGGCACTTCGCTCAACCCGTGAACCGTCAGAAGGCTCATCGCGGCATGCATTTCACGCAGTCAAGCTGCTCCAGCGGACGGGGGCGGCCGATGTGGTAGCCCTGCACGAAGTCGATACCAATCGCGTCGAGCCGTTCGACGGCTTGGGCGTTTTCGACAAATTCGGCGATGGTCTGCAGACCCATGGTGCGGGCGATGGAGTGGATGGATCGGACCATGGCCTCGTCGGTGGGGTTGTTTGCAATCTCGCGGATGAAGGTGCCGTCGATCTTGACGAAGTGGACCGGCAAATTGCGCAGGTAACCGAACGACGACAGGCCGGAGCCGAAGTCATCCAGCGAAAAGCGGCAGCCGACTCCCGTGAGCCTGTCGATAAAATGCCGGGCGGCCTGCAGATTGCCGATCGCGCTGGTCTCGGTAATCTCGAAACAGACCGTCTCGCCGGGCACCTGGTGCCGATTGAGCAATACCTGAATCTCGGCGAGCAGGCCGGCATCCCCCAGGCTGGCACCGCAGAGGTTGATTGCGCAGACAATGGGGTTACCCGGGTCGGCCCGATGTCGGTCACCCATCCAGGCAAGGGTATTGCGCACCACCCACCGATCCACTTCCAGCATCAATCCGTAGCGTTCCGCGGCAGGAATGAAGGCACTGGGCGGGACCAGGTTGTCCTCGTCGTCGAGCAGGCGCACCAGAATCTCGTGGTGAGCGGCCTTCGCGGTCGGGGTCACCGTGGGCACGATCGGCTGGTAATAGAGTCTCAGCCGGTCGCCGTCCAGCGCGCTGCGAATGCGCGACGCCCACTGCATCTGCCCCTTGCGCTCGGCCAGTTCCCGGTCGTCCGGCTCGAACACGTGCACGCAATTACGACCGCGATCCTTGGCGGCATAGCAGGCGGTATCCGCCTGTCCCAGCACCTCGGCCAGGTCACCGCAGCCGGATTCCAGCGCCACCAATCCAATACTGCTGCCCACGGCGAAATGGCGGCCCTTCCACGGGAAGCGAAAACGATGCACCTGCTCGCGAATCGCTTCCGCCAACTCCTGACCGACACTCATCGGGCAGTCTTTCAAGATCGCGCCGAACTCGTCACCCCCGAGCCGGGCAAAGGTGTCCGATTCGCGCAGGCAATCGCCAATCACCCGGGTGATCTGGCGTAACAACTCGTCCCCGGCAAGGTGCCCACAGGTGTCGTTGACGATCTTGAACTGATCCAGGTCGATGTAGCAGAGCACGTGTCGTCGACCCTGATTACCTGTCTCGGCCAGCGCCTCTCCCAGCCGCGTCTCGAACTCGCGCCGGTTCAACAGACCGGTGAGTGCATCGTGAGTCGCCTGGTGCGACAGCTGGCGCTCCATGGCGCGGGCTTCGGTGACGTCGTGCAGGACCACGATCCCGCCGGCTATCCCACCCTCCCGCTCGAAGATGGGTGCCGCGGTGTATTGCACCACCCGCGTTTCGCCGGCTGCATTGCTCAGGTTCCACGTTGTCGTGCCATTGAGCACCCGTTTCTCGCGCAACAAGGAGGCGATCATCGCGTCACAGTCCCGCCGGCCCGCGGACTGCTCGAAACGGAAGATTTCACACAACGAGTGGCCCTGCGCTTGCGCGACCGGCCAACGGCTCAGATTGCCGGCGTTGGCATTGATGAAACGCACCCGCCCCGTCTCGTCGGTGGCGATCACCGCATCCACGATCGATTCGAGCGTCACCTGCGCCAGTTCCCGTTGGCGGTCGAGCTGGTTCTGCACCTGACGACGTTCGGTGACATCCCGCAACACGGCGGTGTAGAACGCCTGCCCTGCCTCGTCGCTGGGAGAGGCCTGCAGTTCGAGGGTGCGTTCCTGCGTGCCGATCCGGCCGACCAGTTCCTGGATCGAACCCGAGCGCAGCCGTTCGTTGATGCCGCGCGCGAGACGCTCGCCCAGCAACGGCCTGAACAATTCATCCAGCGGTCGACCGCTAACGCCCTCTTCCGGGACGGCCAGCAGTTTTTCCGCACCGGGGTTGATGCTGATCACGCGGCCGGCCGTGTCGAAGGTGACAATGCCCTCACTCATGTCACGGAACATCGTCCGGGTGCGGTTCACCGCCTTCTCCAGCGCCACCATCACCGCGTTGTAACGACGGGCGATCAGCCCGACTTCGGTGAACGGCTCGACCGGCACACGCTGGGACAGATCCGTGTCATTGGCCTGGCGCTCCATCGCATCGAGCAGATCGAGCAGATCCGTCCGTGCGCCGTGCTCACTGACGTTCAGACCGACCATCTCGTCCTCCGCACTCACGCGCAATGGGCGCCACCGGTCGATGCCACGCAGGATCAGCCAGGCGAGGACGAAAGTGGTCGCGCCGATGGCGACAATGCCGAGCAGCTGCACCCCGATCTGCTCGAGGCGCCCCAGCCCGGTACCCAATTGCTCGAGTTGACCGAACAGGCCCACGGCCAGGGTGCCCCAGATGCCGGCCGCCAGATGGACCGGCACGGCACCGATGCTGTCGTCCAGCCGACGGCGGATCATCCATAAATCGACCACCAGCATCACGGCCGCGCCGATCGCCCCGATCAGCACGGCGATCCCGGTGGAGACCGCGTGCGCCCCGGCGGTGATCGCGACCAGCCCCGCCAGCAAACCGTTCAAGGGCAGCAACAGGTTGTCGACGTAGCCACCCTGGATACGCAGGCCAAGGAAGTGGGCGGTCACCGCCCCCGCCGCGGCGGCCAGAAGGGTATTGCCGATGATTGCCGGCACGCGCTCGGTCAGGCCCAATTCACTGCCGCCGTTAAAGCCGATCCAGCCGATCAGGAAGAACAGCCCGCCCAGCAAGGCCAGTGGCAGGTTGCTGGCGGGAATGCGTTGCGCGCCCTCGTCGGTGAAACGACCGATGCGTGGGCCGATGATCAGGACCGCCGCGAGGGCAACCCAACCGCCGACACTGTGCACCACGGTCGAGCCGGCAAAATCGACGAAGCCGAGCGCGGCCAGCCAACCGTCGCCCGTGGCGAATACCCCGCCCCAGGCCCAGTGACCGGCAAGGGGGTAAAGCAATAGCACCACGACCAGGGTGACCAGCCCGTAGCTGACATACGACATCCGCTCGGAGACGGCCCCGGAGACGATCGTTGCGGCGGTCGCGGCGAACATCGCCTGAAAGAGGAAGAAGACCGCCTCCTCGACGGCCAGATCCGCGAGGTTCGGCGACCAACCACCGCCCCCGATCAGGCCCATCACGCTCGGCCCGAACATCAGACCGAATCCCACCGCCCAGAATGCCAGCAAGGTGAGCATGAGATCCGCGGCGTTCTTCATCGCCACGTTGATCGCGTTCTTGCGCCGCGTCACGCCGGTTTCCAGGGCGAGAAACCCCGCCTGCATCAACAGCACCAGCGTGGCGCTCACCAAGACCCAGACGACGTCGATATCCGACAACTGCATGCGGGGCGCCCCTTTCTGCCCCAATGACGCGCACGCCGGTGACGGCAATGCACCACATGGGGGGATATCCATGGAGAAATACGGGCTCCCGGTGCTGGGAAGCCGTTTCCCCCACGACTCAGCAAGTTCGACACCAAGTTAGGCACCCAGCGCCCACGCCGGTGGCACGGCCCGCCGCTCAGCCCTCACCTGGGTGGCGAGAAAGGGGTCTTGTCGTTGGAATGAAGCCTCCCCCGCCTTGCTTCGCGCTGGCACACACCGGCAACGCCAGGTCCTAGCCATGTCCTGGCCAGACCCTTGCCCAGGCTTTTGCCAACGTCCGGAACAACAGCCGAAGAGAAAGTCAGGTGGGATTCCGCGTCGCACAACCGCAGGGAAAAACGCCTTGCCCGCGGGCTCCGCCGCCTTGTGCCGCGATGCCTGGACCGACGAAAGGGGGCAGGATCCGCGTTGGCCTTGCGACAACGAAACGAAAATCGTTGCCCACTCAGTATCGCGTGATCAATCCGCTCGACTTCACAGGGCCAACAGCAAGCCACCGGCAACCGTCACGCCCGCACCAATGACACGACCCAACTGCGATTCATGAACGACGTTGTCTGCCACAATCGCAGGGAGACAAGAATCGACCCGGGATGGCATGGCAATGACGTATACCGCGCTGCGAAAAGGCGAAATCAGGCTACTCGACGGGGCAACCGGCACCGAGCTTGAAAAACGCGGCGTGCCCATGAGCGCTGGCGCATGGAGTGGCCCGGCATCTCTCGAACACAGCGAGGTCCTGGAACAGGTCCACCGGGACTACATCGCTGCCGGCGCCGACATCATCACGGCGAACACGTACGCCACCTCGCGCGCCCTTCTCGAACTTGACGGCCTTGGCGACAAGTTCGATGAGATCAACCGGGCATCAGTCCGCGCCGCACTGCGGGCAAGGGAGCGCGGCCACCGGCCGGATGTCATGGTCGCCGGGTCGTTGTCTCACCGGGGGCCGATCGCCGCAGCATCCGCCCAGCCGGACACGAACGCGGCCATCGGCCTCGACGAGATGGCCCTGGCGCTGCGCGAACAGGCCCTGCTACTCCGCGACGAGGGCTGCGACCTGCTCCTCCTGGAAATGATGTACGACCCCCACCGAATGCTACTGGTCTTCGAGGCCGCGGCCCAGACGGGCCTGCCAGTCTGGGCCGGGTTCTCGGCCAGGCACGACGAGAACGGGCAGGTTCTCGGGTTCGGGCCCGACGACGATGTTCCCTTCGAGCAAATCCTCTCGGTCCTGGACGATTGGCCGGTCGACGTGGCGGGCATCATGCACACACCCGCGAACGCGGTCTCCGATGCCCTCGAGATCCTACGGCGCACCTTCGACGGCCCCCTCATGGCGTACCCGGACTCCGGATATTTCAAATCCCCTCATTGGCAGTTCGAGGACGTGATCGAGCCACCCGATCTGCGCCGGTATGCCGAGGCGTGGATTGAAGAAGGTGCGCAGGTGCTCGGTGGCTGTTGCGGTCTGTCACCTGAGCACATAGCGGCCCTCGCTCCCCTGAAGCGAACACCCATCTCCGCGCACGGGTAAGGAAATCACGGACCGTCCGCGGTTTTGCTGACACTCTCTCGATCACGAGTAAGACTTATACGCCCTACCGCACCACCCATGGGTGCCCCCCAGGAAGGCGGCACGGCCATCGCCGTGCAAAAGTCTGGCACGTGCCCGCCACCCAGTTCGGCTCATTCATCAACGACGTCCCGACCCTCTGCCCATCGGCAAGCTGGCCCTGACCGACGGGCGCCGCGCGGCGGGCTTCGGCTGCGCGTCCGTCGCCACGCATGTCATGACCGACATCACCCATCTGGGCTTCTGGCACCGCTAGCTCCATACAGTGGTTGGGAGACGCCCCCGGATATGCATCAGCACAGTGCATTCGTGCCGCGGATTGCACCGGCAGACAGCGACCCACTGATGCACCGGTGCCGCGCATCCGTGCCGCCTCGCCGCTCGCGGTAGTGGCATGGGAGTTGCAATCAGTGCGGTAACGACCGTCACCGCCCACCGATTTACGGGCGCCCATGACCGGCAACACCCTCCCCCGGAATACCAGGAAGTGCCACCGAGCCATGCGCGTGATGCTCATCGATCAGGATCGTGGCCGTGCCGCGATCGTCGAACAATCCCTCCAGGATGCCGGGCACGAGGTCGTCGCCCGACTGGCCAGCGTTGAACGACTCTCGCAGGAAGTCGAAGCTCACCAGCCAGACGTCGTGATCATCGACATCGAGTCACCCGATCGCGATGCGCTTGAGAACATGTCGGTGGTCTCGCGCGACAATCCGCGGCCCATCGTGCTGTTTTCCGAGGAGGACAGCGAAGAAAGCATTGCTAAGGCGATCAAGGCGGGCGTCAGCGCGTACATCTACGACGGCATGCGCGTGGATCGCGTCAGGCCGATCGTCGACGTGGCCGTCGCGCGATTCCGCGAATTCCAAGCCCTGCGCAACGAACTGGACGAGACCCGCACCCAACTCGAGGACCGCAAGGTGGTCGAGAAGGCCAAGGGGCTGTTGATGAAGCATCGCGGCTTCGACGAGACACAGGCCTACCACGCCATGCGGAAGATGGCCATGAATCGCAACCAGCAACTGGTCGAGACGGCGCGCAACGTGATCGCGGTATTCGATCTCGTCGGCGACGACGGCATCTGAGAGAGCACAGCATGGACCCGACGAACACCAAGACGATTTACCAACCGGAGAAAAGACGCCTCACGCTGGGCTTTATTCCACTGACCGACTGCGCCCCACTGATCGTCGCCCACGAAAAAAGCCTATTCGAGAAGTGGGGGCTTGATGTCGAACTCAAGCGCGAGGTCTCCTGGGCCAACATCCGAGACCGGGTGATCATCGGCGAACTGGACGGCGCCCAGATGCTCGCGCCCATGCCGCTGGCCTGCACCGCCGGACTCGGCTCGGTCACCAAAGCGATGCTCGCCCCCTTCGTGCTGAATCTCAACGGCAACGCCATCACCCTGTCCACCGCCCTCCATCGCGAACTGGCGGAACTGGCAGGCGGCAATGACGTCGGTGATGTGGGGCGCGCGCTCCAGCGCCTGATCGCCCGCGAACAGGTTGAGGGCCGACCTAAGCGCACCTTCGCCACGGTTTTCCCCTATTCCATGCATACCCTGCAGCTCCGCCTGTGGCTGAAGCATCACGGCATCGAGCCCGACCACGACGTGCGCATCGTGGTGATTCCCCCACCACAGATGGTCGCCAACCTCCACCATGGCCATATCGACGGTTTCTGCGTGGGCGAACCCTGGAATACCCTCGCGGTCCAGCGCGGCGAGGGGCGAATCGCGATCACCGGCTACGAGATCTGGAACAACAGTCCGGAAAAGGTCCTCGGCGTGACACACGCCTGGGCGAAGGCCCACCCGCAGACGCTCAAGGCGCTGATGGCCGCACTCTACGAGGCATGCGCCTGGCTGGACGATCCCGAGCACCGCCTCGAGGCGGCGCAGATGATCGCCGAAGCGCACGTGATCGACGCCCCGGAGGCGGCGATCGCCCCGTCGCTTACCGGGCGAATCCAGATGGGGCGAGACGAACCGATCGTCGAACTGCCTGATTTCAACGTGTTCCATCGCTACTCGGCCAACTATCCGTGGTGGTCACAGGCGCTGTGGATGCTCGAGCAGTTGCCACTCGACAGCGATCTGGCGGATGGAGAGGGCCTGCTCCCCCGACTCGCCGCGCAAGTGTTCGATGATCGGCCGTACCGGGAACTGATGCAGGATCTCGGCGAGCCCCTACCCATCGAGCGCAGCAAACGCGAGGGCATCCACGCCACAAACTGGCAGGAAACGCCCGGCGGGCTCACGTTGGGCGCCGACCGTTTCCTTAACGGACAAGCATTCGACCCGCCGGGCTGAATCCGGCCATCGTTGCACCATGATGGCGAACAGCTGCCGCGTCATGGGGCAACGGCCAACCGGCCAATCGGGATTAAATCCAACAACCTGTTGTTTTATCAGACTATAGAAAAATGGCACAGCCCATGCATTAAGTAAAGCACGCCCCGCCAACGGCGGCGGGAGCAACCAATCAAAACGAGCAAAGGCGCTCACGAATCCGGCAAAGCCGGAGCGTGAGCGCCTTTTTTATTTCATGCCCACGAATCGTCCATAGGAGAGATCTCATGACCCAAACAACCCCGTCACGACGCCGCTTTTTGCAGCGCACCGCGATGAGCCTGGCCGGTGCGGCACTGGCCGGCAGCGCCCTGACCGCCCTGCCGGCGCAGGCCGAAATCGGCTACGCGGAGAAGGAGGCCCTGACCTTCGGCTTCATCAAGCTGACCGACATGGCGCCACTCGCCATCGCCTACGAGAAGGGTTACTTCGAAGACGAGGGGTTGTACGTCACGCTTGAAGCCCAGGCCAACTGGAAGGTGCTGCTCGACGGCGTGATTACCGGCCAACTCGACGGGGCACACATGCTTGCCGGGCAACCGCTCGCCGCCACCATCGGTTACGGCACCGAAGCGGAGATCATCACGCCCTTCTCCATGGACCTCAATGGCAACGGCATCACGCTGTCCAACGACGTCTGGGAGGAAATGCTCCCCGACCTGCCCAAGCGCGACGATGGCAAACCAGTCCACCCGATCAAGGCCGACTACCTCAAACCGGTGGTCGACCGGCGTAATGCCGAGGGTCAGCCGTTCAAGATGGGCATGGTGTTTCCCGTCTCCACCCACAATTACGAGCTGCGCTATTGGCTGGCTGCCGGCGGGATTCACCCGGGCTACTACGATCCGAGCAACGGCGACACCTCCGGGCTCATCGACGCCGATGCCCAGCTTTCGGTCACCCCGCCCCCGCAAATGCCCGCGACCCTCGAGGCCGGCACCATCAGCGGCTATTGCGTCGGTGAACCCTGGAACCAGCAGGCCGTGTTCAAGGGCATCGGCGTGCCGGTCATCACGGACTACGAGATCTGGAAGAACAACCCGGAGAAGGTGTTCGGGATCACGCGCGAGTTCGCCGAGACGTATCCCAATACCACCGTGCGTCTGGTCAAGGCGCTGATCCGGGCCGCCAAGTGGCTGGATGCCGACGACAACGCCAACCGGCCCGAGGCGGTCGAGATCCTGGCGCGGCCGAACTATGTCGGCGCCGATGAGAAGGTGATCGCCAATTCCATGACCGGCACCTTCGAGTACGAGAAGGGCGACGAGCGCCCGGTCCCCGACTTCAACGTCTTCTTCCGTTACAACGCCACCTACCCCTACTACTCGGATGCCATCTGGTACCTCACGCAGATGCGCCGCTGGGGCCAGATTGCCGAGCGCAAGTCGGACGACTGGTACATGGAGACCGCCAAGCAGGTCTACCGCCCGGACATCTACACCCAGGCGGCGCGCGAGCTGATCGCCGACGGAACGATGAGCGCCGACGACTTCCCGGATTTCGACAGCGAAACCGGCTTCAAGCCGCCGCAGAGTGAGTTTATCGACGGCGTCACCTACGACGGGCGCAAGCCGAACGAGTACCTCAAACAGTTCCCCATCGGTCTCAAGGGCGAGGACCAGGTCTGACCGACCTGGACTGCCCGAACATCCGGAGTTAAACCATGAACACCAACCTGTCACTCAAGACACCACGGGCCATCGCCCCGTTCGTGAACCTGGCCCGGGGCGAGAGCCCCCGGGCCCAACTCGACGTCTTGTTCCGCACGGTCGGCCTGCCGGTCATCGGCCTGATGGTCTTCCTGATGCTCTGGTCCGGCGTGGCCGGGAAGATCGACACCTCGCTCGGCCAGTTCCCCGGCCCGGCGCAAGTCTGGAACCAGGCCGAGGCGCTCTACGTGGAGCACGTCGCCGAGCGCGAAAAGGCCGAGGCCTTCTATGAACGCCAGGACGACCGGATCGCCGAGCGGCTGGCCAACGATCCAGGGTACGAGCCGCGGATTCACGACTACACCGGCAAGGCGACATTCTTCGACCAGGTCATCACCAGCCTGATCACCGTGCTCTCGGGTTTCTTAATCGCCTCGATCATCGCCATCCCGCTGGGCATCATCACCGGCCTGAGCCGCAACCTGTACGCGGCGTTCAACCCGCTGGTGCAGATCTTCAAGCCGGTCTCGCCACTGGCGTGGCTGCCGCTGGTCACCATCGTCGTCAGCGCGGTCTACGTCACCGATGATCCCATGTTCGACAAGTCTTTCCTGACCTCGATGATCACCGTCGTCCTGTGTTCTCTCTGGCCGACGATGATCAACACCACCGTGGGCGTGAACACCGTCAGCCGCGATCTGCTCAACGTCTCCCAGGTGCTGCGCCTGGGTTGGCTGACCCACGTGGTCAAGATCGTCCTGCCCTCCTCCATCCCGATGATCTTCACCGGCCTGCGCCTGTCGCTGGGTATCGCCTGGATGGTGCTGATCGCCGCCGAAATGCTGGCTCAGAGCCCTGGCCTCGGAAAGTTCGTCTGGGACGAGTTCCAGAACGGCTCGTCCGACTCACTGGCCCGGATCATGGTCGCCGTGCTGGTGATCGGCCTGATCGGCTTCCTCCTCGACCGGGGCATGCTTGCGCTGCAGCGAGCCATGTCCTGGGACAAGACCGCAATAATGCGTTAATGGAGACTTCGTCATGACTCAATCACACCTCGAACTGACGGGCGTCGACATCGAGTTCCCCACGCCCAAGGGACCCTTCCAAGCCCTCGACAACATCAACCTCAAGGTCGACGAAGGCGAGTTCATCTCGCTAATCGGCCACTCCGGCTGCGGCAAGTCGACCGTACTCAACATTCTCGCCGGACTGCACCAGGCCACCCGCGGCGGCGTGCTGCTCGACGGCCGCGAGGTCGATCAACCGGGCCCCGAGCGGGCGGTGGTCTTCCAGAACCATTCACTGCTGCCCTGGCTGACCGTCTACCAAAACGTTGAACTGGCGGTGAAGAAGGTCTTCAAGGGCCGCATGAGCCGCGCCGAGATGCGCGACTGGATCCACCACAATCTTGCCTTGGTCCAGATGGATCACGCCCTGCACAAGCGCCCGGACGAGATCTCTGGGGGCATGAAGCAGCGCGTCGGCATCGCCCGGGCATTGGCGATGCAACCGAAGGTGCTGCTGATGGACGAACCCTTCGGCGCGCTCGACGCACTCACCCGGGCCCATCTGCAGGACTCGCTGATGGAGATCCAGGCCGATCTGGGCAACACGGTGATCATGATCACCCACGACGTCGACGAGGCCGTGCTGCTCTCCGACCGCATCGTGATGATGACCAACGGTCCAGCGGCCACCGTGGGCGAAATCCTCACCATCGACCTGCCGCGACCCCGCAACCGTCTGGCCCTGGCCGACGACCCGACCTACAACCACTATCGCCACGAGGTACTGACCTTCCTCTATGAAAAGCAGAAGAAGGTCGAGGAAATCGGCAGCTCGAGCCCCGCTGCGGCCAAGGGAACGACCAAGGACAAGGCGAAGGAACGCGTCGCATGAAGCCGCGGCTAGTAATAATCGGCAACGGCATGGCCGGCGCGCGCCTGCTGGAGGAGCTGGTCGAGCATGAGGCCGGCAGCCACGCGATCACCGTGTTCGGCGCCGAGCCGCATGGCAACTACAACCGGATCATGCTCTCACCGGTGCTTGCGGGCGAGAAGACGGTCGCGGAGATCATGCTCAACCCACGCGAGTGGTACGCCCGCCACGACATTGCGCTGCATCTCGGCGACCCAGTGGTGACGATCGATCGCGAGCGGCGCGAGGTGACCAGTCGCGCCGGGGTGACCGTCCCCTACGACCAGCTTGTGCTCGCCACCGGCTCGCGCCCCTGGCTGCCGGAGATACCGGGCATCGATCTGGCCGGCGTGGGCGGCTTCCGGGATCTCGCCGACGTCGAGTTCCTGCGCACCCGGCTGTCCGATCCCCGGCCGGTGGTGATCCTCGGCGGCGGACTGTTGGGACTGGAAGCGGCTGCCGGGCTCGCCGGCCACGGCGTCGATGTGACGGTGGTCCACCGCAACCCGGTGCTGATGAACCGCCAGTTGGACGACGAAGCCGCCGCCATCTTGCGGCAGGAATTGGCGGCTCGGGGCGTGCGCTTCGTGCTGGACGCCCAGGCTAACGCGATCGAGGGAGTTGCACGGGCCGAGGCCGTGCGGCTGGACGACGGCCGCCGGCTGCCGGCCTCGACCGTGCTGTTCACCATCGGCATCCAACCGGAGATCTCGCTCGCGCAAGTTGCCGGGCTGGACTGCGGCCGCGGCATCCGGGTCGACGAGCAGTTGCGCAGCGATGACCCGGCCATTTACGCCCTGGGCGAATGCATCGAGCATCGTGGTCGCACCTACGGCCTGGTCGCCCCGATCTGGGATCAGGCCCGCGTGCTGGCCGACGTGCTGACCACCGGCCAGGGACACTACCGCGACCGACTCACATCCACCCGCCTGAAGGTGACCGGCATCGACGTGTTCTCCGCCGGCCGGATTGATCCCGAACCCGGCGATCACTGTCTGCGCCTTCGCGACCCGCAACAGGGTATTTACAAGAAACTCATTCTCCGCGACGACAACGTGGTCGGCGCGGTACTGGTCGGCGATGTGGCCGACGGGGGGTGGTACTTCGACCTGCTCGAGGACCACGGCAACGTGCGCACATTCCGTGACCGTCTGCTGTTCGGCAAACACTTCTGCGAGCCGGACGACGCACTCACCCCCTCTCACGACTCGCCCACCGAAAACGCCGCCTGACACTGCGGACAGGAGCACACCATGAGCAACCGACAACAACTCATCGTGATCGGCAACGGCATGGTCGGTCATGCCTTCGTCGAAAAGATGATCGAGGCCGACGGCCTTGCCCGCTTTGACGTGACCGTCTTCGGCGAGGAACCCCGCGCCGCCTACGATCGCGTGCATCTCTCCGAGTACTTTTCCGGCAAGAACGCTGAGGATCTCGCGCTCACCACGGCCGAAAACTACCGCGAGCAAGGCATCGACCTTCACCTCGACACCCCCGTGGTCGAAATCGACACCGACGCCCGCGAGGTGGTGACGCGTAACGGTACCCGGCACGGCTACGACCGGCTGGTGCTGGCCACCGGCTCGTACGCGTTCGTCCCACCCATCGAGGGTCGGGATCAGGACGGCTGCCTGGTCTATCGCACCCTCGAGGACCTCGATGCGATTCGTGACCATGCCGAACACGGCCGGCGCGGCGTGGTGGTCGGTGGCGGCCTGCTGGGTCTTGAGGCAGCCAACGCGCTCAAGCATTTGGGCCTCGAGACCCACGTCGTCGAGTTCGCCCCGCAGCTGATGCCCGCCCAACTCGACCTGGCCGGCGGCGACATGCTCCGTCGCCAGATCGAGGCCCTCGACGTGCGTGTACACACCGGCAAGGCCACGCAACTGATCGACGCCGGCGAAAACCACCGGCTGCGCATGAACTTCGCCGATGGCGAGGCGCTGGAGACCGACCTGGTGCTTTTCTCTGCGGGCATCCGTCCGCATGACGAGCTGGCGCGCAAGGCCGGGATCGCGGTGGGCGAACGCGGCGGCGTCGTGATCGACGACCAGTGCCGCACTTCCGACCCGGCCATCTATGCCATCGGCGAATGCGCGCTGTGGAACCGCCAGATTTTCGGTCTCGTCGGGCCGGGCTATGCCATGGCCGACGTCGCCGTCAAGCAGTTGACCGAGGCCGGCGAGACGGCCGCCTTCACTGGCGCGGACATGAGCACCAAGCTCAAGCTGCTGGGCGTCGAGGTAGGCTCAATCGGCGATGCGCACGCCCGCACGCCCGGCGCCCAGGCCTATGCCACCATCAACGAGCCGGACGCCACCTACAAGCGACTGGTGGTGCTTGACGGTAAGCTGATCGGCGCGGTGCTGGTAGGCGACAGCGCCGACTACGACATCCTGCTCCAATACGCCCGCAACGGCCTCGACTTGCCCGAGCACCCCGAGTCGTTGATCGCGCCGGCCGGTGACGGCCCACCGGCCTTGGGCCCCGACGCCCTGCCGGAGACCGCCACGATCTGCTCCTGCCACAACGTCACCAAGGGCGGGATCATCGAAGCACTCGACGGCGGTTGCGCCAACCTGGGCGACATCAAGGGCGCGACCAAGGCCTCCACCGGCTGCGGCGGCTGCGCCGCATTGCTCAAGTCGACCGTCGACCACGAGCTTGCCAAGCGCGGCATGGAGGTCAACACCGACATCTGCGCGCACTTCTCGCATACCCGCATCGAGCTCTACCACCTGGTGCGGGTCGAGGGCATCCGTACCTTCGCGGAACTACTCGAGCGTCACGGCCGCGGTCTGGGATGCGATATCTGCAAGCCGACGGCCGCCTCGATCTTCGCCTCGGTATGGAACGAGCACGTGCTCGAACCCGTGCACCAGCCGCTGCAGGACACCAACGACACCTACCTCGCCAATATGCAGAAAGACGGCACCTACTCGATCGTCCCACGGGTGCCGGCCGGCGAAATCACCGCCGAAAAACTGATCGTAATCGGCAGCGTGGCCAAGAAATACGGTCTCTACACCAAGATCACGGGCGGCCAACGCATCGACCTGTTTGGCGCTCGCAAGGAGCAGCTACCGCCGATCTGGGAGGAGCTGATCGAGGCGGGCTTCGAGACCGGTCATGCCTACGGCAAGTCAGTGCGCACGGTGAAATCCTGCGTGGGCTCCACCTGGTGTCGCTACGGCGTGAAGGACTCGGTAGGCATGGCGATCCACATCGAGAACCGCTACAAGGGCTTGCGCTCGCCGCACAAACTCAAGTTCGCCGTCTCCGGCTGCACCCGCGAGTGCGCCGAGGCCCAGAGCAAGGACATCGGCGTTATCGCCACCGAGAACGGCTGGAACCTCTACGTCTGCGGCAACGGCGGCATGAAGCCGCGACACGCCGACCTGTTCGCCACCGATCTCGACGACGAGCACCTGATCCGCTACATCGACCGGCTGCTGATGTTCTACATCAAGACCGCCGACCGGCTGCAGCGCACCAGCGTCTGGCTGGAGAACCTCGAAGGCGGACTCGAGTACCTGCGCGAGGTGGTGATCGACGACCGGATCGGAATCGGTGAGGAACTCGAGAGCCAGATGCAGGCAGTGGTCGACAGCTACCGGTGCGAATGGAAGAGCACCCTGGCCGATCCCGCCAAGCTCAAGCGCTTTCGCAGCTTCGTCAATTCCGACCAGCCGGATGACAACGTGCTGTTCGTCGAGGAGCGCGGCCAGATCCGTCCGGCGACCGCTGAGGAAAAACGACAGCGTGCCGGGACCGAGACCCTGGCCGAGGAGGCATGACCATGACTGTGGCAGAACGTACCGAGTCCACCTGGATCGACATCTGCGCGCTGGACGAATTGGTGCCCCAATCCGGCGTCGCCGCCCTGGTGGGCAAACGCCAGGTGGCCCTGTTCCTGATTCCCCACACGGAGCCATCCGTTTACGCCATCGGTAACTGGGACCCGCTGGGCCAAGCCAACGTCCTTTCGCGAGGCATCCTCGGTGACCTCGACGGCGAGCCGGTGGTTGCCTCGCCGCTGAACAAGCAGCACTACCGCCTCCGCGACGGCCAGTGCCTCGAGAACTCGGTCAGTGCCCGCAGCTACCCCGTACGGGTCGTCGACGGCAGGGTGCAGCTTGCCCAGCCCGAGGCGTAAAGCGATTGGTTCGCCATGCACCACGATGGAACGGTCGCCACTCGATGGTGATCGCCGCTGGTGCATCGACGCGACCATGCCGCCGTCTGTCGTGCGTAAGCCATTGATTGTCAGTCATGACGTGGGTGGCATGAACCCTGCTTGAGCAAGGGTAAGCGTCCCAACGGCGGGGCGAAAAAATAGACCTGGACAAAGACGTCCGTTCCACGTGGCTGCAAGCCCACGCTGGATCGGGCGTCTTTTTTTTGCGAGTGAGAAATGCACGAGACCATCAAGACAACATGTCCCTACTGCGGAGTCGGCTGCGGCGTCGACGCCCGCCTCGACAACGGGCGTCTGGTGGGTGTGGTGGGCAGCAAGGATCATCCGGCCAACCTCGGGCGCCTGTGCGTCAAGGGCTCCGCCCTGCACGAGACCGTCGACCCGGCCGGGCGCATGCTGGTGCCGCAGGTCGATGGCGAGGCAGTGGACTGGGACACCGCACTCGACACCGTCGCCGACGGCTTTCGCCGCGTCATCGATGAGCACGGGCCGAATGCTGTGGCGATGTACGTCTCCGGCCAGCTGCTCACCGAGGACTACTACGCGGCCAACAAGCTGATGAAGGGCTTCATCGGCACGGCCAACATCGACACCAACTCGCGCCTATGCATGGCCTCGGCGGTAGTCGGCTACAAACGGGCGTTTGGCACCGATACCGTACCCACCTGCTACGAGGACCTGGAACTCGCCGACCTGGTCGTCCTAGTGGGGTCGAACGCGGCTTGGACCCACCCGGTAACGTACCAGCGCCTGGCTGCCGCCAAACGCGCCCGCCCCCAGATGCGAGTGGTCGTCATCGACCCGCGCCAGACTGCCACCTGTGACATCGCCGACCTGCATTTGGCGATCGCCCCAGGCAGCGATGCCTTTCTCTTCAATGGTTTGCTCGCGCGACTGGCCGACGACAACGCGATCGATACGGCCTATATCAACGCGCATACCGAGGGGTTCGACCAGGCGATCGCCGCCGCTCGGGCCGACGCGCCCGATATCGGGGCGGTGGCACGCTCGACCGGCGTCGACATCGAAGACCTGCACATCTTCTTCGACTGGTTCGCCAGCCGCGAGCGGACCGTCACAATCTACTCGCAGGGCGTGAATCAGTCCTCGAGCGGCTCGGACAAGGCGAACGCGATCATCAACTGCCACCTCGCCACCGGCCGCCTCGGTGCGCCCGGGCAGGGACCGTTCTCGATAACCGGCCAACCCAACGCGATGGGCGGTCGTGAAGTCGGCGGGCTGGCCAACCAGCTGGCCGCCCACATGGATTTCCAGCAACCGGGCGCGGTCGAGCGCGTCGGACGCTTCTGGGGGTCTCCCGCCATGGCGAATGCACCGGGTCTCAAGGCCACCGACCTGTTCGAGGCGGTGGAGTCCGGGCAAATCAAGGCAATCTGGATCATGGCGACCAACCCGGTGGTGAGCCTGCCGGAATCCGAGCGGGTCCGCGAAACGCTGCGTCGCTGCCCGCTGGTGATCGTCTCCGACTGCATGCAGGAGACCGACACCACCGCCTGTGCCGACGTGCTCCTACCGGCGACCGGCTGGGCGGAAAAGGATGGCACGGTCACGAACTCCGAACGATGCATCTCCCGCCAGCGCGGCTTTCTCACGCCACCCGGACAAGCTCGCCACGACTGGTGGACGATTACCGAGGTGGCCCGGCGGCTGGGTTTCGCTGAGGCCTTTCCCTATCGCGGGCCCGCAGACATCTTCCGCGAGCACGCCGCGCTCTCAGGCTACGAGAACCACGGCTCGCGCGATTTCGATATCAGCGCGTTGGCTCGGTTGAGCGACGCGGACTACGACCGGCTCGCCCCGATCCACTGGCCGATCGATCCGGCCACCGGGCAGGGCCACAAGCGCCTGTTCGAGGACGGTCGCTTCTTCACGCCCACTGGCCGGGCGCGTTTCGTCGCCATCACGGCCACCGGCCCGGCCATCAAGGTATCGGCACGCCGCCCGCTCATCATGAACACCGGGCGGATTCGCGATCAGTGGCACACGATGACCCGCACTGCCAAGGCATCGCGGCTGATGCAGCACATCGATGAGCCGTTCGTTGAGGTTCATCCGCAGGACGCGGCCCGCTACGGGCTCGAGCCGAACCCATTCGCCGAAATCCGTGGAGAGCAGGGCCGCTATATCGGCCGGGTGCGCATCACCACGGCGCAGCACCCGGGTTCACTGTTCGTACCGATCCACTGGAACGCCCAGTTCAGCGGCAGCGCCTGCGTGGGCTCGCTAATCCCAGCACACGTCGACCCCTACTCCGGGCAGCCGGAATCCAAGCACGCGACCGTCGCCGTACGCCCGTTTGCCGCCACCTGGTTCGCCACGCTGGTCAGTCGCGAGCCGGTCGCACGGCCACAAGCCGAGTACTGGACCCTCATCCCGATCGAGGGTGGGATTCGCTATGAGATGGCCGGTCGCGAACCGATCGCCGACTGGTCTGCATGGGCCGGTCACCTCCTCGGTGAAGGGGGCGAGTGGCAGACCTACGACGACCCGGCTGGCGGCCAGTTCCGCGCAGCCCGCGTGGTCGACGGCCGGGTGGTCGCCGTGCTGTTCGTTGGCCGCACTCCCGACCTGCCCTCACGCGAGTGGTTGGCCGAACTTATCCGCTCTGACGAACTGTCATTAACGCAACGACTCGGCCTGCTAGCCGGCCGTCCCGCCGAGCCGATGCCCGATACCGGCCCGATCGTCTGCTCCTGCTTTCAGGTCGGGGAAACCACGGTTCTGGAGGCGATCGATGCCGAAGGCCTCGACACGCCGGACGCACTGGGCAAGGCCCTGCGCTGCGGCACGAACTGCGGCTCCTGCATCCCAGAGCTCAAGCAACTCATCGCCAAGCGCCTGACGGCAACAAACATCTGAGGGGAACCGACCCATGGACCAGCTACCCATTTTCATGAACCTGCGCGACAAGGACTGTCTGGTCGTTGGCGGCGGCGCGGTCGCCGCCCGCAAGGCGGACCTGATGCGCGCCGCCGGTGCCCGGGTGACGGTCGTCGCCCCCGCGGTCAGCGGCGAGACCCGTCGCATGGTGGACGATGGCCGGCTTGCCTGGCACGAAGCCGAATTCGCGGACGCGATGGTCGCCGGTAACCGCTTGGTGATCGCCGCAACCGATGAGACACAGGTCAACCGCGCGGTATTCGCCGCCTGCGAGTGCCGCGGCATCCCGGTCAACGTCGCCGATCAGCCCGAGCTGTGCAGCTTCATCCTGCCGGGGATCGTCGACCGGAGCCCGGTAACCATCGCGGTCTCCACCGGCGGACGCTCGCCGGTACTCGCCCGGCTGATGCGGGCGCGACTTGAGACCCTTATCCCGGCGAGCTTCGGCCGGCTGGCCAACCTGCTGGGCCGCTACCGCCAAGCCGCCAAAGATCGCATCCACGGCCTCGAGACCCGCAAGCGCTTCTGGGAGGACGTGATCGATGGCCCGATCGGCAACCTGGTGCTGTCTGGCAAGGAACGCGAGGCCGAGGGCCAACTCGCCCAGCTGCTCACCGACAAGGCCGCACCGACCGATTCCGGCGAGGTCTATCTGATCGGGGCGGGCCCCGGCGATCCCGACCTGCTGACCTTTCGCGCCCTGCGCCTGCTGCAAAAGGCCGACGTGGTGGTGTACGACCGGCTGGTCGCCCCGGCCATCGTCGATCTCGCGCGCCGCGAGGCCGAGCGGATCTACGTCGGCAAGCGCGCCGGCCATCACAGCTGCTCCCAAGAAGACATCAGCGGCCTGCTCCGCGATCTCGCAGCACAAGGCAAGCGTGTCGCCCGGCTCAAGGGGGGCGACCCCTTCATCTTCGGCCGGGGCGGCGAGGAGATCGAGGTGCTGGCCGCCGCAGGCCTGCCTTTCCAGGTGGTGCCCGGCATCACTGCCGCCAGCGGTTGCGCCGCCTACGCGGGCATCCCGCTCACCCACCGCGACCACGCCCAGTCGGTCCGCTTCGTCACGGGCCACCGACGCGGCGACGAGCTGGATCTCGACTGGAAGAACCTCGCCGAAAGCCGGGACACACTGGTGTTCTACATGAGCCTGGGCAGCGCCCGCCAGATCTGCGATCAGCTCATCGCCCACGGGATGTCCCGCGGCGGCAAGGCCGCCCTGATAGAGCGCGGCACAACCGACAACCAGCGCGTTTACACCGGCACGCTGACGACCCTGCCCAACAAGATCACGGCGGCGGAATCGCCGTCGCTGCTCATCGTCGGCGAGGTCACGCAACTGCACGACTCGTTAGGATGGTTTCATGGCCGCGGGGATATACCCACGGTCTTCCCCGACAGCGAGCCGTACTTGGCCAAGGGGGCCGCATGAGCCGGGTCCGCGAAATCCCTCAGGCCTTCCACAACTGTCGCGTCGCGTTGCCGGAATCACGCCAGATCGACATCCTGGCCGGCCTGCTCGAACGCCGCGGCGCCATGGTCACGCGCTGCCCGTTGGTCAGCATCCACGACTCGCCCGACCAGGACGGCGTCCTGGCATGGATCGACCGTTTCCTGGCCGACCGGTCGATGGGGGACCTGATCCTGCTCACCGGCGAGGGCATCGCTCGCCTGCACGCTGCCGCCGAACGCAGCAGTCGCGAGACGGCCTTCCTGCGCCGACTGGAACAGACCCGCCTGATCGTCCGCGGCCCCAAGCCGGGGCGCGTTCTCAAGCGCTGGGGACTCCAGGCCGAGGTCCGCGCCGAACGACCAACCAGCGAGGGGGTGATCTCGACCTTGCAAGAACTGGACCAGCCGGCGCCGCGCACCGGTGTGGTGCTCTACGGGACCGAGCCGAACATCCCGCTGATCCGCGCGGTCCACGAGATCGGCAGCCAGCCGGTGCCGGTCGCCCCCTACGTCTACGCCACCGAAAGCGAGACCGAGGCCGTACTCGCGCTGATCGAAGAGCTGGCGCGGGGACAGACCAACGTGATCCTGTTCACCGCCCAGCCACAGATAAATCGCCTGTTGCGGGTTGCCCGGGGCGCCGGACGTCTTGAGGCACTGCACAGGGGCCTCGAACGGGCGGTGGTGGCCGCCATCGGTCCGGTCATGGCGCAACATCTCGAAGGCCTCGACATCCGAGTCGACGTGATGCCTAGCCGACGCTTCCTGATGCACCCGTTGGTCGACGCATTGGCCGACCATCTGCAACGTCGCGAGGCCCACTCGTGAAGGGCCTATCGCTCGCTGCCGGCCATAAACTGAGTGCGCTGGTGCTCGCCGGTGGGGCCGGCCGTCGCATGGGCGGACGGGACAAGGGGCTCGAACCGTTCCTTGGCCAGCCAATGGTTGGCCACGTGCTCAAGGCGCTGGCCCCGTCCGTCGACGAACTGGTGATCGTCGCCAACCGGCATCTTGATGCTTATCGCCGCCTCGGTCACCCCACGATCAGTGACCCGGGTGGCATCCGTCGCGGTCCGGCGGCGGCCGTCCATGCCGCACTCGGCCGGTTGCGTCATGACTGGGTGCTGCTCGCGCCATGCGACATGCCACGATACCGCTCCCAGTGGCCAGCCAGGCTTGTTGCGCGTCAACGGGCAACCGACTCCCCAGTGGTGATCGCCTACGACGGTGATCGCCTGCAACCGGGCGTGACCCTGTTGCATATCCCGACGCTGCTCCATCGGCTGGTCGGCCCCGTACCCTCCCGGCTGACCGATCTGCTCACCAACGGGCCACACGTCTGCTGCGACCTGTCCGCCGACCACGACGCGTTTCTCAACGTGAATACCCCGACCGACCTGTTGCAACCTCCAGCCATCCCCGGCATAGGGAGGAAAAGATCATGACGAACTGCCATTGCGCCACGGCCAGCCCGAGCGTGGAAGAGGCGATCGCCACGCTGAGTGCCGCTGCGCCCAAACTCCCGGAGATCGAGCTATCTCTCGACCAGGCCCTCGGACGAGTGCTCGCCCGGACGATTCATGCGCCCCGAGCCTACCCACCGTTCAATCGAGCCATGATGGACGGTTACGCCGCCCGTCAGGCAGAGGTCAACGATGGTGGCACGTTAAAAGTCCGACCCGCATCGAAAGCGGGTCACGCCATGCCGGAAGCCCTCAATGGCGGGCACTGTGCCCCCATCGCCACGGGCGCGCCGCTGCCCCCGGGGGCCGACGTGGTCCTGCGTCGGGAAATCGTCTCGGTGTCGGGGGGAATGCTGCGGACAACGGCCACAGTGCAGCTCTGGGCCGACTGCGAGACCGTCGGAGCGATCAACATGCCGGGCGCGCCAATACTGTCAGCCGGCACTCGGCTGGAACCCGGCCATCTCTCGCTCGCCGCCCGACACGGACTCGCCACCCTGCCGGTCTGCAGACCGCCACGTGTGGCTGTGCTGGTGACGGGCGATGAGTTGACCTCACCCGGTCAACCCTGTGCAGCCGGAGGCATTCATGACAGCAACAGCATCCTCCTGGAGGCCACCCTTGTTCGGTTTGGTGCCGACGTTATCGGGCCAATTGGCCCGATTGCCGACCACCTGCCGACAATCGAGGCTCGGGTGCAGCAGCACCTCGGCAGTGCCGACCTAGTATTCATCGTTGGAGGCAGTTCGGTGGGTGATCATGACTTCGGACGCACCATTCTTCGCCGCCTTGGCACTGCGCTGTTCGAAGGCGTCTCGATGCGACCAGGGCGCCCCACCAGTGCAGCCAAGACAGTCAAGGGCACACTTATCCTGTCATTGCCCGGTCGCCCTGCCGCCTTGCTGACCGCACTGCACGGCATTGTTCGACCGTTTTTGGACGGAATGATGGGCCTCAATGCCTCGACCGCACGAATCACCGCCCGGCTAACGCAACCCCTCGGACTAGCAGACGTCGATCGCTATCTCCCGATCCGACTCGAATCAGGTGACGGCACATGGTGGGTGCGGGGCGGGTCTACGGAGCCGGAGCAAGCCGAGGCGCTTGCAGTGATTCCGGCCCGAATACCTTTCGAGGCGGGTATGCCCATATCCGTGCTGCCTTTAAACTGAAACCCGCTTATCGCAGCAAGCGCCGGAGTCAGCGCATCACGCTCTCCACTTGGCGACGCAGGGATCGGGGCATGGCCGGGCCACGACCAAAGCGCACCACCAGGTCGGGACGCCCGCCGCCAAGCCCGAGCGCCCTGGCGAAATCGGGGCGCACGCTCGCCTCCTCCACCGGCTGGTTCACGAAGGCGTTGCGAATGCCCAGCGCCGTGGCTTGCAGGGCAAAGCGCTGGTAGCAGCGCCCGGCTTCCACCCAATGCGCTCGGTCATCCTCTGCCGAGACGAACACACCGCCAGTCCGGCGGAACTGCGCACCTGGCGGGCCAACTTGGTGCTCTCTGCTTTCGGTCTGAGCACGGCGCGCATCAGGATTTTCCCCAGCCAGCGCGGCGCCTGGGGGTTGCCGGTCGCCCGACCACTCAGGCCATCACCCTTGGCCACAGCCTCGGCGTCGTTAAAGCGAATCCATGCCTCGAGTTCCCGGCGGAAGGTGGAATTGTTCAGTTGCCGGGTGTTGGCGAATCGGATGAATACCAGCGCGTGCTCGATGGCGTCGTGATCGGTGAGCAGCACCACCGCGACGCCATCACCGCTACCGGCTTCCTTGAGCAGGCGAAGCTCCTCGGCGGGAAGCGGCGTGCCATCGTAGTCGTTGCGCGTGCACTGGCGCGAGACGATGGCCTCGAAGAGCGGCGACACCTCAGCCTCACCGGGCGTGAGGGCCACCCGGATCTCCCCATCACCCTCGGGCCGGAACTCGGCCTCTGGCTCCAGTCCCATCGCCCGGGCGGCCAGGCAAAGATTCTCTGTGGCGCAGCCCAGCGACACATAAAGATGATGGTCGTCCGGGTCGACTACCAGCGTACGCCGGTTCAGGTCCGGCAGAATACGGATGGCGCTCGCCGCCACCCGAAACCGCCAGCACTAGGTGTTGTGACCCGACGGCGCCAGGGTCGCATAGCGAATGAGCGTTTCCATTTGCGCGGCCTCGCCCTTCGGCGACACGCCATCCAGATCCCAAGTGTCCTTCACCGCCTCGTCGTAGTTCATGGTGCCCTCGCGATGGCTGGCTAATCCTGTCGATGAGTATTGCCCACGATCCCGACTGAATCACCCCCGGTTTTCCAGACACCCGCGAGCCGGTTGAAATTGCGCGTCTCGAACTCTATCGGAGACAGCCCACCAAACCACCACCTGCAGACGATTGCGGCGTGGTGGTAAATGTGCTGCGACCCTGAGCGCCTGCGTTACCGATCGTCGTGTTCGAAGGTGTGCATGTGTGTTCAGATATCACCACTTTTGAGAAGATACCGACCCACCTGCTCAAAAAGTGGATTTTTTGAGCAGGTGGGTTTGATCCAAACACGGTGCTCTGATGTCGCTCGATACCCATGATTACTTCCCGCCCGCCGGGCCGCTGGAGACTCCCGTGGTGTTGCGCGCCTTGGTAGATGCTCGCAGCAACCTGGCCGAGCTCAAGGGGGTGGCCCGGACGATCCCCAATGAGCGGCTGCTGCTGTCGACCCTGTCCTTGCAGGAAGCCCAGAGCAGTTCGGAGATCGAGAACATCATCACCACGCAGGATGCGCTGTACCGCTACCAGATTCAGCCTGAATCGGTGGATCCGGCGGGCAAGGAGGTGGCCTGGTATGCCCAAGGCTTGGATGCGGGGCTCCGGGAGGTGCGCGACTCCGGGCTCTTGACTCTGAACACCATCCGCAAGATCCAGGCAGTCCTGGAAGGCAACGATGCCGGGTTTCGCGCCACCCCGGGCACGATGCTGCGAAATCTGCGAACCGGAGAAACGGTGTATGAACCGCCGTCACCCCTGGAGGTGCCGGCCCTGATGGCCGAGCTGGAGCACTATATCCATGAGGACAGTGCCGAGGATCCGCTAGTCCGCATGGCGGTGATCCATCACCAGTTCGAGACGATTCATCCCTTCTACGACGGCAACGGCCGTACTGGGCGGATCGTCAACATCCTGTTCCTCGTGAGGGCAGGCTTGCTCGACTCGCCCATCCTGTACCTGGCCCGGTATATCAGTCAGACCAAGGAGGCGTACTACAGCGAACTCCAGCGGGTACGTGATGCCGGCGAGTGGGAAAGCTGGTTGCTTTACATGCTGCGGGGGGTGGCGGTCACGGCTCGGCACACGACCGATCTAGTCGAGGCTATCGGTAACCTGCTGCAACGGCACAAGCACTACATTCGGGATAACTACCGGTTCTACAGCCAGGACTTGATCAACAACATCTTTCGGCACCCGTATACCAAGGTGGCTTTTGTCGAGGGCGATCTCGGGGTTTCCCGGGCCACCGCAACGCGGTACCTCGATGCACTGGCCGACGGAGGGATCCTCGACAAGCATCGCCTGGGCCGAGAGAACTACTACATCAACCACGAACTCGTTCGGCTGCTGTTCGACTTATCCCCCATGGACCTCAAGCAACAGGCCAACCACTAGAGCATGCCCCCACAGGAACGTCGAGTAACTCTCCTCGAAGATCAGGAATTACTACCACATGCTCCTCGACGATAGCGTGAGCCACGGTGACCACCTGAAGCAGGTCGCCTACCTGTTCTTTCTGAATATGTCGGATGAGGACCGTCGCCCTCCCTGGAATCGGGATTGAATCGTCCCCGGTCTACAAGACACTCATCCGTGACGAGGCTCTGGATGTGTCTAGCAAAGTCGGGGCAATTCAGACATCAGTGCCGCAGCCGATCCGACCGACACACCGGCGAAACAGGCGAAACCGGGGATCAATCCCAGATTCAGGGCCGGGGTTTTCGAAAGGACGATCTCGGAACCGCAACAAGAAAACCCGGAACGATGGTGGTTCCGGGTTTGAGACCGTGCTTCGGGTGACGAGTGTCAGGCCGCCTGGAGTGGCTGTGACGGGCCGAAGTACTCATAGTGGCGTCGATCTTCGGGCACACCCAGATCGGCCAGGGCGTTCTCGACTGCACTCATGAATGGCGCCGGGCCCACGAAGTAGCAGCGCGTCTCGCTGCCGGGTAGATACCGGGCGAGCAAAGCCCGATCGATGCGACCGGCGTGGTCGCCTCCGCCACCCTGGTCGTAGATCGTGACTGTCTGCAACTGCTCGGGATGCCCTTCTCGCAACGCGGCGATCTCCTCGGCAAAGGCATGGTGATCCACATCGATGGCGGCATGGATGTAGACCACCCGCCGCCCAGCGGCCAGGGCCTGCCGGGCCAGAGGCAGCATCGGTGTCTGGCCCACTCCACCGCTGACCAGCAGCAAGGGCTCACTGCCCTTCTGGAGCGTGAGATCGCCTGAGGGCGGTAGCAGGTCGAGCGTGTCGCCGACCGTCATTGCATCATGCAGGTGGCGACTGGCGCTGCCATTGGGATCACGCTTGACGGAGATGCGGTAATGGCGGCCGTTGGGCTCGTTGGAAAGACTGTAGTGGCGGTAGACCGGCTCGCCGTCAATGGTCAATCGAACCCCGATGAACTGGCCCGGCTCGAAGTCGGCCACAGCCCCACCATCCTCGGGCTCGAGCACGAACGAGCGAATGACCGCGCTTTCCTGACTGGTCGCGGCGATGCGAAACCGCCGTATCCCACGCCAGCCACCGGGCTTGCCGGCAAAGGCCGAGTATTGGGCATCTTCCATCTCGATCAGGATGTCGGCGAGCTCCCAGTAGAGTGCCCCCCAGGCATCCGCGATCTCGGGTGTGATCGCCTCGCCGAGCACGTCACCGATTGCCGCCATCAAACACTCGCCGACGATCGGGTACTGGTCTGCCCGGATGCCAAGAGAGACATGCTTGCTGACCACCACGGCCATCTTGTCGCCCACCATTTCCGGGTGCTTGCGCATCTGCACGTAGGCGACAACGGCCGCGGCCAGGGCGCGAGGTTGTTGGCCGCTCTTCTGATTGGCTTCGTTGAACAGCGGCTTGACGTCGGGATAGCGCTGAAACATCAGCGGATAGAACCGTTTGGTGATCTCGTCGATGTGCTCGGCCACCACCGGGGCGGTGGCCTCGATCAGGCTTTCCTGGTCTTTCGTCAGCATGGTCTTGCTCCTGGTCGGATTGGATCGTCTATCCCTTCATTGGGCAAGCAGCGTGCCGTCCTCACTGTCCGGCACCCAATCCTCTAAAAAGCCGCTATGACGCCATTTTGCTGAGCGAGGCCACCAGAAGCCAACCGGGATGTTGTGTTTTCGACATTGAAAATCAATGTTATTAGGACGAACCGGCTGTTAGAATAACAATCCATGATGACCGAATTCCTGCACTCCCTGCGTGAGCTCCTTGCCCGGCTGGCCGATGGCGACGATGACCAAGCACTGAGCCAACATTGGCAGTCGATACTGCACGCGCTGGTGGGGAACTATCCCGCCGACGCCAGCACCCTGATGGTCATGGACGATGGCATCCTGCGACCCGTTGCCGTTCTCGGACTCAACGACGAGGTTCGCGGCCGGGAATTCACATTGGAAGAGCACCCCCGGCTTGCCGCCATCGCCGCCCACCCGGGCGTCTGCCGTTTCCCTCCGGACACCGACCTCCCCGACCCGTTCGACGGCCTGCTGGACGAGCAGCTCAGTCACGTTCACGACTGCGTCGGCGTGGCATTGAAGGACGATCGTCGCCTGACGGGCATCCTGACGCTCGACGCGCTCGGCCCCGGTGATCTGGACGACCTCAACGAGAGCGAGCTTCAGGCGGCCGCCGAGCTTCTGGCTACCTGTCTGCGCGTGGCGAAACGGCTCAGCGCCACGCGCTCGATGCTCAGTGAAGCGCTTGATGACGGCCACCACCAGCCCTCCCTGCATGAGTGGGGTAGCCCGGCGATGCGCGAGTTGATCAGTTCTGTGAAGCTGGTGGCCCCCACGGACATGAACGTCCTGCTGACCGGCGAGACCGGGGTGGGCAAAGAGCACGTCGTTCGCACCCTGCATGATCGATCCCAGCGCCGAAACGGGCCCCTGGTGCATGTCAATTGCGCCGCCCTACCCGAGAGCCTGATCGAGAGCGCCCTGTTCGGTCACCGCCGTGGCGCCTTCTCGGGTGCCGTGAGCGACCACCGGGGCCACTTCGCCATGGCGGACGGCGGCACCCTGATGCTCGACGAGGTCGGCGAATTGCCGTTGTCGCTGCAACCCAAGCTGTTGCGGGTGCTGCAGGAAGGCGAGATTCAACCGTTGGGAAGCGAACGGGTGCAGGCCGTGGATGTACGCGTCGTCGCCGTGACCAACCGCGACCTGATCGCCGAGGTGAAGGCCGGACGCTTTCGCGAGGATCTGTACCACCGTCTGGGGGTATTCCCGTTACGGGTGCCACCCCTGCGCGAACGACTTGAGGACATCCCGCTGCTGGCCGGACATTTCCTCGAGGAAAACCGCGTTCGCCTGGGCGT
>JAGXGL010000081.1 GCA_024636755.1 Guyparkeria sp. | reverse complement strand
GATGTCGATGCGCTTCTGGGCAAGGCCATATCGGCTCGCGGTGAAATGGGCAACGACCTCAACGTGCTCGATCGTCTGAAAAACGATCAGCAGGCCTGGAAGCTGGCCAACGAGCAGCTGATGTCCGGTTTGCGTGACACGAACATGCCGGAGGCCATTTCTCGCCTGAACGAAAACCTTTACAGCCTGCAGGCCACGCAGAAAAGCATGGTCAAGATCCAGGGCCTGTCCCTGTTCAACAGCATCTGACGGGCCGTCCCGTCACGGCTTGCCTGTCACGAGCTCCTGGTAGACCCGTAGCAGGTTGTCCGTCATGGTCTTGGATGACCATTCCATCGCGTACGGTCGCGCCGCCACCGACAACCTTTCCCGTTCGGCGTCGTCGTCCAGCAGGGCGTTGATCGCCTCGGCAAAGGCTGCCGGATCGTTTTCCACGATTCGACAGCCGCCGTCTTCGTCCAGCACATCCCTCGTTCCCATCTCCGCTACCGCGACGACCGGTGTTGCCTGGGCGAGTGCTTCCAGAATGACCAGTCCCTGCGTCTCGCTGATCGAGGCAAACACGAACAGGTCGGCCGCCCCGTAGGCAGCCGGCAATTCGGTCTCCCGGCACAGGTAGCCGAGCAAGCGAACGGAGGCGGTCAGCCCCGCTGCCTCCACCTTTCTCATCAGCGTGTCCCGAGCCGGCCCCTCGCCGGCGATCGTCAGGATGGCTTGCGGGTGATGGGCGAGAACGGCGGGAAACATGTCGAGCAGGACATCGATGTTCTTTTCCCACGCCACGCGGCCGACGTAGAGCAGCAGCGGGGCCTCCATCGGAATCGCGTGCCGCTCGCGGAAGGCCGTGGTGTCTGTCGTCGAGGCCGGTGACGCAATCGAGATGCCGGTTGGTATGACCGTCATCGGCGTTTTGACGCCGTAAGTGGCCAGGGAGGCCTTCATGGGTGCCGATGGCACCACCAGCCGGTCGACCTCGTTGCATTGCCCCCGCGACCATCGCCGTGCGAGCGCTCGCAGCCACGAGGGCGGCAGGATGGGCACATACTTGTCCACATATTCCTCGAAGAACGTGTGATAGGTCTCCACGACGGGAACACCCAGTTTCCTGGCGATTCGACGTCCGGCGTAGTGAGCGAGGAAAGGCGTTTGCACGTGGACGACATCGACGTTTTCTTCGGCCAGTCCTTGAGCCTCGCGCATCAGCGCGCCCCAACGCATCAAGCGATCCTCGGGATCGAGGGGAGCCCGTCGCGAAGGGATACGTATCAAGCCGTGTTCGATCAGGTCGGTCGTGCCGGCGCCGGGCTGGTCGGCGGGGTAGGCCGGGCAAAGGAGGGTCACTCGGTGGTCCAGAGCGATCAATTGCCGTCGGAAGCTCTCGATCGAGGTGGACACCCCGTTGATCCGCGGGAAAAACACATCGGAGATCATCAGTATGTGCAAGGTGGTGCGTCCCGAGTTTGTCGTGGCGGTATGAGATCGGCCATTTTTGCGGATGGTTGTGACCATATGGTGTCGGCGGCGCTGCCGATCCCTCAGGCCGGCTATGGTACGATCCCGCCGTTTTCAATCGGCGAGACAGGATCATGATTGCAGGGGTGTTTCCGGGGCAGGGTTCCCAGTCGATCGGCATGGCCAGCGGCTGGGGCGAACACGAGGATATTGCGCAGGCGGTGTTTGATCGCGCGGGGGATGTGCTCGGCTACGACCTCTGGGCGCTGGTCGCCGAGGGGGATGCGGCGGCGCTGAACCAGACCGAGCGCACCCAGCCGGCCATGCTGGCCGCCGACGTCGCCGCCTGGCAGATCTGGCGTCACAATGACGGCGCCATGCCCGCGGCCCTGGCCGGCCACAGCCTGGGCGAATACGCCGCGCTGGTGGCCGCGCAATCCATCGATTTCGAGGCGGCGGTCGCCCTGGTGGCCCGACGCGGTCAGCTGATGCAGTCGGCCGTCGCCGAGGGGCAGGGCGCCATGGCCGCCGTGCTCGGCCTGGAAGACGATGCCGTGCGTGCGGTCTGCGAGAAGGCCCGCGACGGTGAGGTCTGCGAGGCGGTGAACTTCAATGCCCCGGGGCAGGTGGTGATTGCTGGCGATCGGGCCGCGGTCGAGCGGGCTGAGGCGATTGCCGCGGATGAGGGTGCCAAGCGCTTCTTGCTGCTGCCGGTGAGTGTGCCGTCGCATTCCTCCCTGATGCGCGAGGCCGGCGAACAGATGCGTGCCGAGATCGCGCAGGTCGACATTCGTGCCCCGCAGATCCCCGTGATCCACAACGTGGATGCCCTGACCCACGACAAGCCCGAGGCCATCGCCACCGCGCTGGTCGAGCAGCTGTTCCGCCCGGTGCAGTGGGTGGCCTGCGTGCAGGCCATGCAGGCGATGGGTGCCGGCGACCAGGTCGAGTTTGGTCCCGGCAAGGTGCTTACCGGGCTGGCGCGTCGTATCGATCGTGGCATGGGCGCCAAGGCGGTCTTCGACCAGGCCACGCTGGAAAAGGCATTGGGCGCCGAGTAAACCAGGCCACGATCAAGCAGGCCGACCGAACAAGAACCATCACGAGGAATACCCATGTCTGAACAAGCAAGCCAATTCGCCAACCTCGACGGGCGCGTGGCGCTGGTGACCGGCGCCTCGCGCGGCATCGGTGCGGCCATCGCCGATGCACTGCTTGCCGCCGGTGCGACGGTCGTTGGTACGGCCACCTCGGAGAAGGGCGCGGCAGCGATCAGTGAGCGCCTGGGCGAGAACGGTGCCGGCATGGCGCTGGACGTGACCGACGGCGCGCAGGTCGATGCGGTAATCAAGGAGATCGAGTCGCGCTTCGGCCCGGTCGCGGTGCTGGTCAACAACGCCGGCATCACCCGCGACACGCTGCTGATGCGCATGAAGGAAGACGACTGGGACGCGATCATCCAGACCAACCTCACCTCGGTCTTTCGCCTCTCACAGAAGGTCATGCGGTCGATGGCCAAGGCCCGCTGGGGGCGGATCATCTCGATCGCCTCGGTGGTCGGTTCGATGGGCAACGCCGGGCAGACGAACTACGCCGCGGCGAAGGCGGGCATCATGGGCTTTTCCAAGTCTTTGGCGCGCGAGATCGGCGCGCGTGGCGTGACCGTCAACGTGGTGGCCCCGGGTTTCATCGAGACCGACATGACCCGTGACCTGCCGGAAAAACAGAAGGACGCCCTGCTGGGCAACATCCCCAACGGCCGGTTGGGTCAGCCCGAGGAGATCGCCGCGGCGGTACGTTTCCTGGCCGCCCCGGAAGCCGGTTACATCAACGGTCAGACGATCCACGTCAACGGCGGGATGTACATGGGATAAGGCCCGCTTTAGCGGGTCTGAGAACGCCCAGGCATTTTTATTTGGCCTGCCGGGCGGTTTTCACTAGAATGCCGGGCAGTGTTGGCCTGGAGTAGCCGGGCCAAAATGTTTAATCGATTAGTGTTTGTACCAGAAGAGGTTCGATACGAATGAGCACCGTTGAAGAACGCGTCAAGAAGATTGTTGTAGAGCAGTTGGGCGTCAAGGAAGAAGAAGTCACCAACGAAGCTTCATTCGTTGACGATCTCGGCGCGGATTCCCTCGACACCGTCGAGTTGGTCATGGCCCTGGAAGAAGAGTTCGAGTGTGAAATTCCGGACGAAGACGCCGAGAAGATCACCACCGTTCAGCAGGCCATCGACTACGTCAACAACCACAAGGACGCCTGATCGGGTCCTTGTACGTTTCGCAGGCCGCTGGCCTGTGAGCTGAAAGCCGTGTTTCGGTCTTCCTTTCGGGGGATCGATCGCGGTTTTTTACTAGGGGGCATCGGCACGATGCGATCCCGCTGAAATTCTGTTGGGAATCGCCAAGCCGAGCGGCAGCCCGCCCGGCGGTTACCCAACGAACTGGAACAGAGCATCATGAGCAAACGTCGCGTCGTGATCACCGGCCTTGGGCTGGTGACCCCGCTGGGGAACAACGTCAAGGATTCATGGGACGGTATTCTCGCCGGTCGGTCGGGTGCGGCCCCCATTGATCGCTTCGATACCGACAAGATGGCGGTCAAGTTCGCGGCCACGGTCAAGGATTTCGATCCGACCACGATCATCCCGGTGAAGGACGTGAAAAAGATGGAGCCGTTCATCCACTACGCGATGAGCGCGTCCATCGAGGCGATCGAGGATGCGGACCTGATCAGCGATTCGCTCGATCTCGACCGGGTGGGCACGTTTATCGGTTCGGGCATTGGCGGGCTGGGCGGCATCGAGCGCAACACGCTGGTCCTGGAAAACCAGGGGCCGCGTCGCGTCTCGCCGTTCTTCATTCCCGGCGCGATCATCAACATGGCCTCCGGTCAGCTCTCGATTCGCTATGGTTTTCGTGGTCCGAACCTCGCCACGGTGACCGCCTGTACCTCGGGCACCCACAGCATCGGTCAGGCCGCCCGCATGATCTCCTACGGCGATGCCGACGTGATGATTGCCGGCGGCACCGAGGGCGCCGTCTCGCCGCTGGGCGTGGCCGGCTTCGCCGCGGCACGCGCCTTGTCGACTCGTAACGACGATCCCCAGCGGGCCTCACGGCCCTGGGATCGTGATCGTGATGGTTTCGTCCTCGGCGAAGGTGCCGGTGTCGTGGTGCTCGAGTCGCTGGAGCATGCCCAGGCTCGCGGGGCTCACATCTACGGCGAGGTCAAGGGCTTCGGCATGAGCGCGGATGCCTATCACATGACCCTGCCGGCCGCTGACGGCGACGGGGCGCATCGCTGCATGAGGGCGGCCCTCAAGGACGCCGATCTCCAACCGAGCGAAATCGGCTACATCAACGCCCATGGGACCTCCACGCCTGCCGGTGACGGCACCGAGGTGCATGCCATCAAGAAGTTGTTCGGCGAACAGCCGGTCGAGTGCCCGGTCAGCTCGACGAAATCGATGACCGGGCATTTGCTCGGCGCGGCCGGTGCCATCGAAGCGGTGTTCTCGGTACTCGCCCTGCGCGATCAGGTGCTGCCGCCGACGATCAACCTCGACAATCCCTCCGAGGATTGCGATCTCGATTTCGTGCCCCACGAGGCTCGTCGTGTCGAAGGCTTCGAGGTGGCAATGTCCAACTCCTTCGGCTTTGGCGGCACCAACGGCACGCTGATCTTCGGTCGCACGATCGACTGATGGGCGTGGGGCGACGCTCGAACGAACCGGGCGTCCGTCGGTCCCGCCGGGGCGGGCCGCCCATGCATGGATTGCGTCCGTCATATCACTCGCGCGTGACGTGCCCATGAGCGAGCCTGTCATCCATCGCCTCGAACGGGACTCGGAATGGGTCGTGCCGTCGCTCGCCGACGTGCTTACCGCCGCCGGCACGGATGCCAGCCACCTGTTCGAGAGTGTGACCGCTGGCGGCCCGCTGAGCCGCTGGTCGATTCTGTTTTCCGCCGCCGAGGAGCGCTTGGCTGCCCCCGCCACGCCGTCAGCCGATGCCACGGCCTTTCTCGATTCCTTCCAGCAGGCCGTCTCTCGTCGGCAGCTCTTGGGCGAGGCCTTTGATGCCGGCGCGTGGTTGGCCGCCCAAGGCCTGCCAGGGTCGTTCCCCTTCCTCGGCGGCTGGAGCTTCTTCCTTGCCTACGAGATGGCCGCGGAGATCGAGCCAACGCTTGACCTGCCGCCCTTCGCCCTGGGAGCCGAGAGTGGCTTTCCGCGCGCGATCGCCGAATATCACCCGGCGGCCCTGGTGCGCGATCACGACGCGGGCGAAGACATCGTGGTCCACGACGGCAGTGCTCGAGGCGCGGGACTGGCCGCGGCCCTGATCACCGCGCGGGCACAGGCGTGTGAAGCGATTGGCAGCGATGAGCGTGGTGGCGCGGTCGAGCTGGCTGAACTGCTCCCGCCAGCGGGCAAACCGCACCGCGACCGGGTGGCCCGTGTTCGTGACTACCTGTTCGCCGGGGATGTCTTTCAGGCCAACCTCTCGCATGCTTGGCGTTTCAGGCTGGCACCGGGCGTGTCGTCCGAGGCGGTCTACGAGTCCCTGTGTCGCCGCAATCCGGCCCCGTTTGCCGCTTGGTACCGGCAGCCGGAAGGCGAGATCATCAGCTCCTCGCCGGAGCGGCTTCTGCGCGTGGCCGAGGGGCGCGCCGAGACCCGCCCGATTGCCGGCACCCGCCGGCGCGACCCGGACCCGCAGCGTGACCAGGAACTGATCGAGCAACTGCGTGCCCACCCCAAGGAGCGCGCCGAGCACGTCATGCTCATCGACCTCGAGCGCAACGATCTTGGCCGGGTCTGCGAGCCCGGCTCGGTGCGGGTCGACGAGTTGATGGTGGTCGAGTCCTATGCCCAGGTGCATCACCTGGTCTCGAACATCGTCGGGCGACTTCCGGCGACCACCTCGCCGCTGGCGGCGCTGGCCGCCTGTTTCCCCGGCGGGACGATCACCGGCTGCCCCAAGGTCCGTTGCATGGAGATACTCGCCGAGCTCGAGCAGACCGGCCGTGGGCCCTATACGGGCAGTCTCGGTTACCTGAGCAACCACGGGCGACTCGACAGCAATATCCTGATTCGCAGCATCTTCCTGAGCCCCGACGGGCGCGGTGAATTCCGTACCGGCGGCGGGATCGTGGCGGACTCCGACCCGGCCCGCGAGCTCGATGAGACCTACCAGAAGGCCCGTGGTGTGCTCGATGCCCTGGGTGGCGAAGCGGCCCTGGCCGCCGGGGTGCCGGTCGGATGAATCCGATCGAGTGGCCCGTGACCGATCGGGGCTGTGCCTTTGGCGACGGCCTGTTCGAGACGCTGTTCGTTCGACAAGGACAGGCGACCCGGCTTGCCGATCACCTCGCCCGGCTGCGTTGCGGGCTGGCCACGCTCGGTCTACCCGAGCCCTCCGGCGAGCGAGTGCTCGCGGTGCTCGACCAAGCGATCGAGGCGGGGGCAACCGGCGTGTGCAAGCTCACTGTCACCGCCGGATCGGGTCCCCGGGGCTATCGTCGTCCCGAACACCCCGAATTGACCGTAACGGCCTCCTTTGGCGCGCTTCCGGCGCTTCCGGCCGAGCCACTGGCCCTCGACCCGGTCCCGGTGGCACTGGAAGGGGCATCCGCGCTGCGCGGCCTCAAGCACCTCAATCGGTTGGTGCAGGTACTGGCCCAACAGTCACTCCCGGTCGATCGGGTCGAGGGCCTGATGCTCGACCCGGCCGGGCGGGTGGTTTCCGGTACGATGGGCAACGTCTTCTGGCGGGAACGCGATGGCTGGCACACGCCGCCGCTGGTCGGCGGGGCGATTGCCGGCACGCGTCGGGCCTGGTGGGTCGAGGCCCTGGGCGCCCGAATCACCCCCTGCGCCCCGGGTCGTCTGGCCCAGGCCGAGGCAGCGTTTCTCTGCAATGCCGTCTCGGCCTGGCGCCCGGTCGGCACGCTGCTCGGCCGGGCGCTGGCGGATGTCGGTGGTCCGCCCCGTGACGGCCTGGAGCGGATCGAGGGCTGTTGGCAACCACCGGCCGACGATACGACGAACCCTTGGCCCGCGACATTGTCCGAGGCCATGGCCGGCAGTTCTTGGGGGCGAGTCGCCCTTCGGGAATTCGGCGCGCCGTGCGGGGTGGTATTCCCGAGCGCCTCATCACGTGAATCGATCGAGAGTTAGGAGTTGCGGATGCGGCGAGCCATTGGTGTGTTCTTGATCTGGGTTGCCGGCATGGGCGGGCTCGCCGCCCTGCTCCTCGGGGCGGGGCTGGCCATGCACTACTGGCAAAAGCCACTCACCGCCGAGACGACCACTCTCACCGTGGAGCCGGGGCAATCCATGCCGACGATCGCCGAATCCATCCACGAGGTGCAGCCGGGCATTCCGGCCCGGGCGATCGACTGGACGGCACGTTTTCGTGGCCAGGCCCGTCAAATCCAGGCGGGTGAGTACGAGGTCCGCCCCGACGAGCGACTGGCGTCCCTGCTTGATCGCATGGTAGCCGGCGACGTGATCGAATACCGCTTTACCGTGCCGGAAGGCGTCACCGCGCAGGCCTTTCTCGACCGACTGGCCGAGGCGCCGCGCATCCGCCGCACGATCGAGGAGCTGACCCCGCAGGCGGTGATCGAGGCGCTCGATCTGCCCGTGGATCACCTCGAGGGCTGGCTCTACCCGGACACCTACCAGTACCCCGCGGGCACCAGTGACCGCGCCATCATCCAGCGCGCCTTCGCCCATATGCAAGAAGCACTCGATGCCGCCTGGGCGGCGCGTGCCGACGACCTGCCACTGGAAAGCCCGTACGAGGCACTGATCCTCGCCTCGGTGATCGAGAAGGAGACCGGGATCTCCGGCGAACGCGGCGAGGTGGCCGGGGTGTTCGTCAATCGCCTCAAGCGGGGCATGCGCCTGCAGACCGACCCCACCGTGATCTACGGCATGGGCGAGGACTACGACGGGCGCCTATTCAGCCGGCACCTGCGTGAGGACACGCCGTACAATACCTACACGCGCGATGGGCTGCCGCCGACGCCGATTGCCCTGCCATCGGCCGCCTCGCTGCGGGCCGCGATCCGCCCGGCACAAACCGATGCCCTGTATTTCGTCGCCGACGGCACGGGCGGGCACGCCTTCTCGCGCACGCTCAAGGAACACAATCGTGCCGTCGCCCGTTGGCGGACCCATCAGCGCGAACAGGGAGACCGTCCATGACCGACCTGCGATCCATGCCGCGTTTTGTCACCCTCGAGGGGCTGGAGGGCGCGGGCAAGTCGACCGCCATGGATTTCGTGCGCGAGTGGTTCGAGGCGCGCGGCGAGGCGGTGCTTTGCACCCGCGAACCCGGTGGCACCCCGCTGGCCGAGGAGCTACGCACCGTTCTCAAGGCCGTGCGCGAAGAACCGGTGGCCGCATCGACCGAGTTGCTGCTGATGTTCGCCGCCCGCGCCCAGCACGTCGAGCGGGTGATCCGTCCGGCCCTGGCCGCCGGCAAGGTGGTGATCTGCGACCGATTCACCGATTCGACCCGCGCCTACCAGGGCGCCGGCCGCGGGCTGTCGATGGCGACCATCGACCAGTTGGCCGAGGTGGCGCATGCGGACTGTGATCCCGAGCTGACGCTCTGGCTGGATGTGCCGGTGGTGCTTGGCCTTGAGCGCGCGGCGAACCGCGAGGCGGCGGATCGATTCGAGCAGGAGACGCTTGCCTTCTTCGAGCGGGTGCGGGGCGGCTTCGAGTCGCTCTGTGAGCGGGAACCGGCACGGGTGCGACGGGTGGATGCCACGCGCCCCCTGGACGAGGTGCGTGGTCAGATCGAAAGTGCACTGGAGGCTGTTCATGGTGGCTGACACGATGGACGCCCACCTGTCGGGGCTGGCCGAGCAGCGATTGATCAGCGACCCGGCCACCATCCAAAGTGCCGGCTGGCTGAACGATGCCTGGTCGCAGCTCGAGCGGATGATCGCCGCCGGGCGCTTGCCGCACGGCCTGTTGCTGCACGGGCGCTTGGGCGCGCCGATGACGGCCTTGCTCCAGACACTGGCGCGCCGCCTGATCTGTGACGCACCGCGAGACGGCTGGCCGTGCGGCGAGTGTCCCGCCTGCCGCCAGGCGGAGCAGGGTAGTTTCCCCGATCTGCATCGACTGGCGGATGATCCCGACCACCGCGATATCCCGGTGGATGTCATTCGGACCCTGATCGACGGGGCGTTCATCACCCGCTATGGCCGCATGCGGCTGGTGCTGATCGAGCGCATCGAACGACTCAACCGGTCGTCGGGCAATGCCCTGCTCAAGCTCCTGGAGGAGCCGCCGGAGTCGATGCAGTTTCTCTGCACGGTCGAGCAGGTCGACCGGTTGCTGCCCACCATCCGCTCGCGGTTGCAACGCATTCGCCTGCGCGAGCCGCGCCCCGAGGAACTGGCCGCCTGGTGGCGCCAGGCCAGCGGGTGTTCGCCCGAGCGGGCCGAATTGCTGGCGTTCATCGACGATCCCACCCTGGTCGACGGCACCGATCCCACGTTCGATTGGCAGGCCGTCACGAGTGCCTGGGTGCGACTGGCCGAAGAACCCCAATCGCCACTGGCGCCGATCGCGCCGTGGCTGGCCACCCCCCGACCGGTGCTCGCCCGCTGGCTGTTGCGGCTCTGGCCGGCGGTGGCCCGTCGCCAGGCCGGTCTGTCCGATACGCTCCCGGCGGCGATCGTGCCGATGATCGAGCGGCTGGCCCGCGCCCACGACGGCGAGCGGTGGCTGGCGGTGCAGAGCCGCCTGATCCAGTTCGCCCGCGAATCCGGGCATCCGCTGCATCCTGAGCTGTCGGTGGAGCATCTGGCGCTGGACCTGGTCGACCCACGACTCGCCCGTCGCCTCGAGCCGGTCGGTTAAGGAAACTCTGCACGAAACGGATGTCGCTCTGGCCTGTCGGGCCGTTCGTGATCAAGACGACGCAACGCGGAACACGGGCGGCTCGGCAGGCCCCGCAGGGCGCGCCTTGAGCCGGGTATCTGCCGCGTTGTCGTCCTTGGAAAGGGAATCCCCTTCCACGGCGGACGAGCGCCTTGCATCTAGCCCGGCTCAAGGCGCGCAGAGCGATATCCGTTTCGTGCAGAGTTTCCTAACTTCGACCTCCCCGCGATTGCCGGTAGACTGATGAGCCAGATTCCAGTGTTTCGATTCGGCACAGGCGAGTGCCAGGCCGATCGATCAACCATGACGAGGTAGCGTGCAATGGCAGCAGGAGGCGGTCTGGGTGGAGGCATGATCCACCACAACATCCCGGACAAGGACACGCTGTACAAGTCCTACATGCCGTTCGTGAAGAACGGTGGGCTGTTCATTCCGGGGCACACGCAGATCCCGATGGGCAAGGAGATATTTCTCACGCTGACCCTGATGGGCAGCCCCGAGCGGCTCGCCGTGGCCTCCAAGGTGGTCTGGCTCACGCCGCAGGGCGCGCAGGGCGGCAAGGTGGCCGGGATCGGCGTGCAGTTCGGCCGCATGGACCAGGGCCGCACGCGCAAGCAGATCGAGGCCTACCTCGCCGGGGCGCTGGAAAAGGAAACACCCACGTACACCATGTGAATGGCAAGGGCGGTGATCTGCCGTCCTCCCTTGTCCCTTTCCCTCGGAGCACCATGCAACTGTTCGATTCGCACTGCCACCTCGACCGGGTGGAGCTCGACGCCTTCGACAACGACTTCGATCGCTTCATGCATACCGCCTGGCTGGAATCGGTCACGCGGATGCTCTGCGTGTCGATCAAACCGTCGACCTGGCCGGCGATGACCGAGCTGGTCGCGCCGTACCTCTCGGGCAACGCCGACCGGCTGGCTGAGCGACCCGAGGTGTTCCTCTCCTACGGCCTGCACCCCACGGACGATGCTGGCGCCGTGATTCCCACCGAGGAACTGGTGCGCGCGATCCGCGAAGACCAGCACGCGGATTCCATCGTGGCGGTGGGTGAGACCGGGTTGGACTACTTCCACTGCGAGAAAGGCGAGCGCTGGCAGCACGACCGCTTCGTCAATCACATCGAGGCGGCCAAGGCCGTGGACAAACCGGTGATCATCCACACGCGTGGGGCGCCCGGGGACACGATGGACGTGCTCGAGCGCGAGCACGCCGAGGAGTGCGGCGGGGTAATGCACTGCTTCGCCGAGGATTGGGATACCGCGCGCCGCGCACTGGATTTGGGGTTCTATATCTCCTTCTCCGGTATCGTCACCTTCAAGTCGGCCGCCTCGTTGCGCGAGGTGGCCAAGAAGGTGCCCGGTGACCGGATACTGGTCGAGACCGATTCGCCGTATCTCTCGCCGGTCCCGTTCCGCGGCAAGCCCAACAACCCCGTCCGCGTTCGCCACGTGGCCGAAGTGCTGGCCGATCTGCGGGGCGAGAGCCTGCCGGAATTGGCCGCCCGGGCTGACGAGAACACCAGGCGCTGGTTGGGATTGGCGGGTAGCTGACGAACACTCGTCCGTTCGATTGATCAGCCAATGCAAAAGGGGCCCTTGTCGGGCCCCTTTTCGCGTCCGGGTAAATCTGCTGATCTGCCGTTCAGTTGCTGGCGACCCGGAGTTCCTGCCCAGGCTTGATGGCCGTGTCCGGCCCGATGCGATTGAGCGCGGTGAGCTCGGCGACGGTGGTGGAGAATCGCTGCGCCAATTGCCAGAGCGTGTCGCCCGGCTGAACCACGTACTTCGAGGCGGTGTCACCGCTGTCATCCGCGGCCTTGGCGCCGACGATCACCTTGTCGCCGGGGCGCAGGACCGGGTTGTCGCCGTAGGCGTTCATCCGGCGTAGCTCGGCCAGCTTGATGCCGTGCTGGCGCGAGATGGCCCAGAGCGATTCGCCCGGTTGGACCGTGTGGCTGCGGACGTTGCCCGAGGCGATTGCGCGGTCGACGCGCCCCGTGGGGACGAGGATTTCCTGTCCGGGGCGGGCGACGGCCGACTGGCGGCGATTGATCGCCAGCAGTTCGTCGACCGAGCTGCCATAGCGCTGCGCGACCTGGTAGAAGCTGTCACCGCGCACGAAGGTGTAGCGCTGCCAGTCCTCGGCGGCGCTGGCCGCGGAGTTGAGCGTGTCGACGTCGAAGCGACCGCGCGCCTCGCGTGGCACCAGCAGATGCCGCGGCGTATCGCCGGTGATCGACCGGCCGAAGCCGGGATTGAGGCGATAGAGCTCGTCGTGCTCCATCCCGGTCATGTCGGCCAGCTTGACCAGGCTCACGGATCGTTCCAGCTCCACCTGCGCCAGGGCCGGGCTGTTTTCGATCGTGTGCGGGGTAAAGCCGTACTTCTCGGGCTGGGAGAAGATCTTGACCAGGGCGAACAGGCGGGCGGGGTAGTCCTGGGTTTCCTTGCGAATCTGCTTGAGACTCCAGAAGTCGGTGGCCTGGCCGCGCTGCTCGTTCTGCCGGATGGCGTTGAGCAGGGTGCCCTGGCCGCCATTGTAGGCGGCGATCACCGTCGGCCAGTCATCGTCGAACATGCCGCGCAACTGGCTGAAGTAGGTGACGGCCGCATCGGTGGACGCCTCGATGTCCCGTCGGCCGTCGTAGAAGGCATCACGATCCAGACCGAAATAGGTGCCGGTGGAGGGAATGAACTGCCAGATGCCCGCCGCCGAGCTCGACGACAGGGCCTGCGGCAGGTAGGCGCTCTCCACGATCGGCAGCAGGGTCAGCTCCAGTGGCAGGTTGGCCGCCTCGAGCTTCTCCACGATCATGTAGAGATACGGTTCGGCCCGTTTACTGACCTCGCGCAGGTATTCCGGGTGGCGGGCGTAACGACGGACCTCCGCATCGACCCGGGCATTGTCTGGCACCGGCAGGGTGAAACGATTGGCGACCGCGCCCCAGAGATCGTGTTGGTGGTCCGTGGCCTGTGGTTCGCCACCGTCCTGGCGGCTGATCGCCGGGAGGGTGGAGAAACCCGGCCGACTGCTTTCCCTCGCATCGCTGCCTTGGCGATCGGACGGCGGTACCAGGCCGGCACAACCGTGCAGCAGCAGGACGGCCGCGGGCAGGAGCAGGCCGCGCAACAGTCTTGACGACAATGCGAGGCGCCCAGAGGGAATCAGGTGGGTCGGCAGTGTAGGCATGGTGTCGTCCGGCTATCCGTCGTTGGTGGCCAGTAGGGGGGAGATCACAGACGCGCCAGGCCGTCGAAGTCGTCCTTCCAGTGGCGCAGCTGGGCGAAGGCGTCGATATCGTCGTCGATACGGTCGCCAACGTAGGCCTCGATGGCCTCGCGCAGGGCCGGCACGCGCACGCGCAGGAACGGGTTGGTGAGCTTTTCGAGGTCCATCGAGGCACTGGCCGTTGGTTCGCCATTCGATCGCTTTGCCGCGACCTCGCGGACTCGAGCGGCAATGTCGGGGTTGTCGGGTTCGGCGTGCGCGGCGAAGCGCAGGCTGTCGGTGGTGTACTCGTGGCCGCAGTAGACGGTCAAGTCTCCAGCCAGGCCGGCCAGTCGATCGAGCGAATGCAGCATCTGTGCCGCCGTGCCCTCGAACAGTCGTCCGCAACCGGCGGTGAACAGCGTGTCGCCGCAGAAGATGGTCTGCCCGCTGAGGTACGTCAGGTGGTCCTGGGTGTGGCCGGGGGTGGCCATCACGGCAAAATCACCCACGTCGGGGATCGTGAATCGATCGCCTTCGCCGACGACCGTGTCGACACCCACCCGTCGGCAACTGTCGGGTCCGTAGACGGTCATGGGAAAGCGCTGGGTCAGTTCGGCCAGGCCCTGGACGTGATCGCCATGGTGGTGCGTGATCAACGTGGCCACCGGCTTGAGGCCGCGCGCCTCGATGGCCTCGATCACCGGACCGGCCTCACCGGCATCGACGACCACCGTGGCGCGGTCATCGCCCTCGATCAGCCAGACGTAGTTGTCCGAGAGGACGGGAATGCAATGGATGGTCGGGGCGGTTACAGTGCTCATGGCGGCATCTTAACGTAGTCAGGCTGGGGCAAGGAATGCCTGTGTGCCGATTGCGGATTCACCGAGAGGTCGCCGCCTAATAGGGCAAGTCGGCAGGGATGCGACAACGATGAGGGATGTCACTTCGCCGGGCAAAGCGCCGGCGTCCGGGAGAGCGTGGGCAACGTCATCGCGGCGGCGTCTGGCTGCGCGCTGGCTGTTGCTGGCCTGGGCCGGCGCGGCGTTGCTTGCGTGGTTTGTGCCCTGGCCGGTGCTGGTCGGCGCGGGCCTCGCAGCCGGGGGGAGCGACGGGTCAGCGGCCGTCCAAAACGGCCTTGTGTTGGGTCTTGCGCTGCTGGCGCTGCTCGTGTGGCGGCAGGGTCGCGCCGGGTGGGGCTTGCTGGCGATCAGCCTGGCTGGCGCGCTGCATACCCTGGTGCCGGTGTCGACTCTCGTCGAGCAAACGCCCGTGTTCGGCGACCGGGTCGATTGCCGCCTCGAGGGGGCCGTGGTCGGTCTGGTCGATGATCGGGCCGATCGTCGTCGTTTTACCTTCTCGGTACATGCCGCCCGCGCGGCACATCCGGATGACAGGGTCGCGACCCGGGTCTGCCAGCAACTGCTCCCGAGCGGGCGACTCAAGCTCAGCGATTACACCCGGCCTCCCGAGCGAATCGAGCTGGTCGCCGGCGTCGGCTATGACCTCATCGCGCGCCTCAAGCCCCTGCGCAGTCACGCCAATCCCGGCGGATTCGATTACCGCCGCTACCTGTTTCGTCACCAGATACTCGCCACGGGCTACCTCCGCGATCGCCAGCCGATTGTCCTGGGCCGGGCGTCTGGCTGGCGGGCGCAGATCGACCGCTGGCGGGATGGCGCACGCTCACTGTTGCAGGAAAGCCTGGCCGTTGCGGAGAGGCGCACCGCAGACGGACCGTTGTCGGCCGGGGCGGCGTTGCTGCATGGGCTGGCGTTGGGTGATCGCGGCGAGTTGAGCGACCGGCAATGGGAATGGCTGCTGGCCACCGGCACCAATCATCTGCTCGCGATCTCGGGGTTGCACGTCGGCATGGTGGCGGCACTGGCGGCCTGGCTGGTACGTGTCGGGTGGGGGCGGCTGCCGATCAGCCGGGGCTGGCCAGCTCAACGAGTGGCCGCCCTGGCGGCGGTGCTCGCGGCCTGGAGCTACGCGTTGATCGCCGGGCTGTCGATCCCCACCCTGCGTGCCGCGCTGATGCTCACGGTCCTGTTGCTCGGGGTGCTGATGCAGCGCCGGTGGCGGCTGCTCGATCTGTGGCTGATTGCCTTCGTGCTGGTGATGGCGATCGATCCCTTCGCCCCATTGGACATGGGGTTCTGGCTCTCGTTTGCCGCGGTGCTCCTGATTATCGTGATGATTCGCGGTCGCGCAGGGCTCTGGCGGCCCTGGGAACTGTTGCGACTGCAATGGCTGCTGACGCTCGGCTTGTTGCCCCTGACCTGGGGGCTGTTCGACCGGGTCGCCTTCGCCTCGTTGCCGGCCAATCTCGTCGCGGTGCCGCTGGTCTCGATGCTGATTACGCCGCTCGCCCTGCTTACCCTGTTTGTGGCGACCCTCAGCCCTGCGGTTGCCGCGTGGCCCGCCTGGGTGATCGACGGGCTCGGCCAGGGGCTGTTTGCGGTGCTTGCGTGGCTGGTGGCAGTGTTCCCGGATTCCAATCACGCCCCGCCCGGTCCGCTCGCGCTGGCCCTGTTTGCCCTTGGTGTGCTCTGGCTGGGATTGCCACGACGGTTTCCGGGACGGGGGTTGGCGCTCCTGTTGTTGCTCCCGGCGTTGTTGGTGGGGTCATCCCGACCGTCTCCCGGGCAGTTCGAGGCCGTGGTGCTGGATGTCGGGCAGGGGGCGGCGGTGCTGCTGCGTACGGCGCGTCATGACTTGTTGTATGACGCTGGGCCTCGATTCGGGCGATTCGATACCGGTGAAGCGATCGTGTTACCGGCCCTGCGAGCGCTGGATGTCTCGCAACTCGACCGGATCGTGATCAGTCATGCCGCCATGGATCACGCCGGCGGACTCGCTTCCATCCGCGCGGCGTTTCCGCAAACCGAGGTGATCGGACCGCTGGACTCGCGGTTCGGTGCGGTGGGGCAGACCCGACCGTGCCGGCACGGTGATGAATGGATGATCGATGGTGTGCGGTTTTCCCTGTTCCGTGCACCGCGTGGATCGGCCAATGATCGCTCGTGTGTGCTGCGCGTGGCGGGGCAGTCGGGGGCGCTTCTTCTCACCGGCGATATCGAGGCCGCTGCGGAGCAATGGTTGCTTCGCCATGCCCGGTTGGACGCCGAGACCGTGCTGGTGCCACATCACGGGTCGACCAGCTCGTCGACGGCGGCCTTCGTGGCGGCGACCGGTGCCCGGCAGGTGCTGGTCAGTGCCGGCTTCCTCAATCGCTGGGGGCATCCGCGAGCGGAGGTCGTGGCCCGTTGGCGGGCGGTGGGTGCCCGCGTCTGGCGCACCGATCGGTACGGGGCGTTGCTCCTCGAGCATGGCCAAGTGCGTGCGGAGCGTTCCGGGCAGTGGCCGTTTCCCTGGCGTCGCTCAGCCTGGCTGCACTCGGCCTTGACGCCGTGATCGATCCGACTCGCCACGTGTGCCTAGAGCGGCAGGGGAATGGGGGGGATGGCATGCACTCTGCTACCCTCCCTATCAAAGGCACAATGGCCTGGCAATTGTTCGATGGCACGGGCGTTGTTGAGGCATGACCGCCATTGACGTGCAAAATCCACGTACAGTGTGTGGCTAAAGCCAGGGAGGCGGCTCAACGGACAGGGAAGCATGGCCCCGAGAGGTAAAAACGGCTCCTGATGAAATCGATCAACCTCTATTCCGAGGAGCAGATACGCGCCGCAGAGAAGTATCTCAAGGAGGCGGGTGCGGATGACATGAGCCTCGACAGTCGCAATGGCCGCAACGGCCAGCCGGAGTCGGTGCGTGCACTGAACCCGGACGAGCGGGGCATTCGTATTCTCGAGGGTGTCTATCTCGACTTCTTCGCCAAGGATCGCCTGGCCCTGATCGTGCCGGGTTTCGCCCAGCAACTACCGCTGTCCTGGGCCAAGGAAGGCATGCGCCTAGTGATCATGCGCCGCTATGCCGACGAGCAACTCGGTATCCGCCAGATTCTCGAAGGGTTGGTCGTCAAGACCACCGAGGCGCGACGCGACGACGATCCCAACCAGGCGCTGGTCCTGATCATGCACATCAATCGACAGCGCCGGTTCGAGCCGGGTGAAAATCCGGGTTGATCCATGGCCGCTTTCTCACGGTGCTGGCATGGTCGCGTCGATTGCCGACTTGTTAATTCGATTCCCCTGACCTATCCGTGAGTTCGGGGTATCGTTGCTCGAGCGTTCACGGAGTGTGAATGCCGTGGGCGAGAGGAATAACAGTGCGGAGGAATCGCCATGAGCAGTCGGGATGAGCTGATCGACAAGTACGCGGACGAGCTTCAGGAAAAATGCGGCGAGAGGCCGGATCGCGATCTGCTGGGCCGCGTGGTTGCCGGTTTGGGGCCGGCGGTCTACAACGCGGATGCCTCGGTGGTGGCGGCAAGCGATCCAAGCGAGGTCGAAAGCATCAAGACGCATTTCCTGGTCAAGAAGCTGGGCCTGACCGACGGGCCGGAGCTCGACGCGGCACTCAACCATGTGTTCGATCAGTACGGCCGTTCCAACCGGCACAAGTACCGGGCGGTCGTCTACTACCTGCTCACGCGGCACTTTGGCCGGGAGGCTGCCTACCCCTGAACGATAACGTTCGTTACTACCCCACAAACAAGAAACCCCGGCCTGCGGACAGGTCGGGGTTTCGTCGTTTCACGGCGGCCAAAAGCCGGGCGTGATCAGTCGTCCAGGCTGAGTGCCGGGTAGACGCCGTTCTCGTCGTGAACTTCACGGCCGGTCAGCGGCGGGTTGAACACGCAGATCAGGCGCATGTCCTCGCTGCCGCCGCGCAGGTAGTGCTTGTCGGCGGCCGGGTCGTTGAGAAGATACATCATGCCGTCGCGGATCGGGTAGGTGACATCGTTGTTGATGTCATGGATCTCCCCGTTGCCGCCTACGCAGTACACCGCTTCGATGTGGTTCTGGTAGTGGATGAAGGTCTCGGTGCCGGCGCGGATGATGGTGTCGCTGTAGGAAAAACCGACCTTGTCGTTGGCCAGAATCAGGCGGCGGCTGACCCAGTTGCCGCTATCCGCTTCGACTTCGCGATCGGTGCCGATGATGTCTCGGTCAAGATAACGTACGAGCATATTTGACTCCGTAACTGGTTGATGGCCCCGCCGGCAGGGCGGGGCGTCGTCGGTCGGATATCAGCCCTTGCGAGCAGCTGCGGCGGCGTCGACGGACTCGTCGAGCAGTTCGAGGCCCCGATTCAGCTCGGCCTCGCTGATGGTCAGCGGGGCAAGGAACTTGATTACCTGGTCGTCCGCACCGGCGGTCTCTGCCAGCAGACCGCGCTTGAACGCCTCCGCTGAGACCTCGTTGCAGAAGTCCTCTGCCTCGGATTGTAGACCCCAAATCATGCCCAGGCCGCGCACGTCGGAGATCAGGTCCGGGTGGCGCTCGGCGATCGCGCGGAAGCGCGCTTCGACCTTCTTGCCCTTCTCGACGACTTCCTTGGGGAACTCCTCGGTATCCCAGCGCTCCAGTGCGGCGGCGCCGGCGATGAAGGCCAGCGAGTTGCCGCGGAAGGTGCCGGTGTGCTCGCCCGGCGACCACTGGTCGATCTCCGGACGCATCAGGACGATCGCCATCGGCAGGCCGGTGCCGATCGACTTGGAGATGGTGACGATGTCCGGCTTGATGCCGGCACGCTCGAAGCTGAAGAAGGTGCCGGTACGGCCGTTGCCGACCTGGATGTCGTCGACGATCAGCAGGATGTCGAGATCCTTGCACATCTTGTCGAGCTTTTGCAGCCACTCGATCGAGGCGACGTTGATGCCGCCTTCGCCCTGGATGGTCTCGACGATGATGCCGGCCGGCAACTCGTAGCCCGAGCTGCCGTCCTCGTAGTACTGGCGCATCATGTCGATGCTGTCCATCTGGCCTTCGCCGGTCGGGTCGAAGTAGTTGTCGTAGGGCATCTTGGTGACGTTCAGCGGCACGCCGTAGAAATCGTCGTGGTAGAACTCGTTACCGGTGACGGCCAACGCGCCCAGGGTGTGACCGTGATAGGCGTTGGTGAAGGAGACGATCTTGGAGCGTTCCTTGACCTTGCGTGCCAGCTTCAGGGCCGTCTCGACGGCGTTGGTGCCGGTCGGGCCGACGAACTGAACCTTGTAGTCCATGTCACGCGGCTGAAGGATGGTTTCCTGCAGCTTCTTGATGAACAGGTACTTGGCGTCGGTCGCCTTGTCCAGCGCGTTGGTCACGCCATCGCGTTCGATGAAGTCGATCAGCGCCCGATTGACGGCCGGGTCATTGTGACCGTAGTTCAGGGAGCCAGCGCCACCGAAGAAGTCGATGAAGGCCGTGCCATCCTGATCCCACATGGTGGCATTCTTGGATTTGACGAAAATGGTCGGGAACGAGCGGATATAACCGCGCACGTTGGACTCGTATTTCTCGAACAGGTCAATGTCCATCACAGGTCCTCGTCTTGAGCGTGAAAAGTGAAATAGATAATAGGCGCACGATGGGTCGCCGGCCACTTGGAATATGGCCGGCGGCGGCGTGGATCAGAGATCGATGACGTAGAGATCTTCCGGCTGGTGGCCCTCGCCGAGCAGCTCGCTGGAGAGGTAGGGCTCGTTGCGGATCGAGCAACCCATCTTCTCCGCCCAGCGGGTGAACAGGGCCTGGGAGGCCGGGTTGTCCGGGGCGATGGTCAGTTCGATGCGCTTGATGTCGCTGAACCAGTCGCGCTCCTGGAGTGCGCTCAGCAGGCGGGAGGCGACGCCCTGGCCGCGTGCCGAGGCATCGACGCCAATCTGCCAGACAAACAGCGAGTCGGGGTTGTCCGGCAAGCGGTAGGCCGTGACGAAACCGACGAGGTCGTCACCGTTTTCCGCAATGGCGCAGGTCGAGCGGAAGTGGTCCGCAAGCAGGAAGTAGAGGTAGGCCGAGTTGAGGTCGAGCGTTCCCGCTCGCTGGATCAGTTGGTGAATCCGACCCCCATCCTCGAGGCGCGGTTCACGAAAATGAATCGTCATGCTTTTTTGCCTGCCCGCGTTCAGTTTCCAGCCGCGTTCAGGTCCGTATAAATGAGCGCCCATTATAGGGCATGAGGCGCAAAGCTCAACCGTGCACCCCGGTCGATTCGGCCTGTTTATCACGCTGTAATGGCGCTGTCATGCGGTTTTCGGTGCCTATTCCTCGCCCGGAGATGGCTCGCGGAGGCCAAGGCTGTCGGTGGTGACGATATTGAGCCCGGCGAGTCTCATGGACGGCATGCCGGGGCCATCTGGGGGCCGAGCGTTCGTGACATGCGCGTCATTTTCCCGAACGCGGAGGGGGGGCTATTGCGTCCGCTGCGGCGGGTGGCGGTGGAAGGTCAGTGGCGCGTCGCCGGAGGGCAGGTGGGCGATATCGGCCAGGGTGTAGCGGTCGAGCACCGCCCAGAAGGCCTCCAATGCCTCGCCGAGGATCGGTGCCAGCCGACAACTCGTCGTGATCCGGCAATCGCTGGCCTCTCCGAAGCACTCGACCAGCTCCCAATGGCCTTCCATGTCGCGGGCGACCGCTCCCAGCGAGATGGACGACTCGGGGCAGGCCAGCGCCAGTCCGCCGCCCTTGCCGCGCCGCGCCTTGACGTAGCCGCGCGCGGCCAGCGTGTTGGCCACCTTCATCAGGTGGTTGTAGGAGATGTCGAAGTAATCGGCGATCTCACGGATCTTCGGCAGGGCTGTCGTTGCCGTGACTCCTTCCGTGGTGGCCTCCATCGCGGTGTTCCTGGCGGCATGGTCGGCCAGATACATCAGGAGGCGAAAGGCGAAATCGGTCTGCTGGTTGAGCTGCATGGCGTCCGTTCCCAGGGTGGGTCAAGGGTTTGTAATATGCGCTCAGTATGCATATTCTGGTCGACCAACACCAGCCCCGCGGGAGGGACCCGATGCAACGTCACGAAAGCCTGCAACCTCTGTCACGCGAGCACCATCAGACCCTCCAGATCGCGCGGCGATTGCAGTCGGGCGAGCCGGATGCCGACTTGCGCCAGGATCTGTCCGCTCACCGTGCGGACCTCAAGGCGCATTTCGCCGCTGAGGAGTCCATCGGACGTCAGGCGCTGATGCAATGCCCGGACGACACGATTCTGGCCGAACTGCTAGATCGCATGCAACGCGAACACCGCCAGATCGAAAAGCTACTCGTCGAGATGCTCGACGAGGCCGGCGGTTCGGCCACCGGCCGTCGCCTGGGTGAGTTGCTGGTGGCCCACGTACGGTTCGAAGAACGCGAGTTGTTCAACCGGTTGCAGGAAGGCTGTCTGGCGGGCCAGGCGGGAGAGCCGGCATGAGCGATTGGCGTCACTGGCCCCTGCTCTCAATCGGGTTTCGGCCCTGGTTTCTGTTGATGCTGGGTTTCGCCACCCTGGCGACGGCCCTCTGGGCCGGCGTCTGGATCGTTGGCGGCTGGGGCGCGGCCATGCAGGGGGCATTCGACGGGGGGCAGCTGGACTGGCGTTGGCATGCCCATGAGATGACCTTTGGCGTCGGCGTGGCCCTGGTTGCCGGCTTTCTGACCACCGCGGCGCAGAACTGGACCGGCCGTCGCGCCTGGCACCCGGGCGGGCTGTTGGTGGTGCTGGGGATATGGCTCGCCGCACGACTGGCGTTTCTCGGTGTCGGCGCCAATCCGCTCTGGCCGTATCTCCTTTCGATTGCCGCCGAGCTGGGCATCCTGTTTGTCGTCGCCCGGCTGATCCTGCTCTCCCGGCAGTGGCACAACCTGCTGTTCGTGCTCGCGCTGAGCGAGATCGTGCTGGCGGATGCGCTGTTCGCCCTGCAACGGCATGACGGCGGGTTGTCTGGCATTCACGGTTGGTTGGGGCTGTTGCCGATCGTCGCGATGCTGTTGTTCATCGCCCAACGGGTGGTGCCGCCGTTTTCGGCCAACCGGCTGGGCATACCTCCCAGGCGCACCGGGCGTTACGTGGCGGGCATTATGGGAGGCGGGCCACTGCTGATGTTCGTCGCCTTGCTTGCCGCGCCGATGTGGCCCGACGTGCTGCGACTGGTCACGGCGGCGATTGGCGCCGTGGTTGCCGTCACCGGCGGCTATGCCTTGACTCGCTGGTGGCACCGAAAGGTATTCGGCGAGCCGATGCTGTGGCTGCTGTTTTTGGGCGTGTCGGTGGTGCTTTTCGGACTGGCATGGATGGCGGCGGTCTTGATTGGTCTGCCGGTCGGCGGGCTGGATGGGCCGGTGCATGCCCTGGGTCTCGGCATGCTGGCAGTGATGGCGATGGGCATGATGACGCGGGTCAGTGCGGGACACACGGGGCGGCCGATCCAGCTGCCCAGGTGGCTGCGGCCGGTAGTGGTGTTGATGTTGGTCGTGGTGGCCAGTCGATTGCTGTTGCCGATCTGGCCGGGCCTCGAGCCGCTCTGGCTTGCGATCACGGCCGGCGGGCTGGCCCTGGTCTATCTGGCCATGCTGCTGGTGATCGGCCCATGGCTAACGACCGCGCGTGTTGATGCCCGCCCGCCGGTGAAGCCCCGACAGCCGTGAGGCAGATTGCCTAAATGACTTTCGAGAAGCGCTGACCATCGAGGCTGCCGTGGTACTCGTCGAAGGCCATGCAGACGTTGCGGATCAGCAGGCGGCCGCGCGGTTGGACCTCGATCGAGTCGGGCGTGATGGTGACCAGTTCGTCGCGGGCCATGTCGGCCAGCTCGTCCAGTGCATCGGCAAAGTGACTGGCGAAGTCGATCTCGAAGCGCTGCTCCACGTCATGGATCGAAAGCCGGAAGTGGCAGATCAGCTCGGTGATCACGTGCCGACGCAGGACGTCCTCCTCGGTGATCACCACGCCCTTCTCGATCGGTAGTCGGCCGGCCGCCACCGCCTCGTGGTAGCGGTCGAGTTCCTTGACGTTCTGGCTGAACGCCCCGCCCACCTGGCTGATCGAGGAGGCGCCCATCGCCACCATGTCGCATTCGGCGTGGGTGGAATAACCCTGGAAGTTACGTTGCAACGTGCCCTCGGCCTGGGCGATGGCCAACGGGTCGTCCGGCTTGGCGAAATGGTCCATGCCGATCAGCACGTAGCCGGCCTGCTGCAGGTAGCCGATGGTCGAGCCGAGGATGTCGAGCTTTTCCGCCGGGCTGGGCAGGTCGTCGCCCACGATCCGTCGCTGCGGCTTGAAGCGCTGCGGCAGGTGGGCGTAGTTGAAGATCGACAGCCGGTCGGGGTCGAGTTCGATCACCCGGTCGAGGGTCTGCATGAAGCGATCGCGTGTCTGAAAGGGCAGGCCGTAGATCAGGTCGATGCTCACGCCATGGAAGCCTTCCTCGCGGGCGGTGTCGACTACCTCTTTGGTCTCGTCGAAGCTCTGGATGCGGTTGACCGCCTTCTGTACCTTCGCGTCGAAATCCTGCACCCCGAGGCTGATGCGGTTGAAGCCGATCTCGCGCAGCAGGCGGATGGTGGCCGCATCGGCCTCGCGCGGGTCGATCTCGATCGAGTATTCGCCGCTGTCGTCGGTCTTCAGCGCGAAGTGCTCGCCGGTCTTGCCCATCAGCTCGCGCATCTCGTCGTGCGAGAGAAAGGTGGGCGTGCCGCCGCCCCAATGGAGCTGATCGACCGGCCGGCCGTCGTCGAATAGTGCTGCCTGCAGCGCCATCTCGCGATAGACGTCGTCGAGGTAGGGGCGCGCCTTGGCGCGGTCCTTGGTGACCACCTTGTTGCAGGCGCAGTAATAGCAGACCGTGTCGCAGAACGGGATGTGCACGTATAGCGACAGCGGCCCGCCAGTGGCGTTGGAGCGCGCCGCGGCCTCGCGGTAGTCGTCTTGCCCGAACCCGTCGTGGAACTGCACGGCGGTGGGGTAGGAGGTGTACCGCGGCCCGCTGGTGTCGTAGCGGCGGATCAAGTCGGCGTCGAAGGGGATGGCAATCTGGCTCATGGGCGGCAGTCGGCGGTTGATTGGACGGATGTCATCGAAACGGCAAGTTTAGCGCCACCCGCATCGCGTCGTCCTCCGAGTAGAATGCTGGGGAATTGAGGAAACGCGGTAACCACCGAGAATGCCGGCCGGACTTTCTTCACGGCCGCCGACTGGCTATCCTCCGCAATCTTCCGCCCCGGCCGCCAAGGTTGCCAGATGGGTGTTTGGGTGCGGGGCAGGATGGACACGGGAGACGGGCATGATCGGCGAGTTGCTGCAGTGGCTGGATTACTTCGGGACGGCGGTTTTCGCCGTCAGCGGCGCCCTGGTGGCCGATCGCAAGCGCATGGACCTGATGGGGTTTCTCATCCTGGCGACGGTCACTGGCATCGGTGGCGGCACGTTGCGGGATCTTTTGCTCGATCGGCCGGTCTTCTGGCTGACCCAGTGGGAGTACCTGGTGATTGCCGCGGCGACGGCGATCGTGACCTTCTACGTCAGCAAGCCGTTTCACCAGCGGGCCAATTGGCTGCCCTGGGCCGATGCCGTCGGGCTGGCGGCCTTTTGCGTGATCGGTACCCAGATCGCGCTGTCGATGGATGCCAATCCGATGATCGCGGTGATGATGGGCATCATGACCGCCGCCTTCGGCGGATTGATACGCGACGTGCTCGCCGGCGAGCCGCCGTTGCTGTTGCACCGTGAGATCTACGCCTCGGCCGCGTTGGCCGGGGGGATCGTCTATGTTCTGTTCGCCCATTGGCTGGACTGGTCGATTGCCGCGGTGATCCTCGGCTTCGCCGTTACCCTGATGGTGCGCGGTCTGGGTATTCGCTATCACTGGCACCTGCCGTCGGCAAACCGCTGAGGGCCGGGCCGGATTCACAACACGCTTCACGAATCACGAGTGCTTCATGAGCAACGCCGTCGAAAGCAACGCCGTCGAAATCTACGAGCTCGAGAAGACCTACGAAGGGGGCACCCGTGCCCTCAAGGGCATCGAGCTTGCCATCGCCGAGGGCGACTTTTTCGCCCTGCTGGGCCCCAACGGGGCGGGGAAGTCGACCACCATCGGCATCCTCTGTTCGCTGGTCAACAAGACTGCCGGCAGCGTGCGGGTCTTCGGCCACGATCTCGATCGCGATCGCGCCTGGGTGAAGGCCCAGATCGGCGTGGTGCCGCAGGAATTCAACTTCAACCAGTTCGAGCCGGTCGAGGAAGTCGTCATCAACCAGGGCGGCTTCTACGGCATGACCCGCAAGGCGGCGAAGAAGCGCGCCCACGAGCTGTTGAAGCAGTTGGGGCTGTATGACAAGCGGGAGGGCATGGCCCGGGCGCTGTCGGGCGGCATGAAACGGCGGCTGATGATCGCCCGCGCCCTGGTGCACGACCCGCGGATGCTGATCCTCGACGAGCCCACCGCCGGGGTCGACATCGAGCTGCGCCGCGGCATGTGGGACTTTCTCACCCAGATCAACAAGCAGGGCACCACCATCATCCTGACCACGCACTACCTCGAGGAAGCCGAGGCCCTGTGCCGCAACATCGCGATCATCAACGAGGGGCGCATCGTCGAACACAACTCGATGCGCAACCTGCTGGCCAAGCTCTCGCAGGAGACCTTCGTCCTCTATGCCCGCGAACCGGTGGAATCCCTGCCGGAGATGCCGGTGGTCGGTTCGCGCCTGATCGACGACGAGACCATCGAGGTCGATCTGAACCGCGACCAGGAGCTGACCGGGGTGTTCGACGTGCTGCGCGGCCACGGCATCGTGATCGAGCGCATGAAGAACAAGACCAGCCGTCTCGAGGAGCTGTTCCTGCGCCTAGTGCAGGATGACGATGCCGCCATCAATGCCGAGGAACGTTCATGAGTATCCGTTCGCAGAGCGATGCATTCGATCACCAGGGACCGGGCGAGAAGGCGGTCGGCCTGACGCCGCGGGGCGCGTGGAATGCCTTCCTGATGCTGTTGACCCGAGAGATCCTGCGCTTCGGCCGGATCTGGGTGCAGACCGTGCTGCCGCCGATGATCATGACCGCGCTGTACTTCGTGGTGTTCGGCCACCTGATCGGCCCGCGCATCGGTGAGATCGACGGGGTGCCCTACATCCAGTACCTGGTGCCGGGCCTGATCCTGATGTCGGTGATCACGCAGAGCTACGCCAACTCGGTGTCCTCGTTCTTCGGCGCGAAATTCGCCCGGCACGTCGAGGAGCTGCTGGTCTCGCCCATGCCCAATTGGCTGATCATCGTCGGCTACGTTGCCGGCGGGGTGGCACGCGGTCTTACGGTGGGCGCGGCGGTCACTATCGTGGCGCTGCTGTTCGCCGAGCTCTCGGTCCACAGCGTGCTGAACCTGTTTGGCGTGGCGTTGATGACCTCGATTCTGTTCGCCCTGGGTGGGCTGATCAACGCGGTCTACGCCACGCACTTCGACCACATCTCGATCGTGCCGACCTTCGTGCTCACGCCCCTGACCTATCTCGGCGGGGTGTTCTACTCGATCAACATGCTCTCGGAGTTCTGGCAGCAGGCCTCGCTCTACAACCCGATCCTCTACATCATCAATGGCTTTCGCTACGCGATGCTCGGCATCAGTGATGTGCCCATTTGGAGCACCTACGCCATCCTCGCCGTCGGCATCCTGATCGCCTACTTTTACCTGCTGCGGTTGTTCAACAAGGGTATTGGTCTGCGGGGTTGACGCAGCTGCGTCGACAGCCCATGCCTCGGAGAGGGGCGGGGTAATCCAGCGCCAATGTCGTTCCTGCGCAGTGGCGAATTCCAGCACGGCGGGCACTATCGTCATTCCCGCGGAAGCGGGAATCCATCGATCGGAGCCGCGTTATGTACGGTCGGCAGCAGCGCATGAGAGGTCCACGGTGCGCCTACGGCAAGGAGATGGCCGTATTGGCTTCGTCGGACATTTTTATGGATTCCCGCTTTCGCGGGAATGACGGCGTGGTGGCGGATAGGGCTCGCGGCTACGGACCCATTGTTCCGTCCAACCGCTAAGTTCACCTGGCCTCAGTGCTCCCCCTGCATCGTCATTCCCGCGGACGCGGGAATCCACCGAGCGGAGCCACGGTAAGTTCGGTTGGCAACTGCGAAGGAGAGGTCGGCGGCGCGCCTGCTGGAAGGAGATGGGCGTATGGGCTTCGTACAAATATTTTATGGATTCCCGCGTCCGCGGGAATGACGGTTGCTGGGTACGCGTCAAGGCGGAAAGACCGTTTGCCGGCCCGTTTTCAGAGCACCGGGGCAGTGCGCCTGGGGCAGAGCGCCCGGCTCAATCCTTACCCAAACGTCCCTCGATCGTGTCAGCAAGCACCCGAGCATGGTTATGCTCACGGTCCTTGGCGGCATAAAGCAGGGTAACGGGTCGCTTGGCGGCAAGCTCGGCTAGGCGATCGACTTCTTCGTTGCCTTCCAACTCTTGCCGATAGCGTTCGGCGAACGCGGCAAACCGTTCCGGATCATGCCCGAACCAGCGTCGCAGCGAGCCTGACGGGGCGACCGTCTTGAGCCACTCGTCGTGGACGAGATCCTGCTTTTTTACACCGCGCGGCCAGAGTCGGTCGACCAGCACCCGGTAGCCATCGCCGCGCTCGACCGGGTCGTAGACCCGTTTCGTGTCCAGGCGGCCCATCGCTTCATCACTTGGGGCCGAACAGCCACCAGAGGATCAGGCCGATGATCGGCAGGAACAGGATGATCACGATCCACAGTGCTTTCATGCCGACCGAGGCCGAGCTTTGAACGACCTTGATGATCGCGTAAATATCCAGGAACAGGATGATCAGGCCTAGCAGGCCGCCGAAGGTGGTTTCCAACATGGT
>JAGXGL010000080.1 GCA_024636755.1 Guyparkeria sp. | reverse complement strand
TCTTCCTTGATCTCGATCTCGACGTTCTGCTGCCAGTAGCGACGGACGACGGTTTCGGCGGCGCGGGCGGCGGCCAGCGCGGTTTCGAGGTATTGGCTCTGCATGACGCGTTTCCTGCTTTTACTCTGGATTTCGTGCCGGATACCGGCGTGATGGCGGGCATTGTATACGAGACCCGCATTCGATCGGACGCAAGGTAAACCTGGCTGTCACCGACGCATGCCGCGCAGCCACTTGAAGACGTTGATCAACGACGACAGCGCCTGGGCGACGTAGGTGAAGGCCGCCGCCCGCAGGATGCGGCGCGCTGGCCGGCGGTCGGCGCGTTTCAAGAGCCCGGCCTCCTTGAGCATCGGCAGGGCGCGGTTGAAGCTGGCGTCGAGCTCGGTGGGCAGGGTCGCCAGGTGGGCGAAGACCGGCACGGCCATGGTCAACACGCCGGCGGCGAACATCACCAGGCCGGCAAACGGCCCCTTTTGAATCACCGACACCACGGGAATCGCGACCAGAATCCATCCGGCGATCCGTTGCGCCCACTGGGTGCGCTCGACCACCTCCTGGCGACGCAGGAAAGGCGGGTATTGTTCGGCATCCTGCAGCGCGTGTCCCACTTCATGGGCCGCCACCGTGATCGCGGTCAACGAGCGTCCCGAGAAGTGCGCCGCCGACAGGCGCACGGCCCGGTCGGCGGGATCGTAATGATCGCCGCTGTCGGTTTTTTCCACCTTGACGTATTCGAGGTGGTGCTGGTCGAGCAAATAGCGGGCGAGATCGGCACCGCTGAAATCGAATCGATCGGCCGGTTCGCTGTGACGGCGCATCACCCGTCCCACCCACCAGCCGGGCAGGTAGGACAAGGCGGCCATCAGGCCCAGACCGATCAGCAGACCAACCCCCATCAGTCCTCCGGTCGCCCGCGATCAATCTGATAGATCAAGTCGCCCGACTGCGACTCGGTACTACTGGAGAACTCCAGGTGCAGGAACTTGTTGATGCGGTAACGCGTGATCACTTCACCGACTCCATCGAAAACCCCCACGGCATAACGGACCAGCAGATTGTCCCCGATGCGCTTGCCCACGCTCAAGCGCGTGCCGCCCACCCCGCCATCGGAAGTCAACCCGATCTCGTCGAAACCGAACACGCTATTGACCTGCTGGGCGAGATCGTCGCCCTGGCGAATGCCCAACCCCGCGATCGCGTTGAGCAGCAGGGAGGCATCGGCATCACTACCGGCCGACAGTCGCCGTCCGGTGAGCAACAGCGACAAGGCATCGCTGGGCGAGGTCGGTGGCCGCGAGAACACCTCGGTCTCAGGCGATTCCAGCTGCCCGGCGATCGACAGCCCCACCACCGTGCCGGCATCGTCGTTGATCTCGCGCGTGGCGACAACATCCAGGCCCGGCGCGGTCAGCGGCCCGGTGAAGATCAGCCGACCGCGCTCCACCGCCAGCGTCTGGCCATAGATTTCGTAGCGCCCGTCCTCCAGGCGGATCTCGCCGAACGCCCCCGGCGACTCACCCGGACGCATCCGCATCTCCAGCCCGCCTGTCAGGCGCGTGGCGAAGCCCTCCCCGCGCAGACTGACCTGGTCACCGAGAATCACCTCGATATCACCAGTCAGCGGATAGGCGCTCCCCGGCTCATCGACCTCCTCGCCGACGATCACCAGGTCCTCGGAGTTACCCCGGGCACTCTCGGGCAACTCGCCGAGGTTGGCGATTGCCAGGGGCACGTAAATCGCCCCGTCCAGCCGCCCGCCATCCGGCGCCAGGTCGAACGTGATCGCCGGGCGCGCATCCACCGCCAAGGTCGGCAGGCGCAATATCGGCACGGCCTCACCGCCCAGCTCGGCCTCCAGGCGCCAGTCATCGAATGCCGCGAGATGCCCATTGCCTTCCAGCCGAATCCGTCCTCGGCTGCGAGGCGATTCGACCTCGTCGACTCGGCGCGCCGAGAACACCGGCCGCGGCGGGGTCTCGGCCTCGCCCAGCAAGTCGGCCGTCAAGCGCAGCGCGCCGTCCGGCTCGACCGACAGCTCCAGGCTTCCGTCTTGGTACTCCGTGCCGGTGGGCAGGGAGGCGAACGCCAACCCCTCGCCCAGCAAGCGCCCCGACAGCCTCGGCGCGTCCAGCCGGCCCGAAACCGCCAACTGTCCGCTCAAAGAACCGGCCAGATCGCTGATGGGCAAATCCAGCGGACCGACCAACCGATCGGCCAGATCGAACAACCGGGCGAGTTCGGCCTCCTCGAGCGAGAACGCGCCGTCCAGCGTCCCGTCATCCAGGTTCGCCTCGCCCTGCCCGTCGAAGACCAGCCAGTCCTCGAGCCCGCCCTGCAGGGCTGCCTCGACCTGTTCATCGGCCAGGCTGGCCGTCAGGCGGGTCTCGGGATAGGTGATCACTTCGCGATCGACATCGGTCGCCAGGTCGTCGCGCCCGGTAAACCGGATCTCGCTGGGCGGCAGCCGCAGATCCACGTTCGCCGAGCGAGAGGCCTCGTCGAGCCGAGCCTCGGCGGTGACCGAGACGCGCCCCGGCCATTCGACCGCAGCCCCCTCGTGCCCGGGCCACTGCTGCCACAAGGCCTGCAGCGCAAGATCCCCGTCCACTTGCGCCGTGACGATCTCCCCCGCGCGCTCGCCGCTCAGGCACAGCGAGCCGACAGCATCAGCGGCAAGCCCCGGGACGACGGGTTGCATGCATAACGACTCGAGTCGCTGCGATGCGGGCGAGACCGAGAGCTCGGCCGGCGCACGTAGTCGCCACGGGTCCCCGGCGGGCAGTCCCAGATCCAGACCGGTCAACTGCCCCTGCCACCCCATTTTTTCTGCGGCCGACTGCCACCCGCCTTGCGCCGCCAGTCGCACCTCGACCGGGCCGTCGACATCGAGGGTCAATTGATGCGCGGACGGCCGCCCTTCGACCGCGAACGACAGGCGATCGAACAGGGCCTCACCCGCGTGCGGGGCAAACGCGCCGGCCTCGAGCGACACCTGCATGCGTCGTTCCGTCAACGCCGTCTTTTCATCGGCCGGGTCGATCACCGCTGTCGCCTGCGCCCGGTCGAGCGAATAGCCCGCCAGTCGCAACGCATCAATACGTGCTTCGAACTGCCCCTGGGGGGCGAGGATCGGACCCGAGGCATCCACGTCGATGTGTATTGCACCGCGCGCGGTTTCGGGTTGCAGGGGCGCCAGATCCACGCCGGGCAGACGTTCGAAAAGATCCCAGGGCAATGCCGCGAGATCCGGCACCGCGAGCTTGCCCTGCACGCCATCGAGTCGCCATTGCGCCCAATCCGGATCGAGGTCCAGCGCCCCGGAGGCCGCAAGTGTGGTGCCCGGCGCGTCGAGGTCCAGGCGCTCGACCGCAAGACGCCCTGCGTCCAGCGTGGCCCCCATCTCCAGCGTCACTGCCCGACGCTGGCCGTCATCACGACGTTCGACCAACTCGAGCCGGCCATCTTCCAGCCGCGCCCGGACGGACGACAGCCACTCGGCACCGGTCAGTGACTGATTCCAGTCGGGCAGTTCGGCATCGAGCCGGCCGCGACTGGCCAGGTGTACCGGAGGCGCCCCCTGGGCTCCGCCGGCGAGCGGCAGCGCATCGATCTGCCAATCGGCCTGAAGGTAACGCTCGGCATCGAGCTGGGCATCCAGGCGCAGCACGCCCCCACCGGCCTGGCCCGAGATCCGTGCCTCGACCTGGGTGTCGTCCAGAAGCAGGTCGACGTCCACCGCCTCGATCGACTCCCCGGCCAATTGGCCTGCCAGATCGGTCACCGACAGACGGCCCGCCACCGGCAACCAGCCATCGGCCACCTGAAGGTCGGCATCGATATCGAAATCGAGCGATCCGGGTGTGCCCGGCGACACCCAGGCCGGGTTGAGCGACTCGCCACGGCCGGTCAGTTCGACCCGCCCCGTCGGCGCCCATCCCGCCACACCGGACAATGCCATTCGGCCGCCCAGCACATCGGCGGACAGCTGCTCGATGGTCAAAGTCTCCTGATCGAGTTGCAGACGGCCACACAGCGCGGCCGGCAGGCCATTGGCCCCCATCCAGGCCAGGCGGGGGCGCAGATCCAGCTCACCCAGCAAGTCGCCATCGGCCTCGATCTGGCCGGACAACCAGCCCTGCGGATGATCGAGCAAGAACTCGGCGTGGCCGATCAAGGCCACCTTCCCGGCCGGCTCCAGGGCCACCGCGGCGCGGGCATCCAACCGCACGCCGTCGGGCAGGCGCAGGGCCAGTTCGTCGATATCCATTTCCAGTCGCGGCCGCTCGACGCGGGCGTCCAGCAGCACCGACAGCCGCGCGCGCGACACCTCGTAGCGCCGGTCGCCCTGCACCACCACGAGCCGATCGACCCGCAGGCGCTCGATCGCCAGCGACACCGGCGGCAAGGAGAGATCATCCAGGTCGAACGGCTCGCCCGCCGGGGCCGACGGATCGTCCGCCGGCAGGTCGATGCGAACATCGCGCACCGCAACTTCCGGGAAATGAAGCCCGCTGCGCCAAATGGCCACCGGATCGAGCCGCAACCGCGCCTGGCCGATGGCGGCGGTAGCCCCATCCTCCGGCGTCCACTCGAGCTGCTCGAGCTCCAACCCGCGCCAGAAGGTCCCCCGGGACTCGCCGATCGACAACGCCGGCAGCTGCCGCTCGGCCTGCGCCAGCGTCCACTGCACCCCGCCCGGCGTGGCGGTCAGCCACCAGCCGGCCACGGCGGCCAGAATCGCCAACAGCACGGCCGACCAGCCCCCGATCAGCACCAGCCGCCGCACCCAGACGAGGGTGATCAGAAGCGCCCGCCCCATCCTCAAAATGCGGCCCCCAGTCCGAGGTGCAGCATCGGCAGACCATCGCCACCGTCCAGTGGCTGCGCGACATCGACACGCAGGATGCCCACCGGCGAGCGCCAGCGCACGCCCACCCCGGCAGCGGTCTTGAGCTCGGCCTCGGGGTCGATATAGGCATTGCCGCTATCGACGAACGCGGCCAGGTACCAGTCGTCGCCCACCACCGGGAACATGGCCTCGAGACTGCCGGCCAGCAGGTACTTGCCGCCGATGCGCGTGCCGTCCGCATCACGCGGCGACAACGACTCGTACTCGTAGCCGCGCACCGAGCGATCCCCGCCGGTGAAAAAGCGCAGCGAGCGCGGCATCTTGTCGAACTCATCGGTGACGATCACGCCCGCCTCGGCACGGCCGGCAAAGATCCAGCGCCCCACCGGCAGGTAGCCGCCAGCGAAGGCCCGGCCACGGACGAAACTGGCCGCCGAGGCAATCGGCTTGGCCGCGCCCTGCAGTGACACGTCGAAGACGACGCCCTCGGTGGGAAAGAGCTGATCGTCGAGCCCGTTGTAACCCAGCCGACCGCCCAGAATCGCAAAGCCGTTGGACGCGGGCGGATCGTCGCCATAGCCGGTCCGATCAAACAGGTACTCGGTAAACAGCGACTGGGTCCACGGGTGGTTCTCGCGCACCCACTGCATCCCGCTGGCCGCTGCCGTGGTGACGATGTCGTTGTTGTCCTCACGGGTGACCCGAGCGTAGATGTCGTAGCGTTCGCGCAACGGATCGGCCGCCCGCGGGATGGTGTAACTGGTGTCCAGCCGCTGCTCGATCGCCGAGAGCTCGGTGCGGGCCGACCACTGGTGCCCCCGCTTGTTGACGTAGCGGCGCGTGACCCGGGCGCCGACGCGCGGCCCGACATCGGTGGCGTAGCCAGCGCGCAGCTCGTATGACGTGCGCGGGTTGGGATAGGTGGTGATCTCGATCGGCACCTCGAGGTTCTCGCGCTCATCGAGCATCGGGCGCACCGAGACCGACTCGAAGTACTCGGTACCGGTCAGGTTCTGGTTCATCGCCAGCAGATCGCGGCTGGTGTAGGGCGCGCCGGGCGGTACGCCGGTCAGCCGCTGGGCCAGTTCGGGCTCGAGAATGGATTGTTCGATGACCACCTCGCCAAAACGGTAGCGCGACCCCGGGTCGAGCACGAGCGCGATGCGCGCCGACTGGGTGGCCGGATCGACCAGCAACTCACGGCGCGTGAAGCGGGCATCGAGGTAGCCCAGCCGCCGCGCGCGCGAGTGCAGCCCGTCGCGAAGCGCATCGTAGGCGGCCTGGTCAAGCGGATCGCCCGGTTCGGGACGCTGCTCGGCCACGAACTCGCGCACCGATTCGATCTCGCGGATCGATTCGGGCAGCTCGATGATCACCTCCTCGACGGTGGTGACCGGACCGGCGTCGATATGCAACGCCGGATCGCGGCAGTCGGCACGCTCGCTGATCGAGCGTTCGATGCGGGCATTGAAATGGCCGTAAGCCTGCAATGCCTCCTCCGCGGATTCGGCAGCCGCCCTCAGGTAACGCCGGATATGGGCGGCGCTGGCCTGGCAGGAGAACGACACGGGCGGGACGGACAACCCGACATTGGTGATCAGGCGTACGTCGTCCAGGCCGGTGAGCTGTAGTTTGGGCGCCGCTTGGGCTTGTGCTTGAGTTTGAGCCTGGACCTGACCCGCCCACAGCAGACACGCTCCCAGCGCCCCCGCCAGCCACCGGCCGATCGCGCGGCACAGGCCATGCCGGCCCGGCGTGCCAAAGCTAGACCACCTCGGCGAGATCACCGTTGCGCTCCAGCCATGCCCGTCGATCGGCGGCCCGCTTCTTGGCCAGAAGCATGTCGAATACCTCGATGGTGTCCTCGCCCTCCACCTTCAGCTGCACCAGCCGGCGTGTCGCCGGGGCGAGCGTCGATTCGCGCAGCTGGATCGGGTTCATCTCGCCCAGGCCCTTGAAGCGGGTGACCTGGATCTTGCCGCGACGCTTTTCGGCCTCGATGCGATCGATGATGCCGTCACGCTCGTGCTCGTCCAGCGCGTAGAAGGTCTCCTTGCCGATATCGACGCGATACAGCGGCGGCATGGCGACGAAGACGTGACCGGCATCCACCAGCGCGGGGAAGTGGCGCAGGAACAGCGCTGCAAGCAAGGTCGCGATGTGCAGGCCGTCGGAGTCGGCATCGGCGAGGATGCAGACCTTGCCGTAACGCAGCTTGGTGAGATCGTCCGAACCGGGCTCGAGCCCTAGGGCCACGGCGATGTCGTGCACCTCCTGGCTGGCGAGCACCTGGGCCGGGTCGGTCTCCCAGGTGTTCAGGATCTTGCCGCGCAGCGGCATGATTGCCTGGAAGTCACGCTCGCGGGCCTGCTTGGCCGAACCGCCGGCCGAATCGCCCTCCACCAGGAACAGCTCGGTGCGCGAGAGATCGGTCGAGGAGCAGTCGGCCAGTTTGCCCGGCAGCGCCGGGCCGCTGGTCACCCGCTTGCGCGCCACCTTCTTCTCGCTCTTGATGCGACTCTGGGCCGACTCGATCGCGATCTGCGCGATCTTCTCGCCCATGTCCGCGTGTTGGTTGAGGTAGAGCGAGAGCGCGTCCTTGACCACGCCACTGATGAACGTGGCCGACTCGCGCGAAGACAAGCGCTCCTTGGTCTGCCCGGCGAACTGCGGGTCGTGCAGCTTGGCCGAGAGCACGAAGCGCACCCGCTCGAAGACATCCTCCGGCGACAGCCGCACGCCGCGCGGCAGCAGGTTGCGGAACTCGCAGAACTCGCGGATCGCCTCGGTCAGGCCCTGGCGCAGGCCGTTGACGTGGGTGCCGCCCTGCAGGGTGGGAATCAGGTTGACATAGCTCTCGGTCAGCCCGTCGCCCGGCTCGGTCGCCCAGACGACCGCCCAGGCGACTTCCTGGGCACGCCCCCCGTCCGGGGCCTTCATGTGACCAATGAAGCTCTCCGGCGGCAGGACCTCCTGGTCGCGGACACTCTCGAGCAGGTAGTCGCGCAGGCCGTCGGCGTAGCACCAGTCCTCGCGCTCGCCGCTGGCCTCGTCCGTCAGGCTGACCTTGAGTCCCGGACAGAGCACGGCCTTGGCGCGCAGCACGTGGCGCAGGCGGGCCATGTTCATCCGCGGCTGGTCGAAATAGCTGGTGTCCGGCCAGAAGGTGAGTGTCGTGCCGGTGTTGCGCTTGCCGACGGTATCGATCACCTCGAGCGGGCGGGTGAGCTCGCCATGGGCGAACTCGATCCGGTGCAGTTGCCCCGCGCGCTTGATGTCGACCACCAGTCGGTTCGACAGGGCATTGACCACCGACACGCCCACGCCGTGCAGGCCGCCGGAGAACTGGTAGGACTTGTCCGAGAATTTGCCGCCGGCGTGCAGCCGCGTGAGGATCAGCTCCACGCCGGAGATGCCGTGCTCGGGGTGCACGTCCACGGGCATGCCGCGGCCATCGTCGGAGACCGACAGGGCGCCATCCTCGCGCATGACCACGTCGATCGAACTGGCGTAGCCGCTGATCGCCTCGTCGACACTGTTGTCGATCACCTCCTGGGCGAGGTGATTCGGCCGGGTGGTGTCGGTGTACATGCCCGGGCGCTTTCTCACCGGATCGAGACCGGTGAGCACCTCGATCGAGCCGGCGTTGTATTCGGATCGTTCAGCCATAATCAACCGTGCATTCCCTGGATTATCGGTGCCGCTGGGGCCGAAATGGCCGCCCAAGAGGCGCCGCGGGCCAGCCAACGCGGCCCATCGTAAAGTGTACACGCCCACTTGGGACCTGACACCGGCCTTGAAAATCCCGGTGGCGGCCACCATGTCGGGCCGCAGTCGTTCACCCATCCACAAGGACAACCTGATCATGAGCGAGAGCGCGCACGTCTTTGCCGTCACCACCCAGGAATTTCACGATCACGTGATCGAAGCCTCCCGGGAAACCCCCGTGCTGGTGGACTTCTGGGCGGAATGGTGCGGCCCCTGCCAGCAGTTGATGCCACTGCTCTCGCAGATCGTTGAGGACATGGACGGCCAGGTGAAACTGGCCAAGGTCGACACCGAAGCCGAGCAGGAGCTGGCCCAGCAGTTCGGCGTGCGCAGCCTGCCGACGGTCATGCTGTTCGTCGATGGCCGGCCGGTCGACCAGTTCCAGGGCGCGCTGACCGAGGGGCAGATTCGCGAATTCATCGGGCACCACGTGCTTTCCGAAATCGACAAGCTGCGCCGCGAGGCCCAGCAGGTGCGTGCCGCCGGCGCCACCGAACAGGCCATGGATATGCTCAGGCAGGCCAACCAGCAGGAACCGGGGAACGCCGAGGTGCTGCTGGACATCGCCGACCTGATCGCCGAGCAGGGCGACCTCGACCAGGCCTGGCAGATCCTCGAGTCCCTGCCCGCGGACACGGCGATGCGTGACGACGTGAAGGAATTCAAGGCCCGCATCGGCATGGCGCGTGCCGCCCAGTCCGGCCCGCCCGAGGACGAGCTGCGCGCGCGCATCGAGAGCGATCCGAAGGATTGCGAGGCCCGCGAGGGGCTCGCCGCCAAGCTCGCCATCCGCAACGACATCGAGGGGGCACTGGAGCAGAACTACCAGATCATGCTGCGCGATCGGTCGTACAACGAGGACGCCGGTCGACGCGGGCTGATCGACCTGTTCGAGATGCTGGGAGATGGCCACCCGCTCACCCGCCAGTACCGTCGCAAGATGTTCGGCCTGCTGCACTGACGTTCGCGCCGCTGCCCCGGACACGCCCGACTCATGGGACAGGTCCCCCGGGGCAGCACCACCTCGCCATACTGACCTACACTACCGGCCATGCATAGCGACCACGACCACCATGTCAGCGATGCCGCCGGCCGCGCGCTGGGGATCGGCATTGCCCTGAACCTGGCCTTCGTCATCATCGAGGCGGTGGCCGGGGTGCTCGGGCACTCCATGGCCCTGCTGGCCGATGCGGCGCACAACCTCGGTGACGTGCTCGGGCTGCTGCTCGCCTGGGGGGCCAATCGTCTCACTCGACGCCTCGCCTCCTCCCAGTTCAGTTACGGACTCGGCAGCAGCACACTGCTCGCCGCGCTGATCAACGGCGTGACGCTGGCGCTGGTCTCGCTATGGATCCTCTGGGAGGCGGGCATGCGGCTGGCCGACCCGCCCGCCGTGCACGGACTGCTCGTCATCGGGGTGGCGCTCGCCGGCGTCGTGGTCAACACCGCCACCGCCTGGCTGCTGCTCTCGGGCCAGAAACACGACCTCAACCTGCGTGGTGCCTTCCTGCACATGGCCGCCGACGCCGCCGTGTCGGTGGCCGTCGCGATATCCGGCCTGATCGTGCTGCTCACCGGGTTCGCACTCATCGATCCGTTGTTGAGCATCCTGGTGAGCCTGGTCATCCT
>JAGXGL010000079.1 GCA_024636755.1 Guyparkeria sp. | reverse complement strand
CATTTTGCCGGGCGTTCTTTTGTGTCAGGCGGGCACCTCGGCCTTCGCTGAACGATACCAAACCAACCACAGCCCCAGCGCAGCGAGGTATAGGCACGCCATCCCCACCGCCAAGGCAAACAGGGAATCCGCCAGCCACGCCACCATCACCCCCGACACCAGGCCGGCGAACGCCATCTGGGTCGCCCCCTGCAGGGCCGAGGCGAGCCCCCGCTGCGCCGGCCAATAGTCGAGTGCGGTGATATTGAGTGCCGGCATCGTGGTCGCCATGCCCATGACATACAGGGTGATCGGGGTGACCGTCAGCCAAATGCCATGCGTGACGTCGGCCGGCTGCACCCAGGCCTGGATCAGGTTGTAGACCACCGCCAGCCCGGTCAGTCCGAGGCCCAGCGCCATGGTGCCGGTCATGCTCAGCCGCCCCGCCAGCCAGTTAGTCAGGCGGCTGCCGAGAATCAGCCCAGCCACCAACGGCACGAAGAACTTCCAGAAATCGGTCTCGTCCTGGCCAAGATGGTCGATGAGAATGGCCGGCGCGGCCGCGACGTAGAGAAACATGCCCCCGAACAACAGCGCGAACACCACGACCAGCTGCATGTAGCGCGGATGCGATAGCGCCCGCGCATAGCTCTTGAGCACGAATCGCAGGGCGAATGATTGACGATCGCGCTGTGCCACGGTCTCCGGCAACAACCGCCAGATCGCGATCACGAGCAGCAGGGAGAAACCGAGCAGGAACCAGAACACCGAGCGCCAGCCGAACCATTCGTGCAGCCAACCACCGATGATCGGGGCTGCCGCCGGTGCCGAGGCAAATATCAGCATCACGTTCGCCATCACCCGCTGGGCGTCGGCGCCGGCGAACAGGTCGCGCACCAGCGCCCGACCGATCACCACGCCCGCACCGGCGGCCAGTCCCTGCCCCACCCGCGCGGCAATCAGCTGGCCGATACCCTGCGAGAGCGCGGCAAAGACGGTCATCAGGGCATAGGCCAGCAGGGCGAGCAGGATCACGCGCTTGCGACCGAAGCTGTCGGAGGCCGGTCCGTAGAACAGCATCATCGAGCCGAAGGCGAGCAGGTACAGGGAAAGGGTCTGCTGGATCGCCGCCTGGCCCACGCCGAACTCGTCGGCCATGGCGTGAAACGACGGCAGGTAGGCATCGACGGTGAACGGCGCGAGCATCAGCAGCCCGGCGATCACCAGCACCAGTACGGCGGCACGACGCCCCCGCGGGGAGTCATCCGCCCGGACCGAGGTCTCGTCGGCCGGCGCGTTCACGCGGGTACGGGTTCGCGCACGCCGGAACGGTAGCGCAGGAAGCTCTTGAGTTGCTGGTGGCCGTGCTGGGTGAGGATCGACTCGGGGTGGAACTGAACGCCCTCGATGGCGTACTCGCGATGGCGAAAGCCCATCACCTCGTCGACCGAACCGTCTTCGTTCTGTGTCCAGGCGGTCACCTCGAGCACCTCGGGAATGCTCCCGCGGGCGACGACCAGCGAGTGGTAGCGCGTCGCCTCGAAGGGATTGGGCAACCCCTCGAACACCCCCTCGCCCGTGTGGTAGACCGGCGAGACCTTGCCGTGCATCACCTCGCGGGCGCGCACCACCTTGCCACCGAAGACCTGTCCGATCGCCTGGTGCCCCAGGCAGACGCCCAGGATGGGCAGCTTGCCCGCGAAGTGCCGGATCACGTCCAGCGAGATGCCCGCCTGGTCCGGGTCGCAGGGTCCCGGAGAGACCACGATATGACTCGGCGCACGGGCCTCGATCTCCTCGATGGTGACCTGGTCGTTGCGCGCCACCCAGACCTCTTCACCCAGCTCGCCCAGGTACTGGACCAGGTTGTAGGTAAACGAGTCGTAGTTGTCGAGCATCAGCACCATTGCGGTTGCCACTCCCTAAATCCAAGAGGTCTAGCCACCCGGACGCATTCATCACGCATCACGGTTGGCGTCGAAGGATCAGTATAGCCGACGCGAGGCAGGCATCGACGCGGCAACGTGCTCTTCAGCCAAGCCCTCGCGTCAGTGATATTTCTCGACGGTGATGTGCCCGGGTTCCCGGCGGCGATGGCGCCGCAGGCCGCGCGGCTCGAGCACCTGCTGGACCGCCTCGATCATGTCTGAGTTCCCGCACAGCATGACGTGGGCATCTTCGGGGCTGAGTGCCAGCCCGATATGCCGCTCGATCTCACCGGAGGCCAGCAAGGCGGGAATCCGCTCGCGCAGTGCCCCCGGATGCGCCTCACGCGTGACCACTGGCACGAAGTCGATTTGATCACCGTGACGCGCCTTTAGCCGGCGAATCGTCTCGCCGTAGGTAAGATCCGTCGCGCGGCGCACCGAGTGGCACAGCACCACCCGCTCGGCGCGATCCCAGGGGGCATTGGTCTTGAGGATCGACAGGAAGGCCCCCAGTGCGGTGCCGGTGGCGAACAGCCACAGGTGGCGATGCGCGGGCGTGCGTTCCATGGTCATCGTGCCGGTGACCGAGGAATGCACGAACAGGGCATCGCCGGCCTCCAGCCTGGCCAGGCGTGGCGAGAGCGGCCCGTCGGGCACGACATTGAAATGGATTTCGTGTAACGCCTCGTCGGGCGCGTTGACCAGTGAATAGGGCCGCGCGATGCGTTCGCCGTCGACATCCAGCCCGACCCGGGCGAACTGTCCCGCCTTGAACGCCGGCAGCGGTGCCTGGAAACGCAGGGAGTACAGCCCGTCGTTCCAACGGATCTTCTCGGCCACCGTCACCTCAAGCCATTCACCCATGATTCACCTCGTCTCGCTTGTGCTGGGCCCGCCGACGGGCATTGCGCCGCTGCCGGCGCTGGTAAAGGGTAATGATCAGCAATGCCGACAGGATCAGGGCGATACCGAGTTGCTTGATCGGCCCCGGCGTCTCACCCAGCACCAGCCACGCGCTCAACACGCCGATGCCGGGCACCAACAGTGCGCCAAAGCCGGCAATCCAGGTCGGCAAGTGATGCAGCGAGTACACCCACAGCAACCAGCCCAGCGCCCCGGCCAGCACCACGTTGTAGAACAGGGCCCAGAAGAAGTTCGGGGTCGGGTCGACGGCAAACGGCTCGACCCAGAGCGCGATCGCCATCAGCAACAAGCCACCATAAAGCATCTGCCAGGCCGTCAGGCTCAACAGATCCGGTTGGTAGCGATGGTAGTAACGCTTCTGCCAGATCGCGCCCAACGCCCAACCGAACCCCGAGGCGAAGGCCAGCAACACCGCTCCCAACGCCAGCGATTCCTCCCACGGCGAAATCAGCAGCACCAGGCCGGGCAGGGCAAGGCTGATGGCCAGCAATTGAATGCGCGTGACACGCTCCTTCAGCGCAAAGTGCGCCATCAAGGTCAGCCACAGCGGCATCATGAAGACGATCACGGCCGTCTCGCCGGCCGCCCCCGTCTCCAGTGCCCACATCATGAAGCCGACGAAGCCGGCCGTCTGGAACAGGCCGATCGGCAGCGCGTAGAACAACGGCGGCGGTCGCAAACGCATGCCGGCGACCGGCAGGATCGCGATGAGCAGCAGCGCCGGCAGCACCGTGCGCAGCGCGGCGAACCACGCTGGCGACACATCCACCAGCACGGCCTTCATCACCACCCAGTTGTAGCCCCACAGCAGGCCGAGCAACAGCAAGGCAAGCAGCGGCAGTAACGCGATCGGCGCGTATTCCGGAATCTCGCGGTCTTCAACGGGACCGGGGGTCGGCTGGGTCATGCACTCACCGGCGATGGCTACTGGGGTCGGCGATCTTAGCAGGCCCGCTTGTTGGCTGATGCCCCCAGAGCGGCTCAAAGCCGCCCGGGGAACCTGACCGGCACTTCTCCATCTAAATGAGTGCATAACGAGCCGTGAGCGCATCACGGTAAAAAACGCTTTTTTCCGGCATCACGCCGGCACCTGCCCCACATGCCCTGACGACAGGTCATGCGGGGCCACGCAACCAAGGAGGTCGCATTATGTTGTCCTGGGCAATCATTTTTCTCGTCGTCGGCATTATCGCAGGCGTACTCGGCTTGAGCGGCATCGCCGGCGCCGCCACGCAAATCGCCTGGATCCTGTTCGTGGTTGGCCTGATTCTGGCCATCGTCTTCTTCGTGATGGGTCGCCGCCCATCGGTTTGACGACACGACGGACGCACCACGGAAAAACCCCGGCCTGGCCGGGGTTTTGTTTATCCAGTTGCGAAACAAACGGCGTCAGATGCGGCCGTAGACCTCACTGCCCTTGGCGACGAACTCGATCGACTTCTCCTTCATGCCCTGCTTGAGGGCCTCTTGTTCGTCGACCCCCATTTCATCCGCGTACTCGCGGACCTCCTGGGTGATCTTCATCGAGCAGAAGTGCGGGCCGCACATCGAACAGAAATGCGCTACCTGGTGGGCATCCGAGGGCAGGGTCGCGTCGTGGAATTCCCGCGCCCGCTCCGGGTCGAGCGACAGGTGGTACTGGTCGACCCAGCGGAACTCGAAGCGCGCCTTTGACAGGGCGTTGTCGCGCAGCTGGGTGCCCGGGAAGCCCTTGGCAAGATCCGAGGCGTGGGCGGCGATCTTGTAGGTGATCACCCCTTCGCGCACGTCGTCCTTGTCCGGCAGGCCGAGGTGCTCTTTCGGCGTGACGTAACAGAGCATGGCGGTGCCGTACCAGCCGATCGTGGCCGCGCCGATACCGCTGGTGATGTGGTCGTAGGCCGGCGCGATGTCGGTGACCAGCGGCCCGAGGGTGTAGAACGGCGCCTCGAAGCAGTCCTCGAGCTCCTTGTCCATGTTCTCCTTGACCATGTGCAGCGGCACGTGGCCCGGGCCCTCGATCATCACCTGCACGTCGTGCTTCCAGGCGATCTGGGTCAACTCGCCCAAGGTCTTCAATTCGGCGAACTGCGCCTCGTCGTTGGCATCGGCGAGACAACCCGGTCGCAGGCCGTCGCCCAGCGAGAAGGAGATGTCGTAGGCCTTCATGATCTCGCAGATCTCGTTGAAGCGCGTGTAGAGGAAGGACTCCTCGTGGTGGGCCAGACACCACTTGGCCATGATCGAGCCACCGCGCGAGACGATGCCGGTAAGCCGATCGGCGGTCATCGGCACGTAGGCCAGGCGCACGCCGGCGTGGATGGTGAAGTAGTCCACGCCCTGCTCGGCCTGCTCGATCAGGGTGTCGCGATAGATCTCCCAGCTCAGGTCCTCGGCCTTGCCGTTGACCTTTTCCAGCGCCTGGTAGAGCGGCACCGTGCCGATCGGCACCGGCGAGTTGCGCAGGATCCACTCGCGGGTCTCGTGGATGTGCTTGCCGGTGGAGAGATCCATGATGGTGTCGCCACCCCAGCGGATGCCCCAGACCATCTTCTCGACTTCCTCGGCGATGCCGGAGGTGACCGCGGAGTTGCCGAGGTTGCCGTTGATCTTGGTGCGGAAGTTCCGGCCGATGATCATCGGCTCGATT
>JAGXGL010000078.1 GCA_024636755.1 Guyparkeria sp. | reverse complement strand
TGCCCAAGGTAAAGCTGGAAATGGTCGTCGACGAGCACCTCGCCGACCAGGTGATCGAGGTGATCACCAACGCGGCCAGTACCGGCAAGATCGGTGACGGCAAGATCTTTGTCTCGCCGATCGAGGAAGCCATTCGCATCCGGACCGGCGAGACCGGTACAGACGCCCTTTAAGCGGAGGATTTCACCGTGGAAACTCAAGTCATCGAACTGGGCTATGCCCTCGATACGTTCTACTTCCTGATCGCCGGTGCCTTCGTCATGTGGATGGCGGCGGGCTTCACCATGCTCGAGGCCGGGCTGGTGCGTTCCAAGAGCACCGTCGAGATCCTGACCAAGAACATCGCGCTGTTCTCGATCGCCTGCGTGATGTACATGGTGGTGGGCTACAACATCATGTACAGCGACGGCATCTCCAGCATCATTCCGGGTCTGAGCTTCTTCCTGGGCGCGGACAACACGGCAGCCGAGGTCGTCGCGAGTGGTGGTGACATCTACTACTCCAACATGGCCGATTTCTTCTTCCAGGTCGTGTTCGTGGCCACCGCCATGTCGATCGTCTCCGGCGTGGTCGCTGAACGGATGAAGCTGTGGTCCTTCCTTGCCTTTACCGTTGTCCTGACTGGCCTGATTTACCCGATCCAGGGCTACTGGAGCTGGGGTGGCGGTATCCTGAGTGACCTGGGTTACTCCGATTACGCCGGTTCGGGCATCGTCCACTTCGCCGGTGCGGTTGCGGCGCTGGCGGGTGTGTTGCTCCTCGGCCCGCGTAAGGGCAAGTTCGGTCCGAACGGGCAGGTCAACGCCCTGCCGGGCGCTAACCTGCCGCTGGCGACGCTGGGTACGTTCATCCTGTGGCTGGGCTGGTTCGGCTTCAACGGCGGCTCGGAACTCAAGGTCTCCGACGTCGATTCGGCCAACGCCGTCGCCCAGGTATTCACCAATACCAACTTGGCGGCTGCCGGTGGCGTGATCGCGGCAATGATTGCCTCGCGCCTGGCCTTCGGCAAGGTCGACCTGACCATGGTGCTCAACGGCGCACTGGCCGGCCTGGTCGCCATCACCGCCGACCCGGCCTCCCCGTCGGCCCTGCTGGCCGTCATCATCGGTGCGATCGGTGGCGTGATCGTGGTCTTCTCCATCCTCGGCTTCGAGAAGATCCGCATTGACGATCCGGTCGGTGCCCTGTCGGTACACGGCGTGGCCGGTATCTGGGGTGTGCTGGCGGTGTTGCTGTCGAACGACGATGCCACCCTCGGCGGACAGCTGGCGGGCCTGGCCCTGATCGGCGGCTTCGTCTTCGTCGCCAGCCTGATCATCTGGCTGATCCTCAAGGCCGTGATGGGTCTGCGCATCAGCGAGGAAGACGAGCAGGAAGGCGTCGACTCGGTCGAGTGCGGCATGGAGGCCTACCCCGAGTTCACCAACAAGTAAGGACACTTGGAGCAACTCGACGACACAGGGATGTGTCGGCAAAGACGAGGCCCGGGCAGTTGCCCGGGCCTTTTTGCGTTTATCGGCCCCTGCCGGGTGTGGCCTTCAATCGTCGCCCGGCACTTCGAGCCGTTCGATGCCTTGGGCGCCGAGAAACGCCTCGAAGGCCTCGACCTGTTCCAGCGGCACGTCCAGTCGCGCGGTGACCCTGGGGCCGTAGTCGACCGATAGCAGCTGCGCGCCGTGCAGGTTTGCCCAGTGCCGCAATGGCTGTTCGTCGGCGAAGTCGAATGCCAGGGTGAAGGCCCGTTGCGGGCGATGCTCGATCAGAGGCAGTTCGGCGAGCACTTGTTGTGTCGCCCCGGCATAGGCGCGTACCAGGCCGCCGGCACCCAGCTTGATGCCGCCGAAGTAGCGCGTCACCACCACGATCAGGTCGCCAATGCCCTTGTGCTGGATGACGTTGAGAATGGGTTTGCCGGCGGTGCCGCTCGGCTCCCCGTCGTCATTCATCGCCGCGCTGGCGGCCGTGGCCGGATTGCCGATCAGGTAGGCCCAGCAGTGATGGCGCGCGTCCGGGTAATCCGCTTTCATGGCATCGACGAAGGCCAGGGCCGCCTGGCGATCCGTTGCCGGTCCGGCGCGGGCGATAAAGCGGCTTTTCTTTGCCGATAGTTCTCGCTCGAGGGTCGCGGCCGGGGTGACATAGCCGGTTGGCGTGGTGGCTTGGCTCATGGCGTGACAACGGAAAACGCCTGCCACAAGGACAGGCGCTGGTCGGGAGGCTTGTTGAGCAGGTGATTCAACGGGCCAGCTTGGATTCCACCGCGTCCCGGGTATCGCGGCCGGCCAGTTGTTCGACCAGCGCGAGGGCGAAGTCCATGGCCACTCCCGGGCCACGCCCGGTGACCAGGTTGCCGTCGACGACCACCGCCTCGGTGGTCACTTCGACACCTTCGGCCTCGGCGGCATCGAGCGCGCCGGGGAAATGCGTGATGCGCCGGACCTTGAGCAGGCCGGCCGCAGCCAGCACCTTCGGTGCGGCACAGACGGCGCCGATCAAGCGCCCCGAGACCGACTGATCCCGCAGGCGGGCGAGTACCCGCTGGTCGGCGGCCAGATTGTTCGCCCCGGGCTGCCCCCCGGGCAGGACAATGGCATCGAAGACCCGGCCCTCGTCGAGCAGGGCGAGGTTGGTGTCGGCGACGACCGTGGTGCCACGCGCGCCGGTGACCGCGTCTTCGTGCAGGGCCGCGATTTCCACCTGGATCCCACCACGACGCAGGATGTCGATGGTGGTGATGGCCTCCAGGTCCTCGAACCCGGGTGCCAGAAGGACCAGAGCCGTGCTTGCCATGTCGTGCCTCCTCCTCGTGAGTCGTCGGATTAGCGGCGGGTATTCTTGCTGACGATCACCATGCCCTTGAGCATATTCAGCGCTTCATAGAGTTGGTAATCGCGGATGACCAGCGGTTCGCGCACTTCGTCGTCCTCGTCGCCTTTCTCCGCAGACTTTTTGGCATCCGTCATGTCCGAGTCACCGTTGGTCAGATGGCCGGCAAGGCTGGCCTCGGAGATGGAGAAGACCTCCTCGATGTCGCTGACCTTGAGTTGATGGACGGTGACGTCCGGCTTGATGCCCTCGGCCTGGATCGAGCGGCCGCTCGGGGTGTAGTAGCGCGCGGTGGTCAGGCGCAGGGCGCCGCCGTTGGACAGTGGCATGATCGATTGGACCGAGCCCTTGCCGAAGGTCTTCTCGCCGATCACCAGCGCCCGGCCACTGTCCTGCAGCGCACCGGCCACGATCTCGGAGGCCGATGCCGAACCGCCGTTGACCAGCACGACTAGCGGCGCCCCGTCGATGCGATCGCCGTCGCTGGCCTCGAAACTCATCTTCGCGTCGGCGACGCGGCCCTTGGTATAGACGATCTGACCTTTCTCGAGGAAGGCGTCGACCATCTCGACCGAGCCATCGAGTACGCCGCCGGGATTGTTACGCAGGTCGAGCACCAGACCCTTGAGCGGCTTATCGTCGTTCTCCTCGACCAAGGCGTCGAGCGCGTCGTGCATCTGTTCGACGGTGCGGGACTGGAATTGCGAGACCCGGATATAGCCCATGCCCGGCTCGAGCAGCTCATGCTTGACCGATTCGGTCTTGATGATGGCGCGGGTGATGGTGAACTCGAGCGGCTTTTTCTCGCCTTCGCGGGCGATGGTCAGCTCGATGTCGGTATCCGGCTTGCCGCGCATGCGCTTGACGGCCGCTTCCAGATCCATGTCCTGGGTCAGGTCGCCGTCGATGCGAATGATCTTGTCGCCCGCCTCGAGCCCGGCTTTCTTGGCCGGGGTGTCGTCGATGGGCGCGATGATCGTCAGCACGTTGTCCTTCATGCCCACCTGGATGCCCAGGCCGCCGAATTCACCCGAGGTGGATTCGCGCAGGCTCTTGAACTCCTCGTCGTCGAGATAGCCCGAGTGGGGGTCGAGCTCCGAGATCATCCCGCGGATGGAGTTCTCGATCAGCTCACCCTCGCTGATGTCGTCGACGTAATCCGAGCGCACCCGGTCGAGCACGTCGGAGTAGGTCCGCAACTGCTCCAGCGGAATGTCGCCGTTGGTCTCGGCCGGTCGTTCGGCCATCGCGTTGATGGCAATGGCGATGGCAAAGCCGAAGAAGGCGGCGATGCCCAGGTTCGAGGCCTTGCGGATCCAAGTGGTCATGGTGTTCTCTCTAGACATTAATCAGCGGTATCGGGCCCAATCGGGCCGGTTGTGTGGTCCGCCACGCGGGGTGCCCCGGGTGAGCGTATCGTGTTGTCCCTGTGATGGTGGGGGCGACGGCTCGGCGATCAAGGCGCGATGGCGGCGTGATCGCCCGACAGGGCGTTCGGTTTCAACCCCGTGGCGCTGCCTGGGCAGAGTCAGTTCTGCCCGACACGATTATCGGCAACTATGCCATGGTCGAGGCCCCGGCCGCGAGCCCTATTCATGAGTTCGGAGCTCACTTGTCGTACACGAGGGGGCGGTCGCCACCGTCGTCGGGTCAGCCGTCGATCACCTTGCGCCAAGCCGGCCAGCGGCCCGGATCGATGGGCCGGCTGCCCCGGCGCACCTCGACGTACAACCCTTCCTGGCCGGCGTCGATGATCCCCGACGTGCAGAGGCGATCGCCACGTGCCACGCGATCGCCCTTGGCGACATCCAGCGAGCGGCAGTGGGCGTAGAGCGAGAGGAAGTCGCCGTCGTGGCGCAGCATCACCAGTTGTCCCCAGCCCTTGAGCGTGCCGGCGAACGCCACGCGGCCGGCATCGACCGCCCGAACCGTACTGGCGCCGGCGACATGGAAGACGGTGCCTTCGTTACGCAGGCGCCCCTGGGGCAGGGTTTCGCCGAAGCGGCGTTCGATCCGCCCGGCGATCGGGATGCTGCCATCGTCCCGGACCTGGGTCGGGGGGGCTTTTTGGGGCGGCGGACGTCGGTCCTGTTTGGCCTGTTTTTCTGCCTGCTCTGCCTGTTCGCGTTCGGCCCGGCGACGTTCCGCCTGGGCTTGGGCCTTCGCTTGGGCCTCCGCCTCGGCCTTGGCGGCGGCCTTCTGGGCGGCAGCGACTTCTCGGTCCAGCCGTCGTTTGCGATCCAGCAGGTTCTTCAGGGTCTGTTGTTGCTCATTCAAGGCCTCGCCCAACGAGGCAAGCAATCGCTGCTGCTCGGTGAGGTTCTTGCCGACGTCCTGATGGTGTCGGTCGAGTCGCTTGCCGGCCTCGCCCAGCTCGCGGTCGGTTTTGGCGATCGCCTCGCGGTTCTCGGCCAGTTTGGCCCGCTGTGCCTCGAGCGCTTGCAGGGCCTGTTCGACCGGGCGGATCAGCGCGCGCAGGTAGTGCAGGTCGCGGTCGGTCTGCAGGGCGTCGCCGTCCCCCAGCAGGGCCTGCAGCACGCTGCCGCGCGTTAGGGGGTAGGCCGCCTGCAGGCGCTGCTCGAGTTCGGCGCGTCGCTGGGCGAGCCCCTCACGCAGTTCGGCCTCGCGTTGGTCAAGGGTCTGCTGACGGGTTTCGAGATCCTTGCGCTCGGCATCCAGCTCGCTCGCCTTCTCTTCCAGGAAGGCCATGCGCTTTTGCAGCTCGGCCAGGGATTCGCGGGCGGCAATCCGTTCCTTCTCGGTGGATTCGACCGCCTCGCGCTGGGCCTCGATGCGTTCCTGGATCGCCTCCTCGGCGAGGACCGACGGGGCGAGCGTGGTCAGCACGGCCAGCAGTGCCAGCCGGGTGGCCCGACCGAACGGGCCGGCGGGCGGCGGGTTCAGGGTATGACGGTTTGGCGGTGACTGTGGCAAGGCTGCCCCTGACCGTGGATAAACGAGAGGGTGTGGCACCGCTGGGCGAACGCTGTCCAGTCTGCCTCGGGCTCCGCCCGTGGCCACTGCAACAATTCGGCGGAAAAGCGGTAGTATACGGGGCAGGGGAATCTCTGCACGAATTGCCAAGTCCCCCGACGGGGCGAGCAGGGATTCCCACGAGGGATTTCGTCGCATGGGCGGCCCGAGGCGAGCGGCGCCAGTCGACGCCCGGGCGATGGCCCCGATTCCCGCCGGTTCCCGCGGGAACGCGGCGACTTCCGTCACCCGCAACCAGCACTTGGGTCGAACCATGAATTTGGAAACCGAGGAATATCCCGCCACCCGGCTGATGGGCCGTTCAGACGATATCGAGCGTGCGTCGCGATCGCTCAAGGCGATGTCACATCCGCTCCGGCTGAAGATCCTGTGCGTACTGGGCGACAACGAACTCAGCGTGCAGCAGATCGTCGAGGCCGTCGGCACGACCCAGAGCAACATTTCCCAGCACCTGGCCATCCTGCGTGACAAAGGCATTCTTGCCTCGCGCAAGGACGCCAACCGGGTGTTCTACCGGGTTTCTGATGCGCGGACGTTGCGTCTGATCGGCATGATGCAGGAAGTTTTTTGCCCGCTTACCTAGGATGGAATAAAATAATTTTATTCAGGTGCGACCAAGCTTGTTGGCGCACCGTTCCATCGGATTTTGCGGAGGCACTGAAATGACTACCGATCGTTACGTTCGCATCATTGCCGGATTGATGATCCTGGCCACTTTGGCCCTGGCGCACGTCACGGGCCAAGCGGATCTCGGCCAGCTCTCTTGGTTGTGGTTGACGGCGTTCATCGGCCTTAACCTGTTCCAGAGCGGCATTACCTGCTTGTGCCCGCTGGATGCGATTCTGGCCAAGATGGGCGTGCGTCGGGCCTCCTGAAGGCCGGTGCCGCCGCAGTCGCCGCACTTGGGAGACTCTGCACGAATCGATAGTGTCTCTGCGGGACCGCCAAAGGTCCAGATGCAAGGCGCGGTGCGCCGTGAATGGCCGTCGCCATTCGCAAGCGCCGCAACGCCGCAGATGGGCCCTTGGCGGCCCGCCCGTGCGGGGCTCGCGGGTTTGCCCGCACTCGTCGTTGCCGGCCCTCGACGGGCAATGAGCCCGCCTTCGGCCCGGCGCCTCGATTGCGAACAAACCCGCGAGCCAGAGGCACCATCGATTCGTGCAGAGATTCCTTAACCACCGGCCAGCCGCGCCCCGGCCACCAGCAACTGGTAGACGCCGAAGGCAATCACCATGCCCCCGGCGACCCGACGCACCCAGGGGCGGCGCACGAACGCCGACAGTTGCCCGGCGAACGCGCCCATGGCGAGCAAATTCGGCAACGTGCCCAGGCCGAAGCCGAGCATCAGCAACGCCCCGGCCAGCGGCCCGCCGGCGGAAAGCGCCCAGATCAGCACGCTGTAGACCAACCCGCAGGGCAGCCAACCCCACACCAGCCCCAGACCGAACGCCTGCGTGGGCGTTTTTACCGGCATCAGGCGGCGACCGACCGGCTCGATAAAGCGCCACAGCCGCGAGCCGAACCGCTCGACCCGCGTCAGCCCGAACCACCAGCCGCCCACGTACAGCCCCATCATCACCATGAACAGGCCGGCAATGCCCAGCAGCACCAGCTGGGCCTGCTGCATCGGCACCAGCGACAACCCCAGCAATCCGATCGTGCCGGCAATCGCACCGGCGACGGTGTAGGAGGTGATCCGGGCGAGGTTGTAGGCGAGCAGGTAGGGGAACAGCCGCGAGGCACGCTCTCGCTTCTCCGCGGGCAGGCCGAAGGTCAGTGCCCCGACGATCCCGCCGCACATGCCCACGCAGTGCACGCCGCCGAAGAAACCGACGGCCATGGCGGCAAAGAAACTGACGTTTTCCGGCATGTGGAAACCTCTGCGTGATTTAGTGTTTGGCCGCGAGCCATCGAGCGGCCAAACCGCCTGTCCATCGGTGTGACGATTCAGTCGACGGCATCTCGTACAATGGGTCGAATGAGCCATCCCGACAGCGCCGACCCGGCGAGCATTCTCGCGTATATCAACGCCAATCGCGATCACCTGGCCCTGCGTCATCTGCCACAGATCGACCGGCAGCTGCGCCGGTTCGAGGAACGCCAACCGAACGAGGACGCCCTGCACCGATTGCTCGACCGGGTGACGGCGGCCGCCGACGAGGTGGCCGCGCGCGATGCCCTGGCCATCGACATCGCCTACCCCGACAGCCTGCCGGTCTCCGGGGCGCGCGAGGAGATCATCGGGGCCATCCAGAGTCACCCGGTGACCATCATCGCCGGTGAGACCGGCTCGGGTAAGACCACCCAGATCCCCAAGATGCTGCTCGAGCTCGGCTACGGCCGTCGCGGCCTGATCGGCCACACCCAGCCACGACGGATCGCGGCGCGCAACGTCGCTCGCCGGCTGGCCGAGGAACTCGACGAGGGCGTACGTGGCGACGACGGGGGCGGCGACGGGCGCACGGCCGTCGGCTACAAGGTACGCTTTTCCGACCAGACCCGCCCCAACAGCCGCGTGGCGGTGATGACCGACGGCCTGCTGCTCGCCGAGTTGCAGCACGATCGTGACCTACTGCGCTACGACGCCCTCATCATCGACGAGGCCCACGAGCGCAGCCTCAATATCGATTTCCTGCTCGGGGTGATGAAACGCCTGATCCAGCGCCGGCCGGCGTTCCGACTGATCATCACCTCGGCGACCATCGACCCGGAGCGCTTCGCCGAGCATTTCACTCAGAAAGGCACCCAAAAAGTCACCCAGGACGGCGGCGAGCGTCCGCCGATCATCTCGGTCACCGGTCGCGGCTACCCGGTGGAGGTGCGCTATCGCCCGCCCGAGGCCAACCGCGACGAGGAACTCGGCTCGACCATCGCCCGCGGCGTGATGCAGGCGGTCGACGAACTGGTCCACGAGGGGCCGGGCGACATCCTGGTGTTCCTGCCCGGCGAGCGCGAGATCCGCGAGACCGAACGCCAGCTTTCGCGCCACGGCCTGAGAAACACCGAGATCCTGCCGCTATACGCGCGGCTGTCGGCGGCCGACCAGCAGCGCGTGTTCGCCCCGCACGCCGGGCGACGGGTCGTGCTGTCGACCAACGTCGCCGAGACCTCGCTGACGGTGCCAGGCATCCACTACGTGATCGACTCGGGCGTGGCGCGGATCAGCCGCTACCACCCGCGCGCCCGCCTGCAGAAGCTCGGCATCGAGGCGATCTCGCAGGCCTCGGCCAACCAGCGCGCCGGGCGCTGCGGCCGGATCGCCCCGGGCGTGTGCATCCGCCTCTTTGACGAGGAAGACTTCGACGGCCGGCCCGCTTTCACCGACCCGGAGATCCTGCGCAGCAACCTCGCCTCGGTGCTGCTGCAACTCGACTCGCTCAAGCTGGGCCGGGCCGAGGACTTCCCCTTCATCGAGCCGCCCGAACCCCGCCAGCTGGCTTCCGCGCGCAAGCACCTGTTCGAGTTGCACGCACTCGACGAGCACGGCCACCTGACGGAGATCGGCCGGCGGCTCTCGCGCCTGCCGATCGACCCGACCCTGGGGCGGATGATCGTGGCGGCCCGGGAGCACGGTGACCGGGCCACCGAAGACATGCTGGTGGTCGCCGCCTTCCTCGCCCTGCAGGACCCGCGCGAACGGCCGAGTGAGGCACGGGGGGCGGCCGATGCCGCCCATCGCGAATTCGCCCTGGCCGATTCCGACTTCGCCAGCGCCCTGGCGCTCTGGTCGGCCTGGCACGAGGTGAGCCGCCACAAGAGTCGCCGCCAAGCCCGCCAGTGGGCGATCAAGCGATACCTCAACGCCAACCGCCTGACCGAGTGGCATGATCTGGTCGGCCAGCTGCGCCAGTCGGTCGACGAGATGTTCCGCATCCGCCTGCCGGCATTCGAGCCGATCGTCATGCCGGACAAACCCGACGAGGGGGAGAAGCAGAAGTTGCCCGCCGAACTGGCCGGCCGCGTCGACCAACTGCATCAGTCGGCGCTGGCTGGCCTGCTCGACCAGATCGGCATGCGTGATCCCGCCCCGCCCAAGAGCTACCAGCAGGCCGCCGGCGATCATCGCGGCAAAAAGCGCCGCACGCCCACCGTGTACCTGGGCGCACACAACCGCCGCTTCTACCTGTTCCCCGGCTCGGTGACCGTCAAGGCACAGCCCAAGTGGATGGTGGCCGCCGAGATCGTCGAGACCTCCAAGGTGTTCGCGCGGATGAACGCCCCCATCAATCCGCGCTGGCTCGAACCGATGGCCGGCCACCTGGTCACCCACGAGCACAACGAACCCACCTGGGACGCGAAATCCGGCCGGGTGACGGCCTTCGAGACCGTGCGTCTGTTCGGCCTGCCGATCGTGACCAAGCGGCGGGTCGACTTCGGGGCGATCGATCCGGTCGCCGCCCGCGATGTCTTCATCCGCCGGGCGCTGGTCGAGGGGGATTTCGAGTCGGCCCAGCCGTTCTGGCAGCACAACCAGGAGTTGATCGAGGAGATCCGCACGCTCGAGGCCAAGCTCCGCCGCCCCGCATTCCTGGTCGATGACCAGGTGCTCTACGACTTTTACCAGGCCCGCATCCCGGCCGATGTCACCGATGCGCGCAAGCTCAATCACTGGATCAAGCACGACCGCGCCGCGGCGGCGAGCCTCCAGTTGACCCGCGACGACCTGCTGGCCACCGAGCCCGATGACCGGCGGCTGTCCGAATTGCCCGATCACTGGCAGGCCGGGCGCTACCGATTGAAGCTCGCCTACCACTTCGCCCCCGGAGAGCCGGACGATGGCGTGAGCCTGCACGTCCCGCTCGCCCTGCTCAACCGCATCGACACGCCGCCGACGACCCACCTGGTGCCGGGCCTGCGCCGGGAGAAGATCGAGGCGATGATCCGGGCACTGCCCAAGGCCGAGCGCCGCCATTTCGTCCCGGCCCCCAGCTTCGCTGAGGCGGTCGAGGATCGGATTACCGATAGCGACATTTCGCTCTCGCAGGCCGTCGCCGACGAACTGCGTCGCATGACCGGTCACGAGGTCGCCCCGGCCCTGTTCGACGAGCAGAAGCTGCCCGTGCACCTGCGCATGCGCTTTGTCGCCGTCGACGAGGACGGCGAGCCGATCGACGCCGACCGCGACATCAATGCCCTGCGGGGCCGGCAGGCCCAGCGCGCCCAGGAGGCATTCAACCAGCGCAGCAAGCACCGCCTGGAAGACCATCAGGCGACCGAGTGGGACTTCGACGAGCTGCCGGAAAAGCTCACGGTCGAGAGTGGGGGCGCGCAGGTGGAGGCCCACCCGGCACTGGTGGACCACGGTGATCACGTCGCGATCGAACTGATCGACGAGCCCGAGCGCGCGCGCCGGGTCCACGAGGCCGGTGTCGTCCGGTTGATGTTGCTGGGCCGCGCCCAGATGGTCCGCCAGGCCGAATCTGACCTGCGCGGCGACCGCTCGCTGGACACGGTGCGCCTGCACTACAGCCGGTTGAAGTCCCCGCGACCGATTCCCGCCGAAGGGATGCGAGCCTCTCAGCGGGCCGATCGCGCCTTCGACCAGGAGCTGATCTTCCGCTCAGCCTGGGAGCTGGCGGTCGCCGACCAATCACCAATCCGTGACCCCGACGCCTTCCGTGAACGCCTTGCCCGCCTCGATGGCGAACTGCCGCGCCGGGCCATGGCGCTCGCTCAGCGGATCAAGGCCATCCTCGAGCACCAGCACCGCCTGCGCCGCCAGCTGAGCGGTCGCCTGCCGTTGTCGGTGATCGAGGCGGCCAAGGAAATCGGCGACCAGATCGACCTGCTGGTCCACCCCGGCATGATCTGGTTGGCGAGCGAGGAGCGGCTTGCCGCCTTGCCGCGTTATCTCGAGGGCGCCGAGAAGCGCCTGGAAAAGACCGAGCGTCAGCCGGAGCGCGATCG
>JAGXGL010000077.1 GCA_024636755.1 Guyparkeria sp. | reverse complement strand
CCGCCCAGGGCCAGCAGGTCGAGGCCGATGGCCGTAACGAGAATGCCCCGGTTGGCTTTGACCTTTTGGTGCAGATGGCGGAACACGCCCCAGTGGATCGCGATGTCCATCACGAGATAGAAGATGATGCCGAGCGAGGCGATCCGCGACAGATCGAAAAAGGCGGTCAATATCAGGCCCAATGCCACCGTGTAGACGAGGGTATGCTTCTGGATACTGCCGGGCATGCCGAAGTGGCTGTGCGGCACCAATTTCATTTCGGTGAGCATCGCCAGCATGCGCGAGACGGCGAAGATGCTGGCGACGATCCCGCCGGCCGTGGCGATGATCGCGAGAATGACCGTGAACCACAGTCCCCATTCGCCAGCGACCGGTTGGGCGGCGGCCGCGAGCGAGTAGTCGCGGCTCTCGATGATCTCCGGCAGCGAGAGGTTGAGCGCCACGGCAGTGCCGACCAGGGCGTAGATGCCGACGCATAGCAGGATCGAGATCACGATCGCCCGGCCAACGTTGCGGTGCGGATCGGTGATTTCCGAGCCGCTGTTGGTGATGGTGGTAAAGCCCTTGAAGGCGAGAATGCCGAGTGCGGTGGCCGCTAGAAAGCCGCTGACGCTGGCCTCGGGGCCACCACCGCTACCCGTGGGCGGAGCGAGGGTGTCGGCGGCGAGTATTCCCACCACCCCGAAGAGCACGATGCCGCCGATCTTGATCAGGCCGAGCCAGGAGGCGAATTCCTCGATCAGCCGGTTGCCGGATAGATTGATCAGGAAGGCGAACAGCAGCAACCCGACGCCGAGCGTCGGGACCAACATGTCGATGTTGGCGACGTCGAACAGCTGCAAGGTATAGGAACCGAAGGTCCGGGCGAGAAAGCTTTGCGCGATCACCATGGAGAAGTACATCAACAGGGCGTGGAACGCGGTGGAAAGACCTCTGCCGTAGGCCTTCTCCAGGTACATGGCAATGCCGCCCGCCGAGGGGTAGGTGTTCGACATCTTGACGTAGCTGTAGGCGCTGAATCCGACGATGACCGCGGCGGCAATGAAGGCCAGCGGGAACATGGGACCGGCGATCTCGGCCATTTGGCCGGTCAGGGCGAATATCCCGGCGCCAATCATGACCCCGGTGCCGAGCGCGATGGCACCGATCAGGCTGAGGCTGTTTTCGCGGTACTGGGGGGCTCGGTCGTGTTGTTCCATCATGGCCACCTCGCAAAAAGGATTCGTGAAACACCGTCCAGGGTAAAACGCGCCGGAGTGCTATACACACCCTAGACGTCGGGATGACAAAAGGCCGTTTTAGGGCGGCAATGACCAGGAGAGGGTTCGTCAGGATGCCGTTGGGAGCCTTATTCACATTGGCCCTGTTGCCGCTGGCCACGGTCTTCGTGTTGCTCGTCGTGCGGCGATGGCCCGCCTGGCGGGCGATGCCCGTGGCCTGGCTGATGACGGTTATCCTCGCGCTTCTGGTCTGGCAAACGGAGCCGGTTGTGGCGGCCGCGGCGAGCATGCATGGCGTGGTGACGGCGCTGAATATCCTCACCATCGTGTTCGGGGCCATTTTGCTGCTCTACACCCTGCGGGAATCCGGGGCGATCGAGTCGATTAGGGCGGGATTCGTGAGCGTTTCGCCCGATCGTCGGGTCCAGGCGATCATCGTGGCATGGCTGTTCGGCGGGTTGCTGGAGGGTGCTGCCGGGTTCGGCACCCCGGCGGCCATCGCGGCCCCGCTGCTGGTGGCGATCGGGTTTCCCGCCATGGCCGCCGTGCTCTCGGCGCTGATCGTCCAGTCGACGCCGGTGTCCTTCGGCGCGGTGGGTACGCCGGTACTCGTCGGCGTGAACGCCGGGTTGGCGGGGCATCCGGCGGTGGAGGCGCTGCTCGATGTGCCCCTGTTTCCGGACTATCTCGACCGGATAACCCTGTACGCCGCCGTGATCAACACAGTGGTGGGTGTTTTGATGCCGCTGCTCATGGTGGCGGTACTCACCCGCTATTTCGGTGCATCACGCTCGTTTCGCGAGGGCCTGGCCGCCTGGCCGTTCGCGCTGTTCGCGGGCCTGGCGTTCACCCTGCCTCACCTAGCCGTCGCGGCATGGCTGGGCCCGGAATTTCCCTCGCTGGTGGGTGGGATGGTCGGATTGCTGATCGTGGTGACGGCCACCCGCCGTGGTTTTCTGGTGCCCCGGCGCGTGTTCGACTTCGAGCCGCGGGATCGATGGCAGCCGGACTGGATCAGCCGCCTTCAGGACGAACTGCAGACATTGCCGGTCGGGCCGCGGATGCCTCTCTGGCAGGCATGGCTTCCCTACGTCCTCGTGGTCGGGCTGCTCGTGTTGAGTCGTGCCGTGACGCCCCTGCGCGACTGGCTGCAATCACCGGCCCTGACGCTCGAATGGTCGGGTATCTTCGGCACCGAGGTCGATACGTCGGCCCAACCGTTCTATCTGCCCGGTTTCATCCTGGTGGTGGTGTCCCTGCTGACTTTTTTCCTTCACCGGATGCATAAACGACCCGGCTCGTACGCTCGGGCGTGGCGCAAATCCGGCCGCGTCCTGTTCTCCGCGATCCTGGCAATGGCGTTCGCGGTTCCCATGGTCCAGGTGTTCATCCATTCCGGACAGGCCTCACCCTATGCCAGCATGCCGCTGGTGCTTGCGGAGGGCGTTTCGTGGCTGGCTGGACCGGTTTGGCCGCTATTCGCTCCGTTGATCGGCGCCACCGGGTCGTTCATGGCGGGGTCGGCGACGATCAGCAACATGATGTTCTCGCTATTCCAGTTTGCCTCGGCCGAGTCGATCGGCCTGGGATCGGAGGGCGCTGCCTGGATCGTTGCCTTGCAGGTGGTCGGCGGGGCGGCAGGCAACATGATCTGTGTCCACAACGTCGTCGCGGCCTCGGCGACAGTGGGCCTGATCGGGCGAGAGGGTGATCTGATTCGCAAGGCATTGATCCCGCTGGGATACTATGTCCTGGCGGCGGGGACGCTCGGCATGGCGCTGATCGCCGGTGGCCTCAACCCGTGGTACGGGGCATGGCTTCTGGTGGTGCTGGCGATGCTGGTTTTCATGCGGTTCGGGCAATCGTCTCGGTGACGTGATCGCCTGTCGCCGCGTGGTTTTTGGCACACTGCACGCTGGATTCATTGATGGGAACACGCATGTCCTGGATTGGAAAAGCGGTGGGGGCCGGGCTCGGCTTCTGGATTTTCGGCTGGATCGGGGCGGTTATCGGCTTGCTGCTCGGGCACTTCCTCGATCGGTTCATCGGCCGGATCAAGCGAGTCGGCGGGCGGTTGCTGGAGGTTCAACAGACCTTCTTCGAGACGACATTCACCGTGCTGGGCCATGTCTGCAAGGCCGATGGCCAGGTGACGCAGGCCGAGATCCGTGCGGCCGAGCAGATCATGACGCAGATGCGCCTGACCAAGGTGCGGCGCAGACGCGCGATCGAGGCCTTCAATCGCGGCAAGGCCAGCGATTTTGACCCGGAAGAGATCATTCGCCGGTTCGTGCGCGTTTGCGGCAGCCAGCCGACGCTGCTGCGCGTCTTTCTCGAAATCCAGATACAGGCAGCTTTCGCCGATGGCCAGATTGACCCGGCCGAGCGTGAGGCGTTGTTGCGCATCGCCCACGCCCTAGGCGTGTCCGACGCCGACTTTGACCGGCTGGAGGCACTGCTGGCAGGTCACTACCAGCGTGGGCCCGGTGCGCCAACCACGGCGGCGGCCCTGGACAATGCCTATCAGGCGCTGGGGGTGGAGCGGTCGGCGACCGATGCCGAGGTCAAGCGGGCCTATCGCAAGTTGATGAGCGAGCACCACCCAGACAAGCTGATGGCCAAGGGGCTGCCGGACTCCATGGTTGAACTGGCCAAGGAGCGCACCCAGGAAATCCAGAACGCCTACGAGACCGTCCGTCGTTCGCGGCAGGCGTCCGGCTGAAACGCGTTTTTACAAACGGAGGAATGACGTGATGATCGGTTTGCTCAAGGTGATCCATCTGCTGTCGGCGGTCCTGTGGATCGGCGGCGTGTTCTATGCCTACGGGATCCTGCGCCCATCAGTGGGATTTCTTTCCGGCCCCGATCGGGTGACGCTGTGGGACCGGGTGTTCACGCGATTCTTCCGTTGGATCTGGGTGCTGATTGCGGCCTTGTTGATCAGTGGCTACGGGCTGCTGTTCTCCCGTTTTGACGGGTTTGCCTCGCCGGGCTACCTGCACGGGATGCAGCTGTTCGGTTGGTTGACGATCATCGCGTTCGTCGTGCTCGCTTTCGGGCCTTATCGGCAGTTGCATATGGCCGTGGCGGCCGAGGACTGGTCGCGGGCCGGGGAAATGATTCCGGGTATCCGTCGGCTGGTGCACATCATCATGTGGCTCGGGCTGGTGAGCATCGCGATCGGTGGGGGTGGTGCCTACCTGTAGCAGCGAAGGCGGGTTTGAAAAACCGCCCGGCTAGGGACTATTGTCGTAGGTGGTCACTTTTTCACGACACGATTTCACACGGAATCAAGGAGTACGCGCATGACTACCTATCGTCCCGAGAAAGCCGACGAATTGATCAAGACGGTCAAGGCGATGGTCGCGCCGGGCAAGGGCATCCTTGCCATCGACGAGAGCAACGGTACCTGCAACAAGCGCTTCGAGGCCGTCGGTATCGATGCCACCGAAGAGAAGCGGCGCGACTACCGCGAGTTGCTGCTGACCACGCCGAGCCTTGAGGAATACGTCAGCGGCGCGATTCTCTACGACGAGACGATCCGTCAGTCGACCGCCGACGGCAAGTCGTTCATCGACGTGATGCGTGACCGCGGCCAGGTGGTCGGCATCAAGGTCGACACCGGCGCCAAGCCGCTGGCCGGCTCGGATAGTGAAAAGGTCACCGAAGGCCTCGACGGCCTGCGCGAGCGCCTCGCGGAGTATTACGACATGGGCGCGCGCTTTGCCAAGTGGCGCGCGGTGATCGCGATCGACACCGCCAAGGGTCTGCCCACCCGTAGCTGCATCGAGGCCAATGCTCACGCCCTGGCACGCTATGCCGCCCTTTGTCAGGAGGCCGGCGTGGTGCCGATCATCGAGCCCGAGGTGATGATCGACGGCGACCACGACATCGCCACCTGTGAGCGGATCACCGAGGAGGAACTCAACGAGGTCTTCCGTCAGCTCTATCACCAGAACGTGATGCTCGAAGGCGTGATCCTCAAGACCAGCATGGTGATCTCGGGCAAGAATGCCTCGAATCGTGCCGGTGTCGATGAGGTGGCCGATCGCACCGTGGAGACGCTGCGGCGTACCGTCCCGGCGGCACTCGGTGGCGTGGTGTTCCTCTCCGGGGGGCAGGGCGTCGAGGAATCCTCCGCGCACCTCAACGCCATGCACACCCGTCACGCCGACCGCCTGCCGTGGCCGCTGACCTTCTCCTACGCCCGCGCCATCCAAGGGCCGGCGCTCAACTACTGGAAGGGTGAGTCCTCCAACAAGGAAGAAGCGCAGAAACGAGCCTTCACACGGGCGAAGTACAACGGGCTGGCAAGCCTCGGCAAGTACAGCGACGACATGGAAAGTGCCTGATTCAGGCAGCCAACAAGGTCGATAAGACAATCCCGCCGATTTGGCGGGATTTTTCTTGCTGCCTTCGAAAACGGCCTCGCGGGCAAGTTACGCGGGCGCGTTAACTTGCCGCTTGCGGGGTCCTGCTCAGGGGTGAGCCTCGACCGGTCGTTCGCGTACCACCATTAGGCCCGCAGCGATGATGATCAGGCCACCGAGGATGGTGAACCCGTCCGGCCATTCGGCGAATATCAGCCAGCCGAGCAGGGTGGCGCCGAAGATCTCGAGGTATTGCAGTGGGGCCAGCAGGCTCGCATCGCTGCGGGCAAATGCCATGGCGATCAACACGTGAGCGAAGGCGGCCAGCACGCCGGCGGCGGCCAGCCAGAACCATTCCATTGCGCTCGGCATGTCCCATTGAGTGAGAGACCATCCGAACCCTTGGCCCAGGAGCATAAGGCCCAGCATGATCAGTGAGGCGGCTGCCCCGACCCAGAACTGCAGCACCAGGGCGTCCCGGGTCCGGGGGGCGCTGGCCCAGGCCCGCGTGGCGGTCAGGTAGGCGGCATAGCAGGCGGCCGCCGCGATCGGCAGCAGGGAGGCCAGTCCGTAGGCGCTCCAGTTGGGACGCAGAATGACCACGGCACCGACCAGCCCGCCGATGACGCCAATCCAGCGCCTGGCGGTGATGCGCTCCCCCAGGAACAGGGCGGAGAAAATCACCAGGATCAGGGGTTCGATGAAGAACAACGCGATGTTGTTCGCCAGCGGTAGGTGGGCCAGTCCCCAGAACAGAAACAGGATGGAGGCGGCGATGAACGTGCCCAGGACCAGATGCACCGGCCGCAGTCGCCCGCCGCGCCAGTACATGGCGACGAAGGGCAACAGGAAGAGCGTCTGGAACACGAACCGCAGCCAGGCGATCTCGCCCACGGACAAGTCGGCGGACAGCCATTTGGCGATGGTGTCCGACATCGGGATGGTCATTACGGCGAGGGCCATCAGGATCAGGCCCAGGCGATGATGCTGTTGGTTTTCGGTCATGGTTCACCGGTGACGAGGGAAGGGGTGCGCGCATCCGGTGCCACGTCGGCCTGGCGAGTCTTTATTGCCCAAGGCGTGCTGAGCGGCGTCGATTCGTGCCGATCCCGATTAGGTAGCAAAGCAAATTAACATGCCGTCACGGATAGGGACAACGATGGACGCGGCGGGGCGCGTTGCCTACAGTCCAGAGGGTGCTTCCTGCACCCGCCGCCAGCGGTCGGCAAGGGCCTTGACCCCTTTCGCGCCCGGCGCGGACACCTTGAATTGATATCCATGAGGTCCAAACAAGATGAGCGAACTGGCTAGCGATCGCTGCGAGGCCTGCCGTGCCGATGCGCCCACGCTGGACGACAACGAGATCACGGCCCTGCAAAAGGCACTGCAGGATGACTGGCAGGTAATCACCCGCGACGGGGTGCGCCAGCTCGAGCGCGTGTTCCGTTTTGACGACTTCGCCAGCGCCCTGGCGTTTACTAACGCCGTGGGCGAGATCGCCGAGACGGAAGGGCATCACCCCGCGTTGTTGACCGAGTGGGGCCGGGTGACTGTCACCTGGTGGAGCCACAAGATTCGCGGTCTGCATCGCAACGACTTCATTATGGCCGCGCGCACCGACAAGCTCGCCGCCGCGCACTAGGCTCGCCGCTTGGATGGGAAGGCGCTGCGATTCGGTCGGCGCCTGTCAGTCGAATGAAAAAAACCGGCCGCTACGGGGAGGGCCGGTCTATCGGTTCGATCAGTCGAGTTCGAAGGTAATCTTGGCGTTAATGCGGTACTTGGTAATGCGGTTGTCCTCGATCTTGGCCTCGAAGTCCTTGATGTAGAGCGACTTGATGCCGTGAACACTGCGGCTGGCCTTGGCGATGGCCTGGTTGGCGGCGTCCTCCCAGGAGGTTTCCGACTCCGCGAGGACCTCGACGACTTTCAGCACGTTGTTGCTCATGGGTTCTCTCCTGCCTTTCACTCGAATTGATAACGTCATCAAAAAGGATAGATGCCGATGTGGGTGCTGTCAGAAGCCGGGAGGACGTTGCGATCAGCATTCGTCGAGTGGCCCGGACTCTCCGGTTTGGCGATAGGCGCTTGCTCGACCGGTACCCGATGAGTTGGCAAGGCGCGAGGCCATGACTGACTGGCTACTCGCGCCAATCGATGCCTTCGTGCAGGCCTCGCCGGTCGTGCAGGCATTGATCGCCACGCTGTTCACCTGGGGCATGACGGCGGCCGGTGCCTTGCCGGTGTTCTTCACCGATCGCGAGAACCGTCGCCTGCTTGATGTATTACTGGGGTTCACGGGCGGGGTGATGATCGCGGCCAGTTTCTGGTCGTTGCTGGCCCCGTCGATCGAGATGGCCGCGGATCTGGCCGTGCCCGCCTGGTTTCCGGCGGCGGTGGGTTTCGCCCTGGGGGCGGCCTTTCTGCGCGGGGCGGACCTGGTCTTGCCGCACCTGCATCTCAATGCCCCCATGCACGAGGCCGAGGGGGTGCCGACCACCTGGCGGCGCACCACCTTGCTGGTCCTCGCAATCACCCTGCACAACATCCCCGAGGGGCTGGCGATCGGCGTGGCCTTCGGCGCATTGGCCCATGGCTTCGACAATGCCAGCCTCGGGGCGGCGATGGCGTTGGCCATCGGCATTGGTATCCAGAATTTCCCCGAGGGCATGGCGGTGGCCATGCCATTGCGGCGTGAGGGGATGAGTCGCGGCAAGAGCTTCTGGTACGGCCAGCTGTCCGGGGCGGTCGAGCCGGTTGCCGGCGTGGTCGGCGCGGCAGCCGTGTTGTTCTGGGAGCCCATCCTGCCTTACGCCCTCGCATTCGCTGCCGGGGCGATGATCTTCGTGGTGGTCGAGGAGGTGATCCCCGAGGCCCAGCGCAGCGGCCACGCGGATGCCGCGACGCTGGGCGTGGTCGGCGGCTTTATCGTGATGATGGTGCTGGACGTAGCCTTGGGTTAGGTTCCCTGACCCAACTAGAACCAGCGCCGACGCTTGAGCCAGATACCGAGCCCGGTACCGAGAGCGGCGATCAGCAGTATCACCCACCAGAACCCCATCTCGCTCTCCACCCAGGGCATGCCGCCGACATTGATGCCGAACAGTCCGGTAAGGAATCCCAGCGGCAGGAAAATCGCCGCGACGATCGAGAGGAGGTACATGCGGGTGTTGAGTTGATCGGATAGCCGCGTGAGCAGTTGTTCATGGATCATCGCGCCGCGTTCGCGGGCCATGTCCAGATCCTCGACCAGGCGGGTGAGCGCATCGGCCTGTTCGCGGATGCGGCCACGATCCATGGCCGCGAGTAGCGGATGGTTGATAGTCGACAGCCGGGCCAGCGCGTCGCGTTGGGGGGCGAGATAGCGGCGGATGACAATGATGCTGCGACGGATCTGGCCGATGCGACTACGCAATTCGCGGTCGGCACCATCGAGCAGTTGTGCCTCGAGTTCGTCGATTTCCTCTTCGATCGACTCGATCAATTCGTCGGTACGTTCGGCCAGACCCTCCATCAGCTCCAGCAACAGGTCGGCCAGCGTGGTCGGGCCGGTGCCCTCCTCGAGCTTGTGAATGATCCCGTCGACGGTGCGCAGCGGAAAGCGCGAGGTGCTGATCAGTCGCTCGCCGTCGAACCACAGACGCAGCGAGATCATGTCCTCGGGGCGGCTGCCGGCATTGAGGTTCACGCCACGCAGGATCAGGAGCAGGCCGTCGTCGTGCTCGACTACTCGCGGGCGGGTGTCTTCGGCGAGCAGGCTGTCGGCGATCAGCTCGTCGACCCCGGCCTCGTGCTCGAGCCAGCCCCGGTCGTTGGCGTCTTCCCAGTTGAAACGGACCCAGGTGCCCACCGGCCGCTGCTGCGGGCCCGATCGGCCACCGCTGCCGTCGAGTTGAATGCTCTGGCGCGTGCTCATGCTTGCCGCTCCTTTCTCAACCTTGTTCCCGAACCGTGTGCCGTGATCACTTGAGTTGCACCGAGCTGGCCGCTCGACGCGCCCGTTCTCGCGCCGCCTCGATGGTCTCCGCTCGAGCCAGGGCAACACCCAGGCGCCGTTTGCCGGTCACTGCGGGCTTGCCGAACAGGCGCAGATCGGTACCCGGTTCGGCCAATGCGACGGCCGTGCCGGTCAGGACCGGGTGTGTGGTCTCACCCTCGCGGACGATGGCGCAGGAGGCGGCTGGTCCATGTTGGACAATCGCATGCACCGGCAGGCCCAGCATGGCGCGCAGGTGCAGGGCGAATTCCGACAGATCCTGAGAGGCCAGCGTGACGAGCCCGGTGTCGTGCGGACGCGGCGAGACCTCGCTGAACCACACCTCATCATCCTTGACGAACAACTCGACGCCGAAGATGCCGTATCCACCCAGTTCCTCGACGATGGCGCGCGCGATTTCGCTCGCCCGCTCGAGAGCGATTTCACTCATCGGGTGGGGCTGCCAGCTTTCGCGGTAGTCACCATCCACTTGGGTGTGCCCGATCGGCGGGCAGAGGGTGATGCCGTCGCGGTGGCGAACGCTGAGCAGGGTAATCTCGTAGTCGAAGTCGATGAACGACTCGACGATCACCCGACCACGACCGGCTCTTCCGCCCGATTGAGCGAATGCCCAGGCGCGCGGCGCCTCGGACGGGTTGCGCACCAGCGATTGACCCTTGCCCGACGAGCTCATTACCGGCTTGACCACACAGGGGGTGCCGATGTCGTCGATGGCCGCGAGGAACTGTGCCTCGGTCTCGGCGAAGGCGAAACGGCTGGTGGGCAGGGAGAGCATCTCGGCGGCCAGCCGGCGGATGCCCTCGCGGTCCATGGTCAGCCGGGCGGCGCGCGCGTTCGGCGTGACCACGAAGCCCTGTGCTTCCAGGTCGATCAATGTCTGGGTGGCGATTGCCTCGATCTCCGGCACGATCAGGGCCGGCATCTCGTGGGTGATCACGCTCTTGAGTGCCGTGCCATCGAGCATGTCGATCACGTGCGATCGATGCGCGACCTGCATGGCCGGCGCATTGGCGTAGCGGTCGACCGCGATCACCTCCAAACCCAGCCGTTGCGCCTCGATGGCGACCTCCTTGCCGAGCTCACCCGATCCCAGCAGCATCAGCCGGGTCGCTTTGGGGGAGCCGGGGGCGCCGATGTTCGCGGCTCGCGTTTCGATGCTGCCGTGATCAGCCATGGCCGAAGTTCTCCGTGACGTAGTCGATGTCCTTGTCGCCGCGTCCGGAAAGGTTGACCAGGATGGTCGTGCCGGGGTGCTCCCGGCCGAATTTCATCGCCCAGGCGATTGCGTGGGCCGACTCCAGCGCCGGGATGATGCCCTCGCGGCGCGAGATCTTGTAGAAGGCATCCAGGGTCTCGTCGTCGCCGATGGCGTGGTAGCTCACCCGCCCGGAGGTCTTGAGGTGTGAGTGTTCCGGGCCGACACCGGGGTAGTCCAGCCCCGAGGCAATCGAGTGGACCGGCGCCGGGTTGCCTTCCTCGTCACTCAGCAGCAGGCACTTGAAGCCGTGGATTAGCCCTGGCTTACCGTAGGTCATGGTGGCCGAATGCTGGCCCAGCTCGGTGCCCTTGCCCAGTGGCTCGACGCCGTGGAGTTGCACGTCGTCATCCTCGATAAAGCCGGCGAACAGGCCCAGGGCGTTGGAGCCGCCGCCGACGCAGGCGGCGACGTGGTCGGGCAGCTCGCCGGTCATCTCGAGGTACTGCTCGCGCGCCTCGATGCCCATCACCGACTGGAAGTTGCGCACCATCTTGGGGAAGGGGTGCGGCCCGACCACCGAGCCGATCGCGAAGATCGCCTCGTCGGCCTGCGAGAGATAGCTCTGGAAGGCCGAGTCCACCGCTTCCTTGAGGCTGCGCCCGCCGAAGCCCACCGGTACCACGGTCGCCCCCAACAGCTTCATGCGCGTGACGTTGGGCGCTTCCTTGGCGATGTCGATCTCGCCCATGTGGATCTCGCACTCCATGCCGAAATAGGCCGCGGCGGTCGCCAGGGCCACGCCGTGCTGGCCGGCGCCGGTCTCGGCGATCAGCTTTTTCTTGCCCATGTGCTTGGCCAGCAGCGCCTCGCCCATGCAGTGGTTGAGCTTGTGCGCGCCCGAATGATTGAGGTCTTCGCGCTTGAAATAGATGTGGGCGCCGACATCGGCACTGAGATTGTGCGCGTAGTAAACCGGGGTGGGGCGACCTTGGTAGTGCTTGCGGATGTAGCGCAACTCGTTGAGGAAGTCCGCCGAACGCATCAGCCTCAGGTAGGCCTGCTCGATCTCGGCGAAATGCGGCTCAAGTTCGGGTGGCAGGAAAGCGCCCCCAAATTCACCGAAGTAGCCCTCTTTATTCGGAAAGTCCTTTAGATAAGACATTCAAACTCCCTGCCTGGTGATTGTGTTGCGTGCCTGCATGATCCAACGCCGGGCAGGCGTTGCCAAGCCCACCCGACGATCCGGGCATCCGGTCTGTCCCTTCCGCTTCGTTTTTTCCAGTGAACTCAGCATTCCCCGTGCTGGTGAACTAAGCTGCACGTTTGTTGTACAAGACGTGTACAATAGCGATACAAAAAACGCCGATCTTGACCCCCTTGATCTGTCGGGAGCAAGTCGGCCGGGAGGAATCGAAGATGTTCAATCGTCGCCTGCACAACCAACTGGCCGAGTGCCAAAGCCAACTGCGCCAGCGAAATGCCGTGTTGGATGCCGTGCGCGGCTCGGTCGCCTATATCGAGTTCACCCCGGATGGCCACGTGCTCGACGTCAACGATCGTTTTCTCGAGACAGTGGGGCGTTCGCGCGACGAGGTGGTGGGGGCGCATCATCAACTGTTCTGCGATCACGACTACGCCGAGTCGAATGCCTACCGGCGATTCTGGGACATCCTGCGTAGCGGGGAATCGCATTCGGGTACCTTCCCGCGAGTGACGGCCGGTGGCGATCGCCTCTGGCTGGAAGCGACCTATTTCCCGGTCAAGTCGGAAGATGGTCGGGTCGAACGGGTGGTCAAGTTTGCCTCGGACGTGACCGAGCGGGCCGAGGAGCTGCGCGAACACGAGGCGATGTTCAAGGCGCTGGATCGATCCATGGCGGTGATCTCGTTCACCCCGGACGGCACGATCATCGATGCCAACCGCAATTTCCTCGACACGATGGGCTACTCGCCGGATCAGGTGCGCGGCAAGCACCACCGACTGTTCTGTGACGATGCCTTCTATCGCGAGCATCCGGATTTCTGGTCGGAGCTGGCCGACGGGGCGTTTCGCTCGGGCAAGTTCCGCCGGTTTCGTTCCAACGGGCAGGCGGTCTGGCTCGAGGCGACCTACAACCCGATCTTCGACGAGCACGGGCGCGTGGAGAAGGTGATCAAGTTCGCCACGGACATTACCGAGTCGGTACTGACAGCCGAGCAGACGCGGGATGCCTCCTCGATTGCCTACTCCACCGCCCAGCAGACCGCCGATATCGCCGCTCGTGGCGCCGACTCGCTGCGCACCTCGATCGAGACCTCGGAACAGATCCGCGACCTGATCGCCGAGGCCAAGTCGGTGATTGGTAATCTCAACGACGAGTCCAAGAACATCGAGACCATCGTCGCGACCATCAGTTCGGTCGCCGACCAGACCAATCTCCTGGCCCTGAACGCCGCGATCGAGGCGGCCCGGGCCGGCGAACAGGGTCGCGGCTTTGCCGTAGTGGCCGACGAGGTTCGCCAGCTCGCCGCCCGTACCAGCACGGCCACCTCGGAAATCGCCGAGGTGATTCGCGGCAATCTCGAACACACCGGCGATATCGTCCAGCGCATCGAGAGCGCGAGCCAGGTGGCCGAGCGCGGTCGTGAGCAGGTGCGCTCGGTGGAGGCGATCGTCGACGAGATTCGCGAAGGGGCCTCCCACGTGGTCGATTCGGTCTCGTCGCTCCCGCGCGAGTAGCGGCAAAACGCCATGAGAAAAGGCGGGCAGGGGGAGGTGATTGACGCCGATTCGTGCGGGCATGGCGGCACGCGATATGCTAAAAGCATGTTGAGATAATGCAGGAGTGTCCTTGCGCGTGTCGGACAACCATCCTCCCGAAATGTCGCCCGCCGAGAGCCACCGGCATCGGATCGTGCTACGGAACACCGTGGTCGCGGTCTTCGGTGGCCTGGTATTCCTGCTGCTGGTCTGGTCCTACCTGGATGCTTACAGCAACCTCCTCAAGACCACCCGCGACAAATCCATCGAACACCTGACGGTCGAGTACCGTTCGCTGAACCAGTATCAGGCGGCCCTTGCCCAGCAGGTATTCGAAGACAAGATCGATGACCCCGCCATCCGCCGGCTGATGGCCGAGGCGGCGCAAACCGAGGATCACGAGCGTCTGGCCGACCTGCGTCAGCAATTGCTCGAAAGGCTCTCACCCCTCTACGACAGGATGCTCACCAAGGGGTTTCGCCAGCTGCATTTCCACCTGCCGGGGGCGATCAGCTTTCTGCGCTTTCACCGGCCGGAGAAGTTCGGTGACAATCTCTGGAAGGTGCGCGCCGGCATCGCGCGGGTGAACACCGAGCGCGAGCGGGTCAGCGGCTTCGAGGAAGGGCGGGTATTCAACGGCTTTCGCTACATCTTCCCGCTGTTCCACGATGGTGAGTTCGTTGGTTCGGTGGAGACCTCGTACTCGTTCCGGTCCTTTCTTCTCACCCACGCCGATCTTCAGCACGGGGCCTACCGGTTGCTCGTGTCCCGCGATCTGGTGTTGGAGAAGGTCTGGAGCGACGAGCGCCAGTCCAACTACATGGACTCGGCCGTGAACCCAGGCTTCGTCATCGACCGGTACGCTGACCTGACCCAGCTTACCGAGGTCCTGCCGATGGCGCGCCGATGGAGCCAGTCACGCCTGGCCGACATCGGTCGCGTGATCGCTCCCCGGGTGCGCGAGCGCATGAACGACTGGCGGGCCTTCTCCGTCGTCACGCGCGATCCCGAGCCGGTGGTGGTGTCCTTCCTCCCCGTCCACACCACCATGGGGCTGAATGGCGGTTATCTGCTGCGCTATGCCTCCGCGCCGCAGGTGGCCTCTGCCTGGTCGTGGCTGTGGATCAAGGTGGTCCTGACGGCCGTGCTGGTTCTGCTGACCATGGGTTCGTTGATCTACATGAACCTGCGCGAGTCCGGGCGTTCCCGCGAGCGGGAACTTTGGCTGCGGACGCTCAACGAGGCGCAACGGATCGCCCGGCTGGGCAACTGGACCTTTGACGTCGGGCGCGGCGAGCTATCCTGGTCAGACGAGGTTTACTGGATCTTCGGCCACGCGCCGCGGAGCTTTACCCCGACCTACGACCGCTTTCTGGCCATGGTTCATCCCGACGACCGGGCCCGGGTCGAGCAGGCGGTGGACGAGTCCCTGCGCACCGGCAATCCCTACGAGATCGACCACCGCATCGTGCGCCCGGACGACAAGGTGCGTTACGTGCACGAGCGCGGCACGGTCGAGCTCGACGGCAGGGGGCGCCCGCGCAGCATGCTGGGCACGGCGCAGGACATCACGGATCGTATCGCCGCGAACGAGGAATCCCGCCAGGCGGCGACCATCCTGCGGTCGACCCACGAGGGCGTGGTGATCGCGAACGACGAGGGGCGCATCCTGTCGGCCAACCCGGCCGTCGAGCACCTGCTGAGCATCGACCAGTCCGAGTTGCTCGACCGTTTCGTCGACGAGTTGGTCTTCGATCGCGAGGAAACCACGCCGTTCCACCTGGTGCGTGAGCAACTGCGCTCCACCGGCACCTGGGAGGGCGAGCTCTGGCTGCGCCGCTTCGGTGACGGCACCAACTTCTTCCCGACCCTTGCCTCGTTCACGGCGATCACCAGCGATCTCGGCGAGCGACGCTTCGTCGTGATGTTCTCGGACATCTCCGAGGCCAAGGCTCGCGAGTGGGCCATGTGGCACCAGGCGCACCACGATGCGCTGACCGGGCTGGCCAATCGCACGTTGTTCCACGAACGGCTCGAGCGTGCCCTGTCCTCGGCCGAACGTCATGGTGAGCTGGTGGGCGTGCTGTATGTCGATCTGGACGACTTCAAGCCCATCAACGACACCTACGGCCACGACGTGGGTGACGAGTTGCTGATCGAACTCGCGCGGCGCATGGAGGCGGTGACCCGTGACGAGGATACGGTCAGCCGTCAGGGCGGTGACGAGTTCGCCGTACTGGTCGCTCGTCCGTCGACGCACGAGGCCGTCGAGCGGGTCGCCGAGAAAATCCGGACGGCGATCGAGGCGCCGCTGCGAGTCGGGGAGCTGAGCCTCAATCCGCGGGCGAGCATCGGCCAGGCGGTCTACCCCGAGGGGGGCACGACCGTCGAGGAGCTGGTGGTGGCAGCGGACGAGTCCATGTACCGGCAGAAACAGTCCCACAAGCCCGAGCCGGACAGCCCCGCCTAGCGCCCCCGCGCCACCCTTCCTGCCTGGGTGCCGGCAGCCGGATTACCCGATTCCTTGATGCTCGCTGACCTGCCTGGTGGAGCGTGACCCGGCCACCACCGGCCGGCCAAGCGCTGTTGAAGGATGGATGTATGAGCAGACAGGTGTGAGCCATCGGCCTGGACGACGTCCACCTCAGGCCGCTGACTATCCCGGAATGGGGACGAACACGCCTTCCCCAAGCCGGAAGGGCGCCGCCCACGCCGCCCCGGCGAGTCGACGCCGGGCGCGGTGCGCACCGTCATCCGCACGGTGCTGACGGCCAACTCCACCCATTTCCTGCTGCATGCCGAGCTCGATGGCTACGAGGGCGAGGGGGAAGGCGAGAAACGCGTGTTCTCCGAGAACTGGGACTACGAGATCCCGCGCGACCTCAACTAGTTGGCGGGCGCCTCGGAATGGGGGCGCTTCCACCACAGCCCGGCCTGCTTGAGCGACTGGATCACCAGCAACGGCAGCAGGGAGAAGCCCAGGATGAGCAGCCACTCGCGCCCGCCCGGCGGCGTCACGCCGAGAATGCCCGCGAGCGGGGCAACATAGGTGGCCGCGAGCAGCAGGAGCACGCCGACGCCGATCGCCGCCCAGATAAAGCCGTTGCGGGTCACTTCGTTGACGAGCAGCGGCGAGCGGCTGCCGCGCATGTTGAACACGTGCCAGAGCCGGGCAAAGCCGAAGGTGAGGAACGAGATCGTTACCGCCATCGCGGTATCGAGTTCCAGGACGAGCAGGGCCACGGCGAAGGCCGCCAGTGCGGTGGCCGCGATGATCACCGCGTAGGCGCCGATGGCCGACCAGTGACGTCGCATCAGGATCGGTTCGGTCGGGTCGCGGGGCGGGCGATCCATGATGTCGGCCTCGCTGCGATTCAGCCCCAGGGCGAGGGCCGGCATCACGTCCGAGACGAAATTGATGTAGAGGATCTGCAGCGGCAGCATCGGCAGTGGTGCGGCCACCATGGCGGCGGCCGAGATGGCAAGTATCTCGCCGAGGTTGCCCGAGAGCAGGTAGACGATGAAGCGGCGGATGTTCTGGAAGATGGTCCGTCCGTGCCGCACCGCATCGACGATGGTGGCGAAGGCATCGTCCTTGAGCACCATGTCCGCCGCCTCCCGGGCCACCTCGGTGCCGCGCTGGCCCATGGCGATGCCGATGTTGGCCTTCGTCAGCCCCGGCGCGTCGTTCACTCCATCACCGATCATGCCGACGATCCAGCCGGCCTCCTGGTAAAGCTGAATGAGCTCGAGCTTCTGGCGTGGCGAGATGCGGGCGAATACCCCTTGCGCCAGCAACGCCTCGCGCTCGTCCGGAGCGAGGGCGTCGAGACGGTCGAGAATGGCGGGGTCGGTGGCCGGGGCGTCGGTGCCGACCAAGCCGATCTCGCGGGCGATCGCGCGGGCCGTGGCATCGTGGTCGCCGGTCACCATGACCAGCCGGATGCCGGCTTCCTGGCAGGCGGTGATGGTCTCGCGGATACCGGGGCGCGGCGGGTCATGCAGGCCGGCGACACCCAGCAGCGTGAGCCCTTCGTAGGGTTCGGCCGTATCGTCGTTGACGGTCTTCTGCGCCAGCATCAGGGTGCGCAGGCCGTCGGCCGCCAGTTCCTCGCTGCGACGCATCCATTCCCGGCGGTCCGATTCGGCCAGATCCCGCTCGCCATCAGCGGTCATGACCTGGGTGCAGGCGTCGATGACCGATTCCGGCGCGCCCTTGACCGCCACCCGGAAACCGTCGGCCGTGGCATGGTAGGTGGCCATCATGTTGACCGCCGGGTCGAAGCTCACCTCACGGGTCTCGGGCAGCGCGTCCAGCAGGGTCTGACGCCTCATGTCGGCCCGGGCGGACGCCTCCAGCAGTGCGACCTCGGTGGGATCGCCGACCGCGCCATGCGACTCGAGGCTGGCGTTGTTGCACAGCGTCGCCGTCTCGAGAAAGGCGAGCAGGTCGGGCGTCTCGGCCACAGCCAGCGGCGCGTCGTCGAGTCGGAACATCGCGTCGTCCAGCTGCACGCCGCCCCGATCGAGCGTCAGCCGGTCGAGCGTCATGTGGTTGCGGGTCAGGGTGCCGGTCTTGTCGGTGAAGATGACGTTCGCCGAGCCCAGCGTTTCCACGGCCGAGAGGCGCTTGACCACGGCATTGCGGCGGGCCATGCGGAGCATCCCCTGGGCGAGGGCCAGGGTGGCCACCACCGGCAGGCCTTCCGGGACGGCGGCGATCGCCATGGCGATGGCGGTCTCGACCATCAGGCGCAGGTCGGTGCCGGCGAGCATGCCGGCCCCGGCCACCATCACGGCGACCACCAGGGTCAGCCAGATCAGTCGCTGGCCGAGTCGGTCCAGGCGCTTTTCCAGCGGGGTGATCGATTGCCCCGATTCCGAGACCAGGCGGGCGATCTCGCCCAGTTCGGTTGCCAGTGCGGTCGCCACGACCACGCCGGAGCCCGAGCCCTGCGTGACCGCCGTGCCGGCATAGCCCATGTTGTGACGGTCGGCGATCGCGGCGTCGCCCTCGGTCAGCAGGTCGGTGGTCTTGTCGACCGCGACGGATTCCCCGGTCAGGGCCGATTCGTCGCATTGCAGTCGGTTGGATTCCACCAGCCGCATGTCGGCCATGATCATGTCGCCGGCCTCGAGCAGCACGATGTCGCCCGGGACCAGTTCGTCGGCGCCGATCCGGTGCGTCTTGCCGTCGCGCCGGACGTGGACCTGCGCGGTCCCCATGCGCTCCAGTGCCTCCATGGCGCGGATGGCGCGCCATTCCATGGCGAAGCCGATGACCGTGTTGACTACCAGGGCCGCGAGGATCGCCAGCGCCTCGATGGTGCTGCCGAAGGCCGCGGCCGCCACGGCGGCGCTGAACAGCAGGATTACGACCAGGCTTTCGACCTGGTTGACCAGGACCCGCCACATGGTGGGGCCGCGCGAGCGGGGCAGCCGGTTCGGGCCGTGTTGGCGCCGGCGGGCGTCCACCTCGCCGGCGGACAGGCCGTTTTCCAGCGAGGTCTCCTGTTGGGCGAGCACGGCCTCGACGGGTTGTCGATGGGCCGCTTTCATCTCATGCGGATGGCCGTCATGTCGGGGCATCGGTCGGTCTCGCTCTTGTCGTCCCGGCGGGGGCGGGCACCGTATCGACCATAGCAGCCGGGGCCGGGGAGACACAGCGCGCCCGTGCCGCCCAACCAAAAAAGCCACCGCAAGGCGGTGGCTTGGTCAATCATCGTCTTCCGGCGGCTCAGTCGCCGGTGGTCGGCGTGGCCGTGATGCGGTGGATCGACAGGTCGGCGCCCTGGAACTCCTCTTCCTGGGTCAGACGGATGCCGATGGTGCGCTTGAGCGCCCAGTAGACGACGAACCCGCCGATCAGGGCGATGCCGATACCTACCAGCGTGCCCACCAACTGCGACAGCAGGCTCACGCCACCCATGCCGCCGAGTGCCTCGAGGCCGAAGATACCGGCGGCTATCGCCCCCCAGGCACCGCAGAGGCCGTGCAGCGGCCAGACACCCAGCACGTCGTCGATCTTCCAGCGGTTCTGGGTAATGATGAAGGTGGTGACGAACAGCGCACCGGCGATCGCGCCGATCGCGAGCGCACCGAGCGGGTGCACGATGTCGGAGCCGGCACAGATAGCCACCAGCCCGGCCAGTGGGCCGTTGTGGACAAAGCCCGGGTCATTGCGGCCGACGAACAGCGCGGCCAGCACGCCACCGACCATGGCCATGAGTGAATTGAGTGCCACCAGGCCCGAGACGGCCTCGACGGACTGGGCGGACATGACGTTAAAGCCGAACCAGCCCACGGTGAGTATCCACGCGCCCAGGGCGAGGAACGGAATGCTCGACGGTGGGTGGGCCGCCATGCCGTTCTTGCCGTAGCGACCGCGGCGGGCGCCCAGCAGCAGCACTGCGGCCAGCGCGATCCAGCCGCCCATCCCGTGCACTACCATCGAGCCGGCGAAATCATGAAATCCGGCGCCGAAGCTCGATTCCAGCCAGCCCTGCAGGCCGAACCGGCCGTTCCAGACCATGCCCTCGTAGACGGGGTAGATAAAGGCCACGATCAGGAAGGTTGCCGCGAGCACCGGGTAGAACTTGGCCCGCTCGGCGATGCCGCCGGAGATGATCGCCGGGATGGCCGCCGCGAAGGTCAGCAGGAAGAAGAACTTGACCAGCTCGTAGCCGTTGCCGACGTTGAGTTCCGCGGCCGCGGCATAGAAGTCCATGCCGTAGGCAATCGAATAGCCGATGAAGAAGTAGGCGATCGTCGCGACGGCAAAGTCGGCGATGATCTTCACCAGGGCATTGACCTGGTTCTTCTCGCGCACCGTGCCCACCTCGAGAAAGGCGAAGCCGGCGTGCATGGCCAGCACCATGGCCGCGCCAATCAAGAGAAAGAAGGTGTTCGCACCGTCCTGAAACGTTTCCATCGAAGTCTCCCGTCTGAATTGCTGGCTGCACCATGAGCAGGAATCGTTCCATGCCGGCATGCCGCATTGCGGGGCATTTATCCCCTGTTTAATGCCCCGCCATGGTGCGGCCTTGCTCGCGAGTGCACAAACCGGGTGCATTGCGGGGTCGTGCCCGTCACTACCCGCCCCGAAAGGGGGCGCCATTGGCTATGCTCCGGTCAGTAATGTTCAACGGTGTTTCCCCACCCGGGGGTGAGCGATGACCGATCCAGACCAGAAGGCCCGTCGCGAGGCGATGGTGGATTACCAGGTGCGCGCCCGTGGTGTCCGATCGCCGGCGGTGCTCGAGGCGATGCGGCAGGTGCCACGCGAGGCGTTCGTACCACTCGATCTGCACGAGTTCGCCTACGACGACACCGCGCTGCCCATTGCCGCCGGCCAGACCATCACCCAGCCCTGGATCGTGGCGATGATGATCGAGGCGCTCGATCTCAAGGGCGGCGAGCGGGTGCTCGACGTCGGTACCGGCTCGGGGTATGCCGCGGCCGTGCTCGCGCGGATTGCCGGGCAGGTCTACAGCATCGAGCGCATCGGCGAACTGGCGGACCAGGCGCGTCGCACGCTGATCGACCAGGGGCTGGCGAATGTCGAGCTGCGTGTGGGTGACGGGTCGCTGGGCTGGCCCGATGCGTCGCCCTTCGAGGCGATCATGGTGGCCGCGGCCAGCCCCAGCGTGCCGGATGCGCTCAAGCGCCAACTGGCGATCGGCGGGCGATTGGTGATGCCGGTGGGTGCGGACGAACGCGCGCAGGAACTGGTGCGGATCACGCGGCTTGGGGACGACGAGTATCGCTGCGAGGACCTGGCTGACGTGCAATTCGTGCCCCTGCTGGGGGAGGCCGGTTGGGACGAGTCGAGGGCGCGTCCGCGGCGAGGGTTCGGGCGGCACACGACCTCCGAGCGTGACCAGTCGTTGAGCCATCGCATCGCCGACGTGGCCGAGGGATTTGAATCGGTCGATGAGCTGCCGCTTGCCGGTCTGCTCGATCGCATCGGCGACTCCCGCCTGGTGCTGATTGGCGAGGCCTCGCACGGCACCTCGGAGTTCTACCGGGCCCGGCAGCGGATTACCGGCGCCCTGATCAAGGAGCAGGGCTTCGATTTCGTCGCCATCGAGGGCGATTGGCCGGATACCGCCCGCATCGACCACTACGTGCGACACGCCGAGTACCCACCATCCGAATGGACCGCCTTCGCGCGATTCCCCACCTGGATGTGGCGCAACGAGGAGGTACGCGGGTTCGTCGACTGGCTGCGCGAGCACAACGCCGATCGGGCACCCGCCAAGCGTGTCGCCTTTCACGGCCTGGATCTTTACAGCCTCTACAACTCCATCGCGGCGGTACTCGAGTACCTCGATGAGGTCGATCCTGAGGCGGCAGTCGTCGCCCGCGAACGCTACGGCTGCCTGACGCCGTTCGAACCCGATCCGGCCGCCTATGCCCGGATGTCGTTGAGCCCGGGCTATGCCGGCTGCGAGGCCCCGGTGGTCGAGATGCTGCGCGACCTGCAACAGCGACACCGCGGGTACGCCGAGCAGGACGGTGACCGGTTCCTCGACGTGGTGCAGAACGCACGCCTGGTCGCGAACGCCGAGGAATACTACCGCTCGATGTTCTACGGCTCGCGCAGCGCCTGGAACCTGCGTGACGGCCACATGTTCGAGACCCTCGAGGCCCTGCTGGTGCATCACGGCGAAGGCAGCCGGGGCGTGATCTGGGCGCACAACTCGCACGTCGGTGACGCGCGGGCCACCGATATGTCGCGCCGTGGCGAATTCAATATCGGCCAGCTGTGTCGGGCGCGTTTCGGTGAGGCGGTCTACACGATCGGGTTCGGCACGGACACCGGCACCGTGGCGGCCGCCTCCAACTGGGGCGAGCCGATGGAGGTAAAGACCTTGCGCTCGGCGCTACCCGACAGCTACGAGCGTCTCTGCCACGAAACCGGCCGGGCCGGTTTCCTGTTGCCGTTGGGGAAACACGGCGATGCCCAGGTGCGCGAGGGCTTGGGCGAACCACGCCTGGAACGGGCCGTCGGGGTGATCTACCGCCCGGAAACCGAGCGGGCCAGCCACTACTTCCACGCCGCGTTGCCAGCACAATTCGACGAGTACATCTGGGTCGATCGCAGCCGGGCGGTCACGCCACTAGACAGCCGAGAACTCGAGGGCGCCGCCGACACCTATCCGTTTGGTGTCTAGACTGTGGAACAGCTGTTCTTACGTCACGAGGAGACACCATGAAATCGATCGAACTGGGACTGGAGTGGTTTCTCAACCCGGACCACCTGCCGTTTATTGCCGGGATCGAGAAGGGCTGGTTTCGCGATGCGGGGCTGGACCTGACCCTGATCGAACCCGAGGGTCACTACGATGGGTTGGCGGAAGTCGCCCAGGGCAAGCTGGCGTTCGCCTGCAATGAGCCACTGCACATGATCGACGAGGCGCGCCCGGGACTGCGGGCGCTGGGGTGTTTCTTCGAGACCGAGGGCGGGGTGATGCTGACGCCGGAAGGCGAACAGGCCCTCGCGCGCGGCGAGACGATCCGGGTGGCCTCACCGGTGGCCGGCGAGGTGACCGACGATCTCGCCCGATTGATTGTCGCCCGCTGGTGCGAGCGCGAGGGCATCGGATTCGAGTCGTCGCAACTGCAGATCGAGGCGGCCGGTTTCGAGCATCTGAAGAACCTGCAGGCGGGTTTCCATGGCGCCTGGCTGTGTTTCGCGAACTTCGAAGGGGTCGAGGCACAGGAGCTGGGCGTCGCCGCGCGCCTGATCTCCAGCGTCGAGGTGGGACTGCCCAACTTCTCGGCGCTCGAGCTGTTCACCGGTGAGGCCTTCCAGCGCGAATACCCCGAGGTGATCGAGGCCGTGACGCGCATCGCCTCGGAAGGGGCGACGCTTTGTCGTGAGGACCCGGACGAGGCGATGCGGCTGTGGTATCGCTACAGCGGTGAGGCGCAAAGTGAGCTGATGGACGCGATCGTGCGGGATACCTGTCATCGACTGGTGGCCCCGGTCGTGCCGGATGCCGAGCGCTGGCGGGACATGTGGCAGCAGTTTCATCGCATGGGCCTGTCCCAGGTCGATCAAGCCGGCTACGAGGCGATGTTTTCCCCCGCCTGACCCGCGATGGTCGTCGTGATGCTCAGAACGTCGACAGGCCCGTGGCTTCCATCAGGCGGTACCGCCAGTAGCGCCACGCCGAGTCATCGGCGTACTCGGCAAAGGGCAGGCTGTGCTGTTGGCCGTTCTCGTTGGCCCAGCGGGTATCGAAAAAGCGGGTGGCGGCCCGCAGTGCCGGGTGATCGGCGGGCGCCTGCCACTCGACATTGGTTTCCATGTTGAAGTTGTCGAGGTTGCGGCGGGTGAAATTCGCCGAGCCGAGCAGCAGGCGGGCCGAGCCGTCACTCTCTTGATGGAGCAGCAGCTTGCTGTGGCACTGCTCGCCGTCGGTATCGCACCAGCGCACCTCGACCCCCGCACGATGTAACTCCATGCCGACCGGGCGATTGGGAATCCCGCTTTTTGTCCGCCCGAACGCATCATGGTTGGGATCGAGCAGGACGCGCAGGTTGACCCCGCGGGCGGCGGCCCGCTTGAGCGCCTCGAT
>JAGXGL010000076.1 GCA_024636755.1 Guyparkeria sp. | reverse complement strand
CCAGAGGATGCCGCCCAGCGTCACGCTGATGCCGAAACTCAGGGCAAAGGGCGTCAGGTTGGCATCACCCATCGCCCAGCCGACCAGCCACGGCGGAACAAAGGTCAGGCCGAAGACCATCAGGAGGATCCCGAGAATACGAACCACGATCAGAAATTGCATGGGATCTCGCTGCCGACCCTAGAAAAAGCCGAAGCCGACCGAGAATAGCTGCTCGATCTCGCCGATACGGCGTTTGTCGGTCAGAAACAGCACCACGTGGTCATCGGCCTTGATGACCGTGTCGTGGTGCGCAATCAAGACCTCGTCGTCGCGCAGGATCGCGCCGATGGTGGTGCCACGCGGCAGGTCCAACGCATCGATGCGCCGGCCAACCACCCGCGAGGTGCCCTCGTCGCCGCGGGCGATGATCTCGATCGCCTCGGCCGCCCCACGGCGCAGGGAATACACGCTGACCACGTCGCCACGGCGCAGGTGGGTGAGTACCTCGCCAATAGTGATCTGGTGCGGCGACAGGGCGATATCGATCGAGCCCATCTCGATCAGGTCGACGTACTCGGTACGGTTGACGATGCACATCGCCCGCCGGGCGCCCAGTCGTTTGGCCAGCATCGCCGCGAGGATATTGTCCTCGTCGTCGTTGGTCAGCGCGAGGAAGACGTCCATGTCCTCGATGTTCTCTTCCTCGAGCAGTTCCGTGTCCGAGGCATTGCCCGAGAGCACGATGCTGCGGTCGAGGGACGCCGACAGTTCGCGCGCACGACGCAGGTTGTGGCTGATCAGCTTGACCTGGTAGTCGTCCTCGAGCTTGGCGGCCAGCGCCCCGCCGATATTGCCGCCGCCGGCGATCATGATGCGTTTGTAGGGCTTGTCGAGTGGGCGCATCACGCTCATCACACGGCGGATGTCGCTCTTCTTGGCGAGGAAGAACACCTCGTCGCCAGCGAGTAGGGAGGCATCCCCCTCGGGCGGGATCGAGGTGTCGTGGCGATAGATTGCCGCCACGCGCGCCTCGGTGTCCGGCAGCAACTCGCGCAGCCGGTGGATGGGCTCGCCCACCATCGGGCCGCCGCGGTCGACTTCCATGCCGATCAGCAGCAGCCTGCCGTCGCCGAACTCGCGCACCTGCAGGGCATCGGGGTATTTGATCAGCCGGGCGATGTAGTCCTTGATCAGCCGTTCGGGGCTGATGATGAAGTCGACCGGGATCGCCGCGTTGTCGAACAACGCCGGATGATCCTGGTAGTCGGTCACCCGGATCCGCGCGATCTTGGTCGGCGTGTGGAACAACGTCCAGGCGATCTGGCAGGCGAGCATGTTGGTTTCATCCGAATGCGTCACCGCGATCAGGATGTCGGCATCCGCCGCGCCGGCCTCCTGGAGCACGCTGGGCTGCGAGCCCAGGCCGGTCACCGTGCGAATGTCCAGGCGCTCCTGCAGCCAATTGAGCGCGTCGGCGTCGGTATCGACCACCGTGACCGAGTTGTCGGTCTCGGTCGTCAACGCCGTGGCCACCGAACTGCCGACCTGGCCGGCTCCCAGTACGATCACCTTCATGCGTTGGTCCCCGTGGAGCGCTCGCCGCCCGTCTGGATGCCCAGCGATTTGAGCTTGCGATAGAGATTGGTGCGTTCCATGCCAGTGCGCCGCGAGAGCTCGGTCATCGAACCATCGACGTTCTTCAACTGGGCGAGCAGGTAGCGCCGCTCGAATTCATCGCGCGCCTCGCGCAAGGGCAGGTCGAGGTTGAGCGACACCAGTGCCGGGCTCTTGTCCTCGCCCGCCTCGCCCATGGGCGCCAACCCCAGCGCCCGCTGGACTTCCTGCTCGTCGATCACCTCGCCAGTGCCCAGGATCAACAGGCGCTGGACCAGGTTCTTGAGCTCGCGGACGTTGCCCGACCAGTGGTGGTAGCGCAGCAGGTTGCGCGCGCCGATGGTCAGCTCGCGTCGCGGCAGCCCCTCCACCTTGTGGGCCGTCTCCAGGTAGTGGGACAGCAGCACCGGGATGTCCTCGGGGTGTTCGCGCAGCGACTCGATGTGTATCGGCACCACCGAGAGGTGGTAGTAGAGATCCTCGCGGAAGTTGCCGGCGCGCACCTCCGTCTCGAGATCCTTGCGGGTCGCGGCAATCACGCGCACATCCACCCGAACCGGCTCGTTGCCACCCACGCGGAAGAACGACTGGCTTTCGAGCGCCGAGATCAGTTGCATCTGGGTCTGCTCGTCCATGTCGGCCGCTTCGGCGATGAACAGCGTCCCGCCGTTGGCCTGCTCGAGCAGCCCGTAGCGGATGCGTCCGTCTTCCTCGGCGCCGAACAGCTCGACCGCGGCGTTCTGGCGCCCGGAGACCGCGCTGCCGCCGGTATCAACGAAGGGGAAATGCCGCCGGGCGGATTGCCGATGAATGAAGCGCGCCAGCGCCTGCTTGCCGGTACCCGGCTCACCGGAGATCAGCACCCAAGCATCGTGGTCGGCGATCTTCTTTGCCTGGTTGCGCAACTCCTGCATGTACTCGGAGTCGCCGATCAGGTCGAGCGGATCGACCTCGCCGCGCTTGAGCGCCGCGTTTTCCTGCGCCAGCCGCCGGTTGTCGAGCGCGTGCTCGATCAACAGCAGCAGCTTGTCGAGCGAGATGGGTTTCTCGATGAAGTCGAATGCGCCCAGGCGGGTGGCCTCGACGGCCGTCTCGACCGTACCGTGACCCGACATCATGATCACCGGCCAGACCAGCTGGTCACGCTCGTGCCACTCACGCAGCAGCCCGATGCCATCCGTGCCCGGCATCCAGATGTCCAGCAGGATCAGGTCGGGCCGCCGGACGGCGATCGAGCCACGTGCCTCGATGGCGTCACCGGCGCTGCTGACCGTGAACCCTTCGTCTTCGAGCACGTCACCCAGCAGGTTGCGGATCTCGCTTTCGTCGTCGACGACCAGGATGTGTCCGATACTCATTCGTCAGGGATTTCCCGTTTCTCCGTGGGCGCCCTTGCGGCGGCCCTTTTCGATGTGGTCGCCTGCGCGGCGGCGTTTCACGCGTGCGTCGCAGCGCCCCGCTTCCAAGGGTAGGCGAATCGTAACGCGTGCACCGTGATTGGCAAGCCGTCGGCCCGCCTCGGTGTCGTCGTTCTCCAATTGCTCGAACGCGTTCCAGGCATGCACGGCACCGGCATGTTCCTCGACGATCTTCTTGACGATCGCCAGCCCCAGGCCCGATCCCTTGGGCCGGGTGGTCGCGTAGGGCTCGAACAGGCGATCGAGTATCTCGGCGGGGAAACCCGGGCCGTTGTCGGCCACCGTCAGCTCGACCAGGCAATGCCCGACCTCACCGACCACCCGCAGGTCGAGCAACACGATCGGCTCGCCGGCCACCGCGCCGCGTTCTTCCAACGCCTGGCTGGCGTTGCGGATCAGGTTGTGCAGCAATTGCCGCAGGCGGTTGCCATCCCCCTCGACCCAGACCGGCTCGTCGAGCTCCGGCAGGTAACGCACCTTGACGGTCATGTTGCCGCGGTAGAGCTCGACGGTCTGGCTGGCCAAGGCCTGCAGGTCGAGCCGTTCGAGACTCACGTCCGGGCTGCGGGCGTAATCGGCGAACTCGTTGACCATCTGTTTCATGGCATCGACCTGGGCGATGATCGTGCCGGTGGCCCGATCGAGGATCGGGGCATGCTCCTCGTCAAGCTGCGGCAGGATACGCCGGCGCAGCCGCTCGGCCGACAGCCCAATCGGGGTGAGCGGATTCTTGATCTCGTGGGCCAGGCGGCGCGCCACCTCCGACCACGCCGCGTCACGCTGCGCCTGGATCAACGCGGTGACGTCCTCGAGGACCATCACGTAACCGCCGGCGCCCGCCTCGCCGTCCGGCGGGAGCGCGGCCAGCCGGGCGAGCAGCACCTTGCGGCCACTGCCATTCATGATACGCACCTGGGCCTCGACCGTTTCGCCCGGCGGCGGCCCGGCCGCGCCTAACCGGTCGAGAAACGCCTCGCACAACGGCAACAGGCTGGCGTGCTCGCGACAGACCGCCTGCAAGGATCCCTCGAACAGCTCCTCCGATGCGACCCCGAGAATCTGTTGCGCGGCCGAGTTGCCGCTGATGATGCGCCCATCAAAGGAAAGCGTCAGCACGCCCGAGGACAGATGCTGGATCACGGTATCGAGGTAGTCGCGCTCCTTGTCGGCCAGCTCCTGGAGCTCGCGCATCACCTCGTGCGCACGCCGCACCCGGGCCGTCATGGTATTGAACGACTGGACCAGCTGGCCAAGATCGTCACGCCGATCGACCGGCAGGCGCAGGCTGTAATCGCCCCCGGCGACCGCCTGGGTGCCGGCGGCCAGTTCGCGAATCGGGCTCAGCAGCCGACGCGCAGCCAGGAAGGCCAGCCAGACGGCCGTCAGCAAGGAGAGCAGCAGCGCCAGGGTCAGGGCGAGTGTGAAGGTCTGCTTGAGCGAGCTGTGCAGGTAGACCAGCTCGCGGTAGTCGTTGAAGGCCTCCTGCACGCTCTTGGAAAGCTCATTGGCCTGGTCGGGCACGTCGAACAGGGCCTGCAGGACGCGCTTGCCGCCATCACTGGTGAGACCGGCCTCCATCGGCACGACCACGCGGATCTGCAGGTTGCCGTCGCCACCCGGGTCCAGCCCGATGAAATCCCGCCCCGAGCGGGCATGCGCCAGAGCGGTCTCGTCGGCTCGGGCCGGCACGATGCTGGTGGCATCCTCGGACGAGGAGGCGACGATCAGGTTGCGCTGACCGAGAATGGTCATCTCCTCGGCGCCGGTATTGCGCCGCATCTGCGAGAGATCCAGCGCAATCAGCTCCGAGCCGCCATCCTGCAGTTCGTAGGCCGCGCGGCGGGTCTGTTCGAGTGCCTGGCGCATGCGCCCGTCGAAGGACATCTGCGACAAGGAAAGCGCATCGGTCATCGCCTGTTCGACCTTGACGTCGAACCACGAATCGATGCCACGCTGCACGAAGGTGAGCGAGAAGTAGAAGACGATTGCCACCGGCACCACCGACAGCGCGACGAAGGTCACCACCAGGCGCGCGGTCAATCGGGAACCGGGCGTGCCACGGCGATAATCGCGAATCAGCCGGACGATGTGCCAGAGCACCACGATGGCGAGGAACAAGAGCCCCACCGCACTGACGCCCAAGAGCGCCAGGAACAGCCCCTCGGGCTGCTCGACGGCGCGCAGCGAGTCGGAAACCAGGTACAGGAGCACCAGCAGCAGCACGATGACCGTCGCGCTGATCGGCGGGATGGCACGCCCCACCCAGCGCTGCAGACGACGCCCCAGACGCGTCATCGCCGCACCTCCGAAAGCCCCCACAGGAACCAGTCACTGTCGAGATCCCAGGCGTCCTCGAACAGCGCCGGGACGCGCAGTGGCAGGGGCAGCTTGTTGACGTCCAGCGTCACGCGCAGCTTGCCCAGCAGGCGGGGCCTATCGGCCAGCGGCGCCCAGGGCCCCAGCCGCCAGGCGCGCACGCGCGCGAGCGACTCGACCGCGCCGGCCAGCTCGGAGAAGGTATGCGTCTCGCGGGCGTGAAAGTCGGTCACCATCCAGGTCCGGGAAAGCGCGTGATATTCGAGGCGCAGCCGCCGCCGATCGCGCAGCAGGCGCCGGTCCCAGAGCCATTCGCGCGGTTCGGCGATCTCGGCCTCGACGATCAGATTCAGGGCAATCGAGTTGCGCAGCGCCTCGATCACCTCGCTGCCCAGTGACAACTCCAGGTTGGCATCCAGGAACACCGACTCCTCGCGCACCTCGGCGTGCACGTCGATCACCCGGGCATCCGCGTGCACCCCGGTCGAGCCGCCGAGCCCGACCACGAGCATCAGGAACAACCAACCCGGGCGTAACACGCGGGCCGACATCATCCGTTGGCCACCGGCTTTTCCAGCACGGCGTAATAAAAGCCGTCGTGCCCGTCGACCTGCGGGAACAGTTGTCGGCCGACCGATTGCGGCTCGCCCCAGTCGACATCCAGCGCCACCGCCACCGCGTCCGGGTGATCGCGCAGGAAGGACTCGACCTGCGTGGCGTTCTCGCGCTTGAGGATCGAGCAGGTCGCATAGACCAGGCGTCCGCCCGGCTGCAGCAACGCCCACAGCCGTTCCAGGATCTCGCGTTGCCGGCGCACCAGGACACCCAGATCCTCGGGGCGGCGCAGGCGCTTGATATCCGGGTGGCGCCGGATCACGCCGGTGGCCGAACAGGGCACGTCGGCCAGGATGCGGTCGAAGCTCGCCGGGGGCTCGATCGATTGCGCCGTCAGATCGGCGCAGACCAGCTCGGCGTACCGCCCGGAGCGTTCGAGGTTGTCCTGGACCCGCGCCAGCCGGGTGACGTCGATGTCCACCGCCGTCATCTGCACGGCCGGCTCGGCATCGAGCATCGCCAGCGTCTTGCCGCCCGGCGCGCAGCAGGCATCCAGCACGCGCAGCCCCGGTGACAGGTCCATCAGGTCAACGACCAATTGGGCGGCCTCGTCCTGCACCGACACCTCGCCCTGGTGAAAGCCCGGCAGCCGCTCGACATCCAGCGGCGTGGCCAGGGCCACCCCGTGGGGCGCGTGACGCGTCGCGCTGGCCTCGACCGATTCCTCGGCCAGACGCTCTAGATAGGCGGACACGCTCTGCTCGGCGGCATTCACCCGCAGGGTCATGGGCGGATGCGTGGCCAGTTGCTCGCCCAGTTCGATACTGCGCGCCTCGCCCCAGTCGTTCGACAGCATGCCGAACAGCCAGTCCGGTAGACGGGCACGTACGGCGGGCGGCGCATTGTCGAACGGCGTTTCGCCGGCCTCGATCTGACGCACGGCGCGTCGCAGGACCGCATTGACCAGTCCCGTTGCCCAGTTTTGATTGAGTTCGCGGGCGGCATGCACGGCGGCATTGACCACGCGCGAGGGTTCACGCTTGGACCCGGTCAGGCGCTCGAGACCGACCAGCAGCAGCATCCCGACCTCGGCGGCACGGGGGTTGAGGGGGCGATCAAGCAGCTGGTCGCGCCACCAGGCCAGCGGCTCGTAGTGGCGCAACACCTCGTAACTCATCGCCTGCACCACGCTGCGGTGCGCCGCCTGAGCCCGCGCGGCCAGGTCGGGCAGCACGTGATCGAGGGAGCGGCCATGATTGACGACCTGCAACAACCCCTCCGCGACCAGGGCCTCGGGCGAGCGCGGCGGTCCGCCGTGATCCGCACCACTGGGCCGGCGACGCGGGCGCCCTCGTTGAGCGTCGGGGCGGCGCTTGGGCTGACCATCGGCCTGTGGATTATCCGCCAAGCCGCACCCCCAACAGATCGCGCCCTCGGGCGAAATCGGCAGCGGCGATCGGCCGCCCCCCGGCACGCTGCACACGGGTCAATTCCAGGCCGCCGCTGCCGGTCTGCACCACGAGGCCGTCTGCGCTCAGCTCGACCACCTCGCCGGGTGTCGCGTCATCGCGGCCATCGACCGTGCGCGCCCCCCAGAGGCGCAACGGCTCGCCGTCCCACGTGGTCTGGGCGACGGGCCAGGGATTGAAGGCGCGCACGCGGCGCTCGATCAGCTCGGCCGGCTCGCGCCAGTCGACCTTTGCCTCGGGCTTGGCGAGCTTGGCGGCATAACAGGCCCGCGCATCGTCTTGCGGCTCGGGCGCGCCGTCGCCCCGGATGAAGGCCGGCAGCGCCTCAATCAATGCCTGCGCGCCCAAGGGGGCGAGGCGATCGTGGAGCGTCGCGGCGGTGTCTTCGGGGTGGATCGGCTCGATGCGCTTGAGCCACATCGGGCCGGTATCCAGCCCGGCTTCCATCTGCATGATGGTGATACCGGTCTCGGCGTCACCCGCCTCGATGGCGCGATTGATCGGGGCGGCACCGCGCCATCGAGGCAGCAGCGAGGCATGGATATTGACCGCGCCGAGACGCGGCATCTCAAGCACGGCCGGCGGCAGGATCAGCCCGTAGGCGGCGACGACCAGCAGGTCGGGCCGATACTCGGCCAGCCGTGTTTGGGCGGCCTCGTCTTTCAGCGTCAGCGGCTGCTCGACCGGCAGGCCCAGCTCGAGGGCCGCCTGCTTGACGGGCGAGGCGGTGAGCTTCTTGCCCCGTCCGGACGGTCGGTCGGGCTGGGTGTAGGCGGCGACCAGTTCGAGCGTCTCACCGCCAATCTCGTCGAGACGCGCCAACGCCTCGAGCGCCGGCACGGCGAAATCGGGCGTGCCGCAGTAGACCACGCGCAGGCTCATACACGCTCCCGGCGCGCGGCCTTTTCCATCTTCTTGCGGATGCGCTGCTGCTTGAGCGGCGAGAGGTAGTCGATGAACAGTCGACCATCAAGGTGGTCGAGCTCGTGCTGGAAGCAGATGGCGAGCAGCCCGTCGATATCCTGCTCGATGGCCTTGCCCTTCTCGTCCCGGGCGCGCACGCGGATGCGTTCGGCGCGCGAAATGGTCTCGTTGATCCCCGGGATCGACAGGCAACCCTCTTCCGACTCGACCTCTCCCGAGCGGGCCACGATCTCGGGATTGACGAACGCCATCGCCCCGCTGCGATCCTCGCTCACGTCGGCCACGAACAGCCGCCGATGCTCGTCGATCTGGGTGGCGGCCAGCCCGATGCCGCTCTCCTGGTACATGGTCTCGAACATGTCGGCGACCAGTTCGGCCAACGCGGGCTCGAAGGAATCGACCGGGCGGGCAATCTCGCGCAGGCGGTCGTCGGGGTAGATGAGGATGTCTCGCAGACTCATACGTCGGTCACTGGGTTCGGTGTAGGCGCCACGGCGGGGTCACTGGAACGGCCATTCGTTCGCCCGCTGGCCGACTGGACGGTGGGGGCAAAATCTTTTACAACAAGCCGTATTTGGGGATACATTGTACGCCAGCACTCGGCAGAACCCAGATGAATGTCGACAATCACGGGGGACAGTCCGCACACGGGCTGCTCTCGGCCGGACACCAAGGACGTTGTAACGATGAGATCGACCAAAGGACTCTCCCTGGCACTCGCCCCGGCACTCGCGCTGGCGGGCCTCGTGCCGCTGGCCGGCGGCCTCACCGGCTGCGCCCTGACCGAGGACGACGTGGTCAACCCGCGCGAGCCCATGTCAGCCGACACCCTGCCGCTGGGCGCCGAGCGCGGCCCGGTCAAGCGGACCCTCTCCGCCGAGGAAACCCACGACCAGTTCCGCAACCTGGCCGCGGAAGACTACGTGGTCAAGAAAGGCGACACCCTCTGGTCGATCGCCAACCACTTTCTCAAAGACCCCTATTACTGGCCCGAGATCTGGTACGCCAACTCGGAGATCGCCAACCCGCACCGCATCTACCCGGGCGACCGCATCCAGATCGTCTTTGTCGGCGATCGCCCGCGGCTAGCCGTCGGACTGCGCCCGCACATCCGCTACGAATCGCTGCCGCCGGCGGTGGCCGCGGTGCCGCTCGAGCTGGTGCGCCCGTTCCTCAGTCACGACCAGGTGATGAGCGAGGACGAGTTCGAGGCCGCACCCTATATCCTCGCCAACCGGGAAGGCTCCATTCACGCCAGCAGCGGCGACACGGTCTACGTCCGCCCGCCGCTCGACGGTTCACAGCAGCGCTTTGCGGTCGTCGAGCAAGGCAAGGCACTGGTCGACGGCCGCACCGGCGAGCACCTCGGCTATCGCGCGATCTTCAAGGGCGAGGCCAATGTGGTCGAGATCGACGACCCGACCACCGTCGAGCTCGAAGACACCGTGCGTGAAGTGGGCGAAGGCGACCGCTTGGTCGAAATGACCGACGAGGCCTTCCATCGCGACGTCACGCCGCAAATTCCGGCCTTCCCGATCGACGCGCGCATCATCCTGCTGCCGGATGCCATTACCCAGGTGGGCAATCGACAGGTAGTCGTGATCGACCGCGGCGTCGAATCGGGCGTGACCGCCGGCGACCTGCTGCAGATCAGCAGGCGCGGCCGCGTGGTCGAGGACCGCTTCACCGAGCGTGATGCCGACGAGAATGGCCGCGAGGCTACCCACGGCCCGGCCGTGCTGCTGCCGGATTACCCGATCGGCACCGCCATGATCTTCCGCGCCTACGACCGCGCCAGCTACGCGCTGGTGATCAAGGCCACCCAGCCGATCCACGAGGGCGATCTGGCCCAGACCCCGGTCCAGGGAAGTCGCCTCTAACCGGTGCCTCCCGCACCGACCTCCTCGACGGACGCCTCGCCCGACTCCCGAGCAACCAGCCCGGGCACCGGCGTCGAGACCGCGGCGCTGATCGAACTGCTGGCGACCCACGGCATGGGCCCGAAGCGGCTGGGTCTGTTGCTGGCGCACTTCGGCACGCCCCAAAGTGCCCTCGACAGCCCGCGCCGCGAATGGCGCCACGCGGGACTGCCCGAGAGCGTCATTCAGGCACGCCCGGATGCCGAGAAGGTCGCGACCATCAGCGACTGGCTGGCCGCCGATGAGACCCACCACCTGATCGCCCGGGGCGACCCTCACTTCCCCACCGCCCTCGAGGACATTCCCGACGCCCCGTCCGCGCTGTTTGCCCGCGGTCGCATCGCCGCGCTCGGCGAGCCGCAGATCGCGATGGTCGGCTCGCGCACGCCCACCACCGGCGGACGCCAGAACGCCCGCGCCTTCGCCCGCCACCTGGCCGCGCAAGGGCTGGTGATCACCAGCGGGCTGGCCCTGGGCGTGGACGGCGAGGCGCATCGCGGTGCCCTGGATGCCGACGGCATCACCATCGCCGTGCTGGGCTCGGGGCCCGACCGCATCTATCCCCTCGAACACGCCTCGCTGGCCGAGGAGATCGTCGCCGCCGGCGGGCTGATCCTCTCTGAATGGCTGCCGGGCACCGAGCCGCGCCGTGGGCATTTCCCCAGGCGCAATCGGCTCATTAGTGGGCTGGCCAGCGGCGTGCTGGTGGTCGAGGCCTCGGTCAAGAGCGGCTCGCTGATCACCGCCCGCCTGGCCGGCGAACAAGGCCGCGACGTCTTCGCCATTCCCGGTTCGATCCACAACCCGCTGGCCCGCGGTTGCCACCGCCTGATCCGCGAGGGCGCCAAGCTGGTCGAAACCGGCCAGGACCTGCTCGAGGAACTGGCACCGACCCTGCGTCGTCAACTGGAAGCGACCGCCATGCCGATGGAACGAACCATCGACGCGACGACCGAAGCGCCCACTCCGTCGCGCGATCCGGACCAGCAGCGCATCCTCGATCTGCTCGGCCATGACCCGCAACCGGCCGACACCCTGATCGCGGCGAGCGGATTGACCGCCGGTGAGGTTTCCTCCATCCTCCTCATGCTTGAACTGGCGGGAGATGTGTCCACCCTGACCGGCGGCCTCTACGTCCGCACGAGCTAGTGCACCCGCCGACCGCGCCTGCCGCCGCCCCCATGCATTCCCGCTCGCGTGCGCAGACTCAAGCCATCATTTCCCGGTGAGCCGATGAAAGAGACCGTTCTCGACCTGTTGATGTTCCTCTTCGAGAATTACATGGAAGACGAAGACCGCTTCCCCCCGCAAAACGAGCGTGCCGGCCTGCAGATGAAGCTGCTGGAAGCGGGCTTCGACCACGACGAGATCGAGCACGCGTTCGCCTGGCTCGAAGGCGTGCTTGAACAGGGCAGCGAGTCCGGTCCTGAACGCGACCAGGCATTTCGGGTCTACAGTGACGACGAGCAGATGATGCTCGACGTCGATGCGCGCGGCTTTGTGATGCAACTCGAGCAGATCGGGGTGCTCTCGCCGTCGGCTCGCGAGACGGTGATCGAGCGCGCCATGGCCCTCGGCGAAGACGAAATCGACGTCGAGCGTCTCAAGTGGATCGTCCTGCTGGTCCTGTTCGCCAAACCCGGCGAGGAACAGGCCTTTGCCTGGATGGAAGACCTCGTCTTCGAAGACGCCGCCATCCTGCATTAAGGAAGGGGCGGCACGAATACGATGCCACTCTGGCTTGGTGCGCATTGAGCCGGACAGCATCAAGGCACGCAGAGCGATATCGGATTCGCGCAGACCTTCCCCAAACAACGAAGACATTCTATGAGCGAAAATCTCGTCATCGTCGAGTCGCCTGCCAAGGCCAAGACGATCAAGAAATACCTCGGCCCCGGCTACGAAGTCCTGGCCTCCTACGGCCACGTGCGGGATCTCGTGCCCAAAAACGGCGCGGTCGACCCCGACAACGACTTCGCGATGAACTACACGGTCATCGACAAGAACAAAAAGCACGTCGATGCCATCAAGAAGGCGATCAAGAAGGCCGACACCCTGCTGCTGGCCACTGACCCCGACCGCGAAGGCGAGGCCATTTCCTGGCACCTCTACGAGTTGCTCAAGGAGGCCGGCCTGCTCGAGGGGCGCGAGGCCAAGCGCGTGGTGTTCTACGAGATCACCAAGCGCGCCGTGCAGGAGGCCATCGCCAACCCGCGCGGGCTGTCCGAAGACCTGATCGACGCCCAGCAGGCGCGCCGCGCACTCGACTACCTGGTGGGCTTCAACCTCTCGCCGCTGCTGTGGAAGAAGATCAATCCGGGCCTGTCGGCCGGCCGCGTGCAGAGCCCGGCCCTGCGGATGATCGTCGAGCGCGAGCAAGAGATCGAGGCCTTCACGGCGCGCGAATACTGGTCGATTGCCGCCGACTGCCGTACCAAGGATCAACCATTCGCCGCCCGCCTCTACGAGCTCGACGGTAAGAAGGTCGCGCAGTTCACCCTCGAGGACGAGGCCAGCGCCATGTCCGCGCGGGAACGCCTCGAGGCCGCCGCCGGTGGCAAGCTCACCGTCGCCAAGGTCGACCGCCGCGAGCGCAAGCGCCACGCCGCCCCGCCGTTCACCACCTCCACCATGCAACAGGAGGGGGTGCGCAAGCTCGGCCTAACCGCGTCACGCGCCATGCGCACCGCCCAGGAGCTCTACGAGGGCGTCGACATCGGCCAGGGCACCGTGGGCCTGATCACCTACATGCGAACCGACTCGGTCAACCTGTCGAACGATGCCATCGGCGAGATCCGCCATCACATCGGCGAGAGCTACGGCGCCGACTACGTGCCGGAGACCCCCAACCAGTACCGCACCAAGTCGAAGAACGCGCAGGAGGCCCACGAGGCGATTCGCCCGACCTCGATCGCCAACACGCCGGACAAGGTGCGCGCCTTCCTCAACCGCGACCAGTTCCGTCTCTACGAGATGATCTTCAAGCGGACGCTGGCCTCGCAGATGAACCCGGCGATCTTCGACCAGGTCTCCGTCGACCTGTCGGCCGGTGACGAGCACAGCTTCCGTGCGACCGGCTCGACCCTGAAGTTCCCGGGCTTTATTGCCGCCTACCGCGAGGACGAGGACGACCAGGCATCCGACAAGGATGACGACCGCCGCCTGCCGCCGCTGGAGGAAGGTCAGCAGATCGAACTCGCCGCGATCAACGCCACCCAGCACTTCACCGAGCCGCCGCCGCGCTTTACCGAGGCGAGCCTGGTCAAGACGCTGGAGCAGTACGGCATCGGTCGCCCGTCGACCTACGCCAGCATCATCTCCACGCTGCGCTCGCGCGAATACGTCGAACTGGAACAGCGCCGCTTCCGCCCCACCGACATGGGCCGGGTGGTCAACGGCTTTCTCACCGAATACTTCCGCGACGTGGTCGACTACGAGTTCACCGCCAAGCTCGAGGACGAGCT
>JAGXGL010000075.1 GCA_024636755.1 Guyparkeria sp. | reverse complement strand
GGGATGGCGGTTTCAGGCCAGAGGACGAGATCGACCTCGGGTAGCGAGTCGGTCAGGTCCCGGTAGATCGAGAGGGTGCGCTGGAAGAATTCCGGGTCGAATTTCTGCATTTGCGCGATATTGCCCTGCACGACACCAACGCTCAGCGTTTGCCCGGTCGGCTTGGACCATTCGATGGAACGAAGCGGCAACGAGGCCAGGAGCACAAAAAGCAGCAAGCCGGCCGGGCCGAGCCAACGACGCCAGTCGGGCCCATGCCCCCAGACGCGGGAAGTCAGGCACCAGAGAACCACGCCGAGCGCGAGCAGGATGGCGGTGACCCCGTATTCCCCGATGAGGGGCAGCCAACCCACCAGGGGGCCATCCACCTGGCTGATGCCGAGATTGAGCCAGGGGAATCCGCCGAAAAGCCAGGCGCGCAAGGCCTCGACCAGCACCCAGCTGGCCACGAACGCCGCCGCTCGGCTGGGCCAATCGGCTTTGGGCGTGACGCGGACGGCAAGCCAGGCGGCAACCGCCGGGTAGACGGCCAGCGCCATGACGAACAGCGCGGTCACCAGCACGGCCAGGGGGGCAACGATGCCGCCGAACAGGGTGAAGCTTTCGTAGACCCAGCTCACGCCAAGTCCGAATTGCCCCAGCCCGAACCACCAACCCAACCGCATCGCTCGGCCGGGTCGGCAGTGACGGATCAGCGCAAACAAGACGGCCGGCGCGATAATCGCTGCCGGCCAGAACGCAAATGGAGCGAACGCGAGCACCAAGGTGGCACCCGCGATCAGGGCGAGCAGACTTCCACCCCACCCGTTCAGGCGGCCGGTAAACCGGGGCCCCGCGACGAGCGGGTCGCCTCGTTGGGAATCAGGTCTCTTCGTCTGGCGAGCCATCCGTTTCCTCACTCGGTTCGAAATCGAGCTTGGTCACCAGCAGCAAATGGAGCCGGCGACGATCGGCGCCCAGCACCTTGAACTCGTACTCACCCAAACGTGCGACCTCACCCCGGCGCGGGAGGTGCCCCAGCGTGTTGGACACCAGCCCGCCGATGGTGTCGTACTCGCCGTCGGAAAAGTCGGTAGCGAAGACTTCGTTGAACTCCCCGATCGGGGTCAGTGCACGGACCGTGTGCCGCCGCGGCGCCTGCTGGCGGATATTGACACGCTCCTCGACATCGAACTCGTCGTCGATATCACCAACGATTTCCTCGAGCACGTCCTCGATGGTGACCAGGCCGGCCACGCCACCGAATTCGTCCAGCACGATGGCCATGTGCGTGCGCGTCAGGCGGAATTCGGCCAGTAGCGCATCCAGGCGCTTGCTTTCCGGTACGAACATGGGGGTACGCACCAGGTCGAGAAGATCGAACGTCGAATCGCCACCAGGCTGCTGGGAATTGGCATAAAAGCGCAGCAGCTCCTTGACCAGCAGAATACCGATCACCTCGTCGCGATTGGTGCGGATGACGGGATAGCGGGAATGCCCGGTCTCGACCGCCGCCGAGAGCAGTTCCGGCAGCGTGGTGCCCTCCTCGATCACGTCCATCTGGCCACGGGGGACCATGACGTCGCGGACACGCAGATCGTGGAAGTCCAGTACCGAATCGATCAGGCCTCCAGTGGAGACCGGAAAGACCTCGGATTCAATCGCCTGGCGAACCAGGGACTTCATCTGATCAATCGATCGGATTTCGCAGGGGCAGAAACGCTGTTTTACACGCTGCAACCAGGACCCGTCTTGCGAGTCCGAACTGGGAGGTTCGTCTTCCATGGATCGTCTTTCTTGAGAGGTTGGAAAGGGAATTAAATCAAACAGATGCGACGGAAAAGAGTCGTAGAATCTCGGCGTCGATCTTCACGATTCAGGCATAGGGATCGGGGTAACCCAACGAGGCGAGCACGCGAATCTCGATCGATTCCATTTGCTCTGCCTCGGCTTCGGTCAGGTGATCATAGCCCAACAGGTGCAAAATCCCATGTACGACCATGTGCGCGTGGTGCGTGCGCCGGGATTTTGCCTGCTCCTTCGCCTCGCGTTCCACCACGTCGGCGCAGATAACCAGATCACCCAGATAGGGGTGATCCGACCCCGGCAACACCGCCAAATCCGCTGGATCGTCGGCGGCTGGGAAGGAGAGCACGTTCGTGGGTCGATCCTTGTGCCGGAATTGCGCGTTCAGCGAGCGGCTTTCCTCGGGTTCGACGTAGCGAATCGTCACCTCTCCGCCATTCGGCCCATCCGGAACCAGCGCGCCAAGGGTGCGCGAGACCCAACCGATCAATGTTCGTCGCGACGGGCATCGGGATGTGCAGGCACGCTGCCGATCGACCCACACCGGGGGCGAACGGGTCAATCCGCCCTGCTCCGACTCTCGTAGGCATCGATGATGCGCTTGACCAACGGGTGGCGCACCACGTCGCGGCTCTGGAAGAAGGTGAACCGCACCCCCTCAACGTCGCTGAGCACGTCGATGGCATGGCGCAGGCCCGAGGTCGCGCCCTTGGGTAGGTCGACCTGCGTGATATCACCGGTAACCACCGCGGAGGTGCCGAAGCCGATCCGGGTCAGGAACATCTTCATCTGTTCGATGCTGGTGTTCTGCGCCTCGTCCAGGATGACGAACGACTCGTTGAGTGTCCGACCCCGCATGAAGGCCAGCGGCGCGACCTCGATCACGCTACGCTCGATCAGGCGATTGACCTTGTCGAAGCCCATCATCTCGTAGAGCGCGTCGTACATGGGCCGCAGGTACGGGTCGATCTTCTGCGCCAGATCACCGGGCAGAAAACCGAGCTTCTCGCCTGCCTCGACCGCCGGGCGTACCAGCACGATGCGCTGCACCTGGCCACGCTCGAAGGCGTCGATCGCGCTGGCCACGGCCAAATAGGTCTTGCCGGTGCCGGCCGGGCCGATGCCGAAATTGAGATCCGACTCGCGAATCGCCTTGAGGTACTGCACCTGACGGTTGCCCCGCCCGCGGACGATGCCCCGTAGTGTCTTAATCAGCACCTCGTCGCCTGGCGGGGGCGACGCGTCTTCCATGCCGGCCTGCTGCATGCCCAGATTGACGCGTTCCGGGTCGATCACCTGGCTTTCGCTGAGCTTGTAGAGGTCGGCGAGCAGGGTCTCGACCTGATCGGCGATGGCCGACGGGCCGATCACCGCAAACAGGTTGCCGCGATGATTGATCTCCACGCCAAGGCGGCGCTCGATCATCCGCAAGTGCTCATCGAAGCTGCCGGCAAGATTGGCCAGCCGCTCGTTGTCGGCCGGTTCGAGGGCGAATTCCAGGCGTTCGGCTTGCATCTCGGTCATTACGCTGCCACCAGCTTTCGCGCCTTGGCCCGCTCACGGTCCGTGGGGTGGATGTCGATGAACTTGCCGCGCAGGGAGTTCGGATTGACCTGGGTGATTTCGACATCGACGAACAGGCCGACCAGTCCCGGACGGCCGCCGAAGATCACGCTGCGGTTGTTCTCGGTCTTGCCCATCAGTTCATTGGGATCCTTCTTCGACGGCCCCTGCACCAGCACCGTCTGCGTCGTGCCGAGCATCGAGCGGGAAATCTCCTGCTCGAACTCGGTAATGCGCGTCTGCAGACGCTTGAGGCGTGCCTTCTTGATTTCCTCGGGCTGGTCGTCCGGCAGGTTCGCGGCCGGCGTGCCGGGCCGCGCGCTGTAGACAAACGAGAACGAGTGATCGAAGCCGATATCCTCGATCAGTTTCATGGTCTGCTCGAAATCACGCTCGGTCTCGCCGGGGAAGCCGATGATGAAATCCGAGGAGATCGAAATCCCCGGACGGGCCTCACGCAGCTTGCGGATCTTCGACTTGTACTCCATGGCCGTGTGGCTGCGCTTCATCAACGCCAGCACCCGGTCGGAGCCCGACTGGACCGGCAGGTGCAGGAAACTCGCCAGTTCCGGCACGTTGCGGTAGGCCTCGATCAGGCGGTCGGTGAACTCCACCGGGTGGGAGGTGGTGAACCGTATGCGGTCGATGCCGTCGATCTGGGCGATCACCTCGATCAACAACGCGAGATCGGCGATCTGGCCGTCGTGCATCGGGCCCTGAAAGGCGTTGACGTTCTGCCCCAGCAGGTTGACCTCGCGCACGCCCTGCTCGGCGAGATCCGCCACCTCCGCGACGACATCATCGAACGGCCGGGAAATCTCCTCGCCCCGGGTGTAGGGCACCACGCAGAAGGTGCAGTACTTCGAGCAACCTTCCATGATCGAGACGAACGCGACCGGGCCGTCGGCGCGCGGGTCCGGCAGGTTGTCGAATTTCTCGATCTCCGGGAAGGAAATATCCACGACCGGCTTTCGCTCGGCCTCGACCACCGCCACCATCTCGGGGAGCCGGTGCAGGGTCTGCGGCCCGAAGACGATGTCGACGAACGGTGCCCGCTCGCGCAGCGCCTCGCCTTCCTGGCTGGCGACACAGCCGCCCACGCCGATGATCAGGTCCGGGTTCTTCTCCTTGAGCGGGCGCCATTGGCCCAGCTGGGAGAACACCTTTTCCTGTGCCTTTTCGCGGATCGAACAGGTGTTGAGCAGGATCACGTCGGCCTCGGCCGGGTCGGAAACCGGTTCAAAGCCGCGCGACACGCCAAGTACGTCGGCCATCTTCGCCGAATCGTACTCGTTCATCTGGCAGCCCCAAGTCTTGATGTAGAGCCGCTTGCCGGCGCCATCGGTGGGCACGAATGTCTTGTCGGTGGCTGTCGTCGTCACGTCAACGAATTCCTCGTCATTCCGGCGTGGGGAAAGGGTGCGAAAGATAGCAGAAATCGCGGCCAAATCGAAGCGCAGACAAAGGCTTAAGCCCGATAAAGGCAACGCTGACGCAATACGGGCGCAGCGCTCGACCACGCCGCTTGATTAAACCGTACCGTTTTAGTACTTTTAACGCACTTATCCCGTTACCAACGGCGCATTCCCGTGCCATTGGATATCGGGGACATGGGACCGTTACCCGCGGAGGCAGGCATGTTGAAGATCAGCCGACTGAGCGATTACGCCATCGTGCTGCTGACGGCACTGGCCGGCGATCCGCGCGAGAAACCCAGCGAACAGCGCGCCAATGCACGAGCGCTCGCCGAGCGCACCGGGATCAACATGCCGACGGTGGGCAAGTTGCTCAAGCTCCTCAACGGCGAGGGCATCGTGCAGTCTCGCCAGGGGCGTAGCGGCGGCTACTTTCTTGCCCGTCCGGCCGAGAAGATCACGCTTGCCGAAATCATCGAGGCCATTGACGGGCCGATCGCGATGACCGACTGCTTCCGCCCCGATCACGATTGCTCGATGCAGAGTGACTGCGTCGTCCGGCCGCACTGGGAAGCGATCAACCGGGGCGTGCACGCCCTGCTCGACGCCACCACCCTGGCCGACATGACGCGGCCGGTGAAAGGCAGCACGGCCACGACCCAGGTGCCGGTCTGGTACGAGCGGTCTCGCGGTGGCGAGATGATGGATGCCGACGCTCCCTCTCCGACTAGCGGCTCCTCAACGGATTCCCAACACGAACACCGCCGGGCGGCTCGACCGACCGGCCATCAGCCTTCGACCAGGTGATAACGACATGACCGAAACACAGGAACTCGAGCAACTCGTCAAGCGAGAGTACAAGTACGGTTTCACGACCGACATCGAGCAGGAAATCATCCCGCCGGGTCTTGATGAAGACGTGGTGCGCATGATCTCGGCGAAGAAACACGAGCCCGAGTTCATGCTTGAATGGCGCCTGTCGGCCTTCCGCCATTGGCAGACCATGAAAGAGCCGGAATGGGCACACGTCCATTACCCGAAGATCGACTACCAGGCACTCTCCTACTACGCCGCGCCGAAGTCCCAGGAAGAGCTCGACGCCGACGCGCCGGAATCGCTCGACGATGTCGACCCGAAGCTTCTGGAGACCTACGAGAAGCTCGGTATTCCGCTGCACGAGCGTGCCGTGCTCGCCGGCGTCAAAGGCGCCAACGTGGCGGTTGATGCGGTATTCGACTCCGTTTCGGTGACCACCACCTTCAAGGGCAAGCTCGCCGAGGCCGGCGTGATCTTCTGCTCGTTCTCCGAGGCGGTCGAGAACCACCCCGAGCTGATCAAGAAATACCTCGGCACCGTCGTGCCCCAGGGCGACAACTACTTCGCCGCCCTCAACTCGGCGGTGTTCTCCGACGGCTCGTTCGTCTACGTGCCCAAGGGCGTGAAGTGCCCGATGGAGCTGTCGACCTACTTCCGCATCAACGCGAAGAACACCGGCCAGTTCGAACGCACGCTCATCATCGCCGAGGAAGGCGCCTCGGTCAGCTACCTCGAGGGCTGCACCGCCCCGCAGCGTGACGAAAACCAGCTGCATGCGGCCGTAGTCGAGCTGGTCGCGCTGGACGATGCCGAGATCAAGTATTCCACCGTCCAGAACTGGTACCCGGGCGACGAGGAAGGCAAAGGCGGCATCTACAACTTCGTCACCAAGCGTGGCGAATGCCGTGGCGATCGCGCCAAGATCACCTGGACCCAGGTCGAGGCCGGCTCGGCGATCACGTGGAAGTACCCGAGCTGCATCCTCAAGGGCGACGACTCAGTCGGTGAGTTCTACTCGGTGGCCGTGGGCAACAACTACCAGCAGATTGACTCGGGCACCAAGATGATTCATCTGGGCAAGCGCACCCGGTCGACGATCGTCTCCAAGGGCATCTCCGCCGGTCGGGCCGAGAACGCCTACCGCGGGCTGGTACACATCGGCAAGACCGCGACGCACGCCCGCAATTTCACCCAGTGCGACTCGCTCTTGATCGGCGATCGCTGTGGGGCACACACGTTCCCCTACATCGAGGCCAAGAACGCCAGCGCCCAGGTCGAGCACGAGGCAACCACCTCCAAGGTCAGCGACGACCAGATGTACTACCTGCGCTCGCGCGGCCTGTCCGAGGAAGACGCGATGAACATGGTCGTCAGCGGCTTCTGCAAGGACGTCTTCAATGAACTGCCCATGGAATTCGCCGTCGAGGCACAGGCCCTGCTGGCCGTGTCGCTCGAAGGATCCGTGGGCTGATCCGAAGAAAATACCTTATAAACATTGGGTTAACCGAACAATTTACAAAGGCTTTTCAACATGGCACTTCTCGAAATCAAGAATTTGCACGCTGAAATCGATGGCAAGGAGATCCTCAGGGGCATCAACCTGACCATCAATGCCGGTGAGGTCCACGCCATCATGGGACCAAACGGCTCGGGCAAGAGCACGCTCTGCCACGTACTCGGCGGCCGTGACGGCTACGAAGTCACCCAAGGCACCATTACCTTCGACGGCCACGATCTCCTGGAAATGGAGACCGAAGAGCGCGCGGTGGCCGGCATGTTGCTGGGATTCCAGCACCCGGTCGAGATCCCGGGCGTCAAGAACATCTACCTGCTCAAGGAATCGCTCAACGCCAAGCGCGAGGCGCAGGGTCTCGACGAGGTCGACACCTTCACCTTCATGAAGCAGGTCCGCGAGCTGGTCGCCAGCATGGACATGGACGATGCCTTCCTGCATCGCGGCGTCAATGCCGGCTTTTCCGGCGGCGAGAAAAAGCGCAACGAGATCCTGCAGATGCTGCTGCTCGAGCCCAAGCTCGCCCTGCTCGACGAGACCGATTCGGGCCTCGACATCGACGCGCTGAAGGTCGTTTCCGAGGGGATCAACCGCATGCGCGGCGAAGAGCGCGGCATCATCCTGGTCACGCACTACCAGCGCCTGCTCAACTACGTCGAGCCGGACTTCGTGCACGTGCTCTACCAGGGCAAGATCATCAAGTCCGGTGACAAGTCCCTCGCCCATCGCCTTGAAGCCGAGGGTTACCAGGAGATTCTCGAGGAGGCATCGTGATGCGCAAAGAGCTCCCCGACTGGCTCAAGACGGCCATGCCGGAGACGGCCGCGGCCCCCGAGGCAATCGCCCGCACGGCGCGCGAACAGGCTGAAACGCTCGGCCTGCCCGGCCTGCGTGACGAGGAATGGCGCTGGACGAACCTGCGCGCGATTCAGCGGGGCCAATTCAGCGCCCCGATCGGCGTGGGCGCGGATATTGAACCGAGCATCCGCCTGCCGTTGGACAACCCGCTGCGTCTGCGCTTTATCGACGGCGTGTTCGAGGGCGTACCCAACGAGATACCTGAGGGTCTGACGCTCAGTGCACTCGCCGATGCCGACGAGGACACTCGACAAGCGGCCTTCTCGCCGACACCGGCGCCAAGCGTCGAGAACCCCAACGACGCCCTGGTCACGCTGAACACGGCGATGGCCCGCGAGGGCGTGGTGATCGACGTCGCGGCCAATGCGGTCATCGAACGCCCGATCGTTATCGAGTGGCTCGACGGGGCGACCGAGTCGGTGATGAGCCACCCGCGGGTGCTGGTTCGACTGGGTCAAAGCTCAAGCGCGACGCTGATCGAACACATCGAGACGGTGGGTGAGCAGCCGTCCTGGCGCAACAGCGTGATCGTCTCCTCGATCGCCGCCAACGCCGCGTTGACACACATCGCCCTTGGGCTGGACGGGGCGAGGCGCCTGGCGACCGAACGCACCTTCGTCTCGCTGGAGCGGGACGCGCGCTATCACAGCCACAACGTCCAGCTCGGCGGGCAGATGATCCGGCGGGAGTACGACATACACGTTGGCGGTTCCGGGGCTCATGTCGACCTGATCGGGCTGATGATGCCGCGCGGCAAGCAGGTGCTGGACACCCATACCCGCATCACGCACGCCGCGGCGGACACCACCAGCAACGAGCACTACCGCACCATCGCCGATGATGCCGGTCGTGGCATCTTCAAGGGCCGCATCCTGATCGAGGAGGATGCCCAGCGCATCCAGGCGTACCAGTCGAGCAACAACCTGATCCTGTCGGACAACGCCGAGATCGACGCCAAGCCCGAACTCGAGATCTACGCCGATGACGTCAGCTGCTCGCATGGCGCGACCATTGGCCGGCTCGACGAGGAAGCGCTGTTCTACCTGCGCTCGCGCGGCCTGCAGCTGGACGAAGCCCGTGGCCTGTTGATTGCCGGTTTCGCCCAGGAGGTCGTCGACGAGATCCCGTTGGTCGAACTGCGCGACTGGCTCACCGAGCGCGTCGAGCAACGTCTCGGCGAGCGTGACACCGCCGACGACGAGAAGGCGTAATGGCGGACGACGGGCGCATCCAGCCGTTTTCAGTCGATACGATCCGGGCCCAGTTTCCGGCGCTCGACCAAGAGGTGCATGGCAAACCGCTGGTCTATCTCGACAACGCGGCCACCACGCAGAAACCGCGAGTCGTGATCGACACGATCCGAGAATTCTACGAGCGCGACAACGCCAACATCCATCGTGGCGTACACACGCTGTCGGCGCGTGCCAGCGAGCGCTTCGAAAACGCCCGCACGCGGATCGCCCGCTCACTCAACGCCGACAGCGATCGCGAAATCGTCTTTGTCCGCGGCGTGACCGAGGCGATCAACCTGCTGGCCCATTCGCTGTCGGACGACTGGCGGGCCGGTGACGAGGTGATCCTGAGCGAGCTCGAGCACCACGCCAACATCGTGCCGTGGCTGATGCTCGGGCAGCGCAAGGGGATCGTGGTCCGCACCATCCCGGTCAACGAGCGGGGTGAGCTCAAGATCGACGCCCTCCCTGATCTGATCACCGATCGCACGCGGCTGGTGGCGGTCAACCACGTCTCCAACGCGCTGGGGACGGTCAACCCGGTGGCACGCGTCGCCGAGATCGCCCATGAGTGCGCTGTGCCGGTACTGGTCGATGGCGCGCAGGGTCTGCCACATGGGCCGGTGGACGTCCAGGCGCTGGGCTGCGACTTCTACGCCTGTTCCAGTCACAAGGTGTTCGGCCCCAGTGGCGTCGGCGCCCTGTACGCCCGGGGTGACTGGCTCGATCGCCTGCCGCCGTTCATGGGCGGCGGCGACATGATCGAAGAAGTACGCTTTGACGGCGTGCGTTTCGCCCCGCCGCCATCGAAATTCGAGGCTGGCACGCCCAATATCGAGGGCGCGATCGGCTTCGGCGCGGCCCTCGAATGGGCCGACGGGCTCGACTGGCTGGCGATCGAACGTCACGAGGCCGCCCTGCTCGAGCGCATGACCCGCGGGCTGACCGACATCCCCGGCCTAAGGATCGTGGGTCAGGCCGCGCACAAGGTGCCGGTGGTCTCGTTTCTCATCGATGGGGCCCACCCGCACGATATCGGCACCCTGCTCGACTCGATGGGCATTGCCGTGCGTACCGGCCATCATTGCGCCATGCCCTTGATGCACTGCTTCGACGCGCCGGCCGGTACGGCCCGCGCTTCAGCGGCCTTCTACAACACACTCGACGAGATCGACCAGTTCGTCGCCGCGGTCGCCCGCGTGCGCGACATGCTCGTCTGACCAACCACCGGAGAGAACCAACCGTGGAACCGATGGAACGCATCCGACTTGCCCGTGACGTGGTCTGCACCATGGTGCCCTCGGGGCAGAAGGTGCTCGCCTCGAAGGACACGCCCGTCGAACTGATGCAGGCCCTGGGCGGCAGCTTCACCATCAAGGCGCGCGGCCATCTGCTCCGGGTCGAGGGCAAGGACGCCGACGCACTGGGCAAGGAGCCACCCCCGCAGCCCGAGCTGCCGGAAAACGCCTCCGACGGGGAGGTCGAGGAGATGGTCTGGGAACAGCTGCGCGGCGTATTCGACCCGGAGATCCCGATCAACATCGTGGATCTGGGCCTGGTCTACAAGGTCAGGGTCGAATCACTGCCGGTCGCCGGACGCCGTGTGGAAGTCGACATGACGTTGACCGCTCCCGGTTGCGGCATGGGCGGCGTGATCGCCTCGGACGCGCATCAGCGGATCATGGAGATCCCAACCATCGAAGAGGCGGCCGTCGAACTGGTGTTCGACCCGCCCTGGAGCCGCGAGATGATGTCCGACGAGGCGAAGCTTGCCACGGGCATGTTCTGAGCCGGTTCGGAACGAATCTCTCCGCTTGAAATCAAACCTCTGTGAGTGAAACCGTGAGCGAAACCCTCGACGAGAACTGGATCCGGGTCTGCGAGCAGCGCGAGCTTGCGCCCGGCGAACGCCGCGTGGTGGAAGGCCCCGATGCCGACATCCTCGTGGTCAATGCCGACGGCGTAATACTCGCGGTGATTGACGAATGCAGCCACCAGGAACTGCCCATCTCCGAAGGACGCCTCGACGGCGACACCCTGACCTGCCCGTGGCACGACGCGGAGTTCTGCCTGAGGGATGGCGAGGCCCTGTCGGCACCGGCCTACGAGCCGATCGACTGTTACGATATTCGAGTCGAAAACGACACCATTTTCGTCGCCAAGACGCCGCGCGGCGACTAGGGAAACTCTGCACGAATGCCATACCGCTCTGCGTGCCTTGAGCCGGGCAGATGCAAGGCGTTCGTCCGCCGCGGAAGAGTTATTCTCTTTCCAAGGACGAGAACACAGCAGATGCCCGGCTCAAGGCGCGCCCTGCGGGGCCTGGCGAGCCGCCCGTGCTCGGTGTTGCGTCGTCTTGACGTGACCACCGGCACGCCGGCGACGACGCGCCTG